>CAZWZH010000054.1:0-19814 GCA_964638775.1 uncultured Pseudomonadales bacterium
TTCACCCGGGAGGCCGGGGTATTCTGCGGCAAGCCCTGGGTGGCCGAGACCTGCAGGCAGATCGAGCCCCGCATCGAATTGCATTGGCTTGCCGCAGAATACCCCGGCCTCCCGGGTGAAAACCCGTGCCCGGGCCGACGATGATTGTGGCACCAGCCTCGCGGTGATATCGCCGGAGCCGACGTCCTCCTCGATGGCGGCCCTGACGTGCGATTCGATGGCGGCCTGGAATTGGTGGTCAATCTGCATGCGGGTCTATACCTCTTGTTCGCGGATCAGGTTGTCGACCAAACCAGGTTCGCTCCCGGTCACCGTTTTCTCCCCGGCTGTGGGAACGCCCCGTTGGTCCTTGTTCCGCGCTTCTGCCGGGAGATAATGCCCGTTGAACGTCCCGAAGCGAAGGTTTGGACGCAGGACCGGCGGGGCGGCGCCGCGGTTCGGCGCAACGGTGGCAACCGGGTACGATCCTCACTGGATTGACAACCGTCGTCCGCAGACAAGGAACGCAGAGTGCCGATCGATTCGGAGCATTGGTTGGAAGGGGCAAACAGGGTGCCGTCCCCACACCAGGACGACCGGCCGCAAGGGCAGGGCCCGAGCCTGATCGTGCTGCATGGAATCTCGTTGCCCCCGGGGGAATTCGGCACGGGGCTGGTCGACCGGCTCTTTTCCGGTTCGATGCCGGCCGATGTGGCGGACGCTCTCGAGTTGTCCGGGCTTCGGGTTTCAAGCCACGTGCTGATCGACCGGCTTGGCGCCTGCACGCAGTATGTGCCTTTCGACAAACGCGCCTGGCACGCGGGCGTTTCCCGCTGGCAGGGCCGGCCGAACTGCAACGACTACGCCATCGGCATCGAACTCGAAGGCACGGATTCCCGGCCCTACACCGACAGCCAGTATCGTGTTCTGACCCGCGTTACCAGGTTGTTGCTCGAGACCTATCCGCGTCTCACCGTGGAAGCCATCGTCGGCCACAACGAAGTGGCGCCGGGCCGCAAGACCGACCCCGGTCGAAGCTTCGACTGGCATCGATACCTCACGACGCTCTACTGAGTAGGCTAAAATCCGACTACGACGGGCGATGCCGCGCCGCGGGCGCAACGCCGCCGGCGCACTCCCCGAGTCGGAGAATCAGCAGCATGGCGGAACCGACAGAGCAGATCGACACCAGCCGGGAAGAGACCCGCGAATGGCTGGATTCCCTGGAATACGTCCTGGAAAACGACGGCGTCGACCGGGCCAATTTCCTGCTCGAGCGCCTTTCGGCCCGGATGACCAAGACCGGCGCGCGCCTGCCCTACACCATCACCACGCCCTATCGCAACACCATTCCGTCCAGCCGCGAGGCCTTCATGCCCGGCGACCTCTTCATGGAGCGCCGCGTCCGGTCGCTGATCCGCTGGAACGCGCTGGCCATGGTGGTGCGGGCGAACAACCGGCCCGGGGACATCGGCGGCCACATCTCCACCTTTGCGTCGTCGGCCACCCTCTACGATGTCGGCTTCAACTATTTCTTCCGGGGCTCCGATGCGGACGAGGACGGCCGCCCCACCGGCGATCTCATCTATTTCCAGGGCCATGCCTCGCCGGGAATCTATGCGCGGTCGTTCCTCGAGGGAAGGCTGACGGAAGAGCAGCTCGACGAGTTCCGCCGGGAGGTGGGCGGCAGCGGGCTCTCCTCCTATCCGCACCCCTGGCTCATGCCCGATTACTGGCAGTTCCCCACCGTCAGCATGGGTCTCGGCCCGTTGCAGGCCATCTACCAGGCCCATGTGATGAAGTACCTCGACAGCCGGGGGCTCGTGCCCATGGGGAATCGCAAGGTCTGGGTATTCGTCGGCGACGGCGAATGCGACGAGCCGGAGTCCCTGGGCGCCCTGTCGCTCGCCGGCCGGGAACGGCTCGACAACCTGATCTTCGTGGTCAACTGCAACCTGCAGCGGCTTGACGGCCCGGTGCGCGGCAACGGCAAGATCATCCAGGAGCTTGAAGGCTATTTCCGGGGCGCGGGCTGGAACGTCATCAAGGTGGTGTGGGGGCGCCTGTGGGATCCCCTCTTCGCCAAGGACGATACCGGGCTTATGCAGCAGCGCATGAACGAGACCGTGGACGGCGAGTACCAGAACTACAAGGCGAAAGGCGGCGCCTATGTGCGCGAACACTTCTTCGGGCAGGACAAGCACCTGCTCGAGATGGTCGACAACCTCACCGACGACGACATCTACCGGCTGAACCGGGGAGGGCACGACCCGTTCAAGGTCTACGCCGCCTATCACTCGGCGGTGCATCACCGGGGCGAGCCCACGGTGATCCTGGCTAAGACCATCAAGGGATACGGCATGGGCGATGCCGGAGAATCGGAGAACGACACTCACCAGGTGAAGAAGCTCGACCTCGATGGCCTGAAGCATTTCCGCGACCGGTTCGACATCCCGCTGACCGACAAGGAGCTGGAGAGCATTCCCTACTACCGGCCCCGGGAGGACGACCCGGAGCTGCTTTACATGCGTGAACGACGCAAGCGCCTGGGCGGCTACATTCCGACGCGCAGCGAGTCGCGGGAGTGCCTGGAGATTCCGGGGCTCGATGCGTTCGAGGCGCAACTCAAGGGCACCGGCAGCCGGGCCAACTCGACGACCATGCAGTTCGTGAGGATGCTGGCTACCCTGGTGCGTGACGGAAACATCGGCAATCGCATCGTGCCGATCGTGCCCGATGAGGCGCGTACCTTCGGCATGGAGGGGATGTTTCGCCAACTCGGCATCTATTCGTCCAAGGGCCAGCTCTACGAACCGGAGGATTCCGGCGAGATCGCGGCGTACCGGGAATCCAGGGACGGCCAGGTGCTTGAGGAGGGCATCAACGAGGCGGGCGCCTTTTCCGCCTGGCTGGCGGCGGCCACCTCCTACAGCACGAACCGGTACACCCTCATTCCTTTCTACATCTTCTATTCGATGTTCGGTTTCCAGCGCATCGGCGATCTGGCCTGGGCCGCCGGCGACATGCAGGCGCGGGGGTTCCTGCTCGGTGGCACCGCCGGCCGCACGACCCTGAACGGGGAGGGGCTGCAGCACCAGGACGGCCACAGCCACGTGCTGGCTTCGACCGTTCCGAACTGTATCTCCTACGACCCGTGCTACGCCTACGAGCTGGCGGTAATCGTGCAGGACGGCATGCGCCGCATGTTCGCCGAGCGCGAGCGCATCTTCTACTACATCACGGTCATGAACGAGAACTATCCTCAGCCGCCCATGCCAGAAGGTGCGGAAGAAGGCATTCTCAGGGGCCTGTACCGGCTGAGCGAAGCCGGAGACGGCAAGGGGTCGCGGGTGCGCCTGCTCGGCAGCGGCACCGTTCTTCGAGAAGTGGAAGCCGCCGCTGCCATGCTCGCCGAGCGGGGCGTCACGGCGGAAGTCTACAGCGTCACGAGCTACAACGAACTGGCCCGCGAACTGCGCGATGCTCAACGCTGGAACCTGCTGCATCCCGAGTCGGAGCCGCGGACCAGCCATCTCTCGACGGTACTCGCCGGGGACGATCCGGTGGTTTCCGCAAGCGACTACCAGAAATCCCTGGCCGAACAGATTCGAGGCGGCCTGACCGCCCCCCTGACCGTCCTGGGCACCGACGGTTTCGGCCGCAGCGATACCCGTGAGCAGTTGCGCAATTTCTTCGAGGTGGACCGGCGTTTCATCGCCCTGGCGGCGCTGTCCGCGCTGGCCGGGCAACAGCGGGTTTCTCTCGACGCGGTGCGCAGCGCCCGGGAAGAGTTCGGCATCGATCCCGAGAAACCCAATCCGCGTCTGGCGTAGCCCGAGGGCCAGGGATACATGGCGGAGATAAGGATTCCCGACATAGGCGACGCCGAGAACGTCGAGGTCATTGAATTGTGCGTCGCGCCGGGTGATACGGTCGGCCCCGACGACGCCATCCTGGTGATCGAGTCCGACAAGGCATCGATGGAGGTCCCGGCGGGAATTGCCGGTACGCTCAAGGAGCTGCTGGTGGGCATCGGCGACCCCGTGGAGGAGGGGCAACTGATCGCCCGCCTCAGCGATACGGAGCAGGCAGGGCACGGACCGGGCGGAGCACACCCGGAATCAACGGCGGGCCCCCAGGCAGCGGATTCCGCCGACGTGCCGGACTTGCCGGAATCGCCAACGGCTGGCGAGGAACCAACTCGGGAGCCGGAGGCTGACAACGGTAGCGAAGTGGTGGTTTCCGTTCCCGACATCGGCGATGCCCAGGATGTCGTGGTCATCGAGGTGGCCATCCAACCGGGCGATCGGGTCGAAGAGAACGGCCTGGCGGTGGTAGTGGAGTCCGACAAGGCGACCATGGAGATTCCCGCCGGCGCCACCGGCGTCGTGACGGCGGTGCATGTGCGGGAAGGCGACCCGGTTGTCGAAGGAACCCGGTTGTTTACCCTGGAGGCCGCCGCGCCTGCCGCCGAACCGGCGCGGGCGGGGCCGGACAGGCCGGCACGGCCGTCTGCGCCGGACGAGCCGTCACGGTCGCGGGAAGGTCGCAAGCCTTCGCCGCCGCTCGCGCCGGCCAAACCCCCCGGTTCCGAGATGCCTGAAGAGCACAGCCCCGGCGCCAAGGTCTATGCCGGGCCGGCGACGCGCCGCCTGGCGCGGGAGCTGGGCGTCGCGCTTGCCGAGATCAACGGCACGGGAGCCCGGGGCCGGATCGTCAAGGACGACGTCAAGCACTTCGTGAAACAGTCGATGTCCTCCCCCCGGGAGGGAAGTGAGCGCGGCACAACAGGCCTGCCTCCGGTTCCAACCGTGGATTTCGCCCGGTTCGGGCCGGTGGAAAGCCAGCCGTTGACCCGGGTACGGGCCGCCGGCGCCCGAAACCTGCACGCAAGCTGGCTGAACGTCCCCCAGGTCACCCAGCACGATGAGGCGGACGTAACGGAGCTGGAGTCGTTCCGGGGGTCGCTCAAGACGGAAGCTGCCGAGCGGGGCGTGAACCTCACCCCGCTGCCCTTCATCGTCAAGGCCTGCTGCTACGCGCTAAAGGAGTTTCCCACCTTCAACGCATCGCTCGACGCCAACGCCGAGAACTATGTGCTCAAACGCTACTACAACATCGGCTTTGCGGTAGACAGCGACCAGGGCCTGGTTGTGCCGGTTCTCAAGAATGCGGACCGCAAAGGCATCTGGGACCTCGCCGCGGAAATCGCCGAACTCGCCGCCAAGGTGCGCGAACGGCGCCTTGGCATGGACGACGCCCAGGGCGGCACCTTCAGCGTATCCAGCCTGGGCGCCCTTGGAGGAACCGGATTCACGCCCATCGTCAATGCGCCGGAGGTGGCCATCCTGGGCGTCGCGCGCCTGGTCACCAAGCCGGTCTGGGACGGTTCCGAGTTCCAGCCGCGCAAGATCCTGCCCCTTTCGCTCAGCTACGATCACCGGGCCATAAACGGCGCCGAGGCAGGCCGCTTCGTCACTCACCTCGCGAGCCTCCTGAACGACATCCGCCGGCTGAGCCTTTAGTACCACAGCGCCCGCCTCCCGGGCGCTCGAGACACGCTTGTCTGCGGCCGTTCGTTCGATTGAAGCAACGGCGGCTTATCGCCGCAGGCGGTGAAACTTCTCCACCCACTGCAGCAGCCCTTCCGGGGCGTGCCCCTTGCGCCAGGTGCTCGCGGCGAACTTGTTCGCCTCCGCAAGCGTCGGATACACGTGGATGGTGCTCATGATCTTCTTCAGCCCCAGCCCCCACTTCATGGCCGTGATGAATTCCGAGAGCAGGTCTCCGGCGTGATGACCGACGATGGTGGCGCCCAGAATCCGGTCCTTGCCCGGCGGGGTGAGCACCTTGACGAATCCCCGGCCTTCCCCGTCGGCGAGGGCGCGGTCCAGGTCCTCCAGATCGTAGCGGGTGACCTCCACGGGAATGCCCCGGCTCTCGGCGTCCTGTTCGTTCAGCCCGACCCGGGCCACTTCAGGGTCGGTAAACGTCGTCCAGGGAATCACCGAATAGTCGACCTTGAACCGCTTGAACGGCCCGAACAGCGAATTGACCGACGCGTACCAGGCCTCGTGGGAAGCCGTGTGAGTGAACTGGTAGGGAGCGATGACGTCGCCGCAGGCGTAGATGGTGGGAACGGTGCTGCGCAGGAATTCGTCCACCTCCACGCCGCCCCGGTCATCGGTGGCGACGCCGATGGCATCGAGGCCAAGCCCAACGGTGTTCGGGCGCCGTCCGACCGCGACAAGCAGGGCATCGAAGGGCGCGCCGACCTCGTTTCCGTCCGCATCGCAAGAGACCAGTACGTGCCCCTCACCGTCGGATTCCACGCGCAGGGCTCGATGGTTGGTGAGCAGCCGCACCCCGTCGTCAGTGAACTGCCGGCCGAGCAGCTCGCCGACATCCGGGTCTTCACGCATCAGGACGCGCGGCGCCTGCTCCACCTGTGTCACCGAGGCGCCGAAGCGGCAGAATGCCTGGGCGAGTTCGCTGCCGATGGGGCCGCCGCCGAGAACGACAAGTCGGTGCGGCAGGGTGCGCAGGTTCCAGATGGTGTCCGAGGTGTAGTAGGGGACATCCATCAGCCCCGGAATCGGTGGAACGAATGGCGTCCCTCCCGTGGCGATGACGATATTGCGCGTCGTGATCTCGCTGCCGTTTACGCGCACCGACCAGGGCGAGGCGATGGTGGCGTCGCCCCTGACGCAGTCCACCCCGAGCCCGGTATAGCGCTCCACGGAATCGTTCGGCTCGATGGCCTTGACGATGCCCTGCACCCGTTCCATGACATCGGCGAAGTCGAACTCGGCGTGCGCGCTCTTCAGCCCGAATTCCCGTGCCCTGGCCACATACGAGAGCATTTTCGCGGATCGCAGCAGCGACTTGCTCGGCACGCAGCCGGTGTTCAGGCAGTCCCCGCCCATGCGGTGCCGTTCGATGAGGGTGACCCTTGCCTTGACGGTGGCCGCGATCAGGGCGCTGACCAGCCCCGCGGAGCCGGCCCCGAGCACGACCAGGTTCGTATCGAAGCGCCTGGGCTTCCTGAAACGGCGCAGGGCCCTGCGCGCTTTCAGTTGGGCCAGCACCTTTTTCGCAATCAGCGGAAACAGGCCGAGCAGCGCGAACGAGGCAATCAGCTCCGGCGTCAATATGCCGCTAAGGCTCAGGGATTCGATCTGCCCCAGCTCGGCGCCGGCGTTCACGTAGACAATGGTTCCGAGCAGCATGCCCACCTGGCTGACCCAGTAGAACGTCCAGGCCCGGATGGGCGTGACCGACATCGCCAGGTTGATGGCGAAGAACGGGAAAGCGGGCACCAGCCTCAAAGCGAACAGGTAGAACGCCCCGTCTTTTTCGACACCCTTGTCGATCGCGATCAGCGCGCGCTCGAATCGCCGGCGTACCGCATCCCGGAAAAGGTATCGGGCGATGGCGAAGGCAAGCGTCGCGCCAATGCTGCTCGCGAACGACACGATAACCACACCGGTGACCAGGCCGAACAGTGCGCCCGCGATCAGCGTCATCAGCGCGGCGCCGGGCAGCGACAGGCCAGTGATGGCCACGTACACGACGAAAAACAGGGCCGCGGCAGCCCAGGTATTGCTGTCCTTGAACGCAACGATCGCCTCGCCCTGGGCGCCCAGATACTCGACAGACAGGAATCTCTGCAGATCGAAAGCGAAGAAGAGCGCAATCAGCACGACCACCGCTGCCAACAGGACCAGTCTCTTGATGTTCATGTCATCTTTCCATGTGAGTTTTCCCCCGGCGCGCCGGGGCGCCGACGTGCTGGGAACAGAAGTCCGCTGGGAGAGAGTGGGTGTGCGGTGCGGACATCCGGCACCTTTAAAGCACCCCTGCGCCCTCGAATTCCACCACAACGCGTCCGCTTGGCGTGCCGGATGTCCGTACCGCACACCCACTCTCGGAGCCGGATCGAGGCGCCTCTTTTCGATCGACGTCGGTCGGTGCTTGCCGGGGGCGGTCGCATTGTCGCGGCTGGGCGGCGGGCGTGCAAACGAATGAACTCTTGTGATCCTTCAATTTGGACCGGCCGATCGGCCATCGGTTCAGAACGGGCGCGACCTATGTGATTTCGGCCCCCGGTTCGGGGGTACTTGTTCCGGATTGCCGGTTGCCCGGTCAACGAACGTCGCTCGGACAGACCCCGTAGCGCTTCTTGAACGCCCGCGAGAAATGCGCGGCGCTGACGAAACCGGTGCTGTAGGCGATCCGCTCGATGCTGTGGCCGGCATAGGCCGGATCGTTGAGCAGCCCGCGGGTGCGCTCAAGCCGCTTGTTCAGGATGATGGCGTGCACCGTTTCTTCCTCGTCGTCGAACAGCTTGTGCAGGTAACGCACCGAGATGTTCTGTGCGGCGGCGATGCGATGGTTCGACAGGTCGGGATTGCAGAGGTTGTTGTCGATGTACTGGCGGATGCGACGTTTCAGCGATTCGCGGACGATCGAATGGTTGCCGACCTGGTTCAGCATGACCGAAGAGCTGAACGCGATGGCGATCATGTCGACGAGATTTTCGGATAGCTCATCGGGCGCCGTGTGCACGTGGTGAAGTTCTCTCGCCAGTGAAAAAATGAAATCGGTGAGCACCGCGCCGAGCCCGGATTTCCCGGATATGGGGACGGCCGTGTATTGCTCGGGGTTCATGAGGTGGCGAGACAGCACCACCTTCGGCATCTGAACGACGAGCTGGTGGAAGCGCTGCTCGAAGGTCAGCGAATAGGGTTGCGTGCTGTCGTAGAGAGCGAAGCTGCCCGGGGTAAGCAGCGCCTCCCGGCCGTTCTGGCGGACGAGGCCCCGTTCTTCGAGCTGGAAGCTGATCAGAAAATCGGATTCCGCGAACTTCGCGATCTGACGGTTGGAGCGCTCGACGAATTGCGGGTCTGCCACCACTTCGGCGAACTGGAGGTCGCCGACGGATGCGCCGCCGCGCAGTTCTCCCTTGAAATCGCTGGCCATCTTTCCGCAGTCGAGCTTGACGAACTCATCGCAGATGATGTCGCGCCAGTAGTCGATGCGATCTTTTTCGTCGAGGCCGGACGTTCCCTTCCGGTAGCAGCCTTCGAGCAGGTAAGAGGTCATCGCCGGGCTCAACTCGCGTAGCTCAGCAACCCGGTGCCCGGGTGGCAGGCAATGTACTCGAACTCGCAGCCTTCGCCCGGCAAGGCCGTGACTTCATGCCAGAGCCGGAGTTGCAGGTCGGCGCCGAAGGTGTCGACCATCTGCAGAAAGCCGTCGAATATGGCCAGGTGGGTCGGATGACTCTTCGCCCACTGCTCGAAGGCGTGCACATCCGTGGCAAATCCCAAACCGAACGACTGCTCCATGGCACTCCAGGAATCGCCTTTCCTGTCGACGAAGCGTAGCGAATAGCAGTTGGCCTCCAGGGGATTATCGCGCAGGTAGCTCATCCCCTCCAGCAGCACGGGATGCAGCTTCTCGAGATACCAGCTCCGCTGTTCCGCGTCGCAGTGGGCCCAGTTCTGCCCTGAGCGGATGACGCACATGTTTTCGGGTGGAGTGACGGCCACGCGCGGGCCGTCGCCGCTGCTGCGGGCGTCGAGCGGGGCGGCCATGCCGCCGGCGCTGCGCAGGTCGCTGGATTCGGAACGGGGGATTCTGTCTCGCATGCCGCCCGGGTAGCCGTGCTCCAAGATGGGCCCGTCCATTCGGTCTGCCGCGACTCCGATTCCATGAGGTTCGGTGGTCGAGTGCAGGGTTTCGAAGCGGTCGAACGGCATCGTGAAAATCTCGCGCCAGTAGCCGACCCGCTCGGCAATGCGCCCACTGTCGCGCCACCAGCCCGAGTTGGCTTCCAGCGACCACCACCTGTCGTAGGCCGGTTTGCGCCAGTAGCAGACGTACAGATGGTTCGATACTCCGAAACCGTCGACATAGGCGCCCCGCTCGGCTGCGAAAGGTGCACAGGCGCCGGAGAAGGCACGGGCCGCCCAGGCATCGAGAAGGGCGGGGCTCTCGCACTGGATTCCGAAAACCCCGGTCACCAGGGGGGGTTTGTCGTCTTGCCAGGCCGATTGCCACGCCGGCGCGGGAGGTTCCCAACCGGCGGGCATATTGTTACGCGGCATGCCAATCCCCCTATGTTGTCAATGGATCACGGCGGTTGCGTTCGACTGGCGTCGGCTTCCTCGAACTCGTCGTCGGCGTCTTCTCCGACGGTGGATTCCGGCAGGAAATCCTGGACGCGAGGCTGCGGCGAGCGGTTCAGCAACAGCCTGGTGACATCCGGCCGGGAATAGTGGCCGACCGGATCGGCGAACGATTTCGCGACGGCTATGGCGCCGAGATCGAGTTCGGCGAAGAGCAGGCCGTCCTGGTCTTCCGGCAGGGGCTCGCACATCGGGCGGCCGTCGGGAGCGTAAACCTGGGCGAAACCGCCGCCCGACCGGATGAGCGCTGCCTGGTCGTCGGTTTCCACCAGCACCTCGATCATGTCCCGGGAGATCACGCCGCAGGGGGCGAGCACGAAACACTGACCTTCCAGTGCGTACACCTGTGAGGCGGCGTTGTTGACTTCCGGACCCAGGGAATAGGCCTGGGGATAACAACTGAAGGAGGGCCAGGCGGCGATGTGCACCTGTTCGTGCATGCTGTACATGGCGTACTTGGTCAGCGGCTGAATGTGTTCCCAACACGACAACTGGCCGATGTTTCCGAGTTCCGTATCGAGCACCTCCAGGTGGCTGCCGTTACCCTCCCCGAACACGGTGCGCTCGGCATGGGTGGGTTTCAGCTTGCGGCGCCCCTGCAGCAACTCGCCCCGGTCGTCGAACAGGAACTGGGAGATGTAGAGCGAGCCCTGGTCGCGTTCGCTCGCCCCCGCCGACAGGAACACGCCGTTGCTTTGCGCGATTTGCCGCAGTTCCTCGAATGCGTTGCCGTCCACGGCCAGGCTGTTCTCGTGGTAGGCCTGAAAGTACTTGACGTTGTGAGCGGGGGCGGCGAGCCAGATCCACCAGGGATAGCCCGGAAACCAGCATTCGGAAAAGGCGACCAGCCGGGCCCCTTCCTGGGCGGCCCGCTCAATGAGCCCGCGGGCCTTTTCGACGCAGCCATCGAGATTCATGAAAACCGGTGCTGCCTGTACAACGGCCGCCTTGAATGTTTCGGTCATGATCGGGTTCACCCCACGTAAGTCAACGTTTCACCCTTTTGGTTCCAATGGCGGCAGGTGCCGGTGTCCTGTGACATCAATGCGCTGAAAGGTAACGTATTCGTAACACAGGACACTAGAACCGGTATCGAACCGTAAGGCCGTATTCCCTGGGCCGGTTGTAGTTGGCCTCGTGGAAGCCCAGGCCGAAGTTCGAGTCGCCGCTTTCGATATACCGCTCATCGGTCAGGTTCTCGACGAAGGCGACGATGTCTGTCGATTCGCCCAACGAGAAACGCAGGGAGGCGTTCAGGGTGTCGTAGGCCTTCTGGAACAGGAAGGGGGAGTTCTGGGAGTCGTTGAACAAATCGTCGGTGTAGGCGTAGTCGAGCCGGAACGCCAGCTCGTTGGCCTGCCACGGAATGCTGTATTCGACCCCGGCAACGAACGTGTGCGACGGCGTGTTGACGAGTTTTGCGGACTCATCGATCGTGAGCGACAGGCCGGCGATGGGATTGATCTCGTCGTAATCGGCGTCGAGATACCCATAGCCGAGGTCGAGGCGCAGATTGGCCGTGAGAAGGGCCGTCAACTCGAGTTCCAGTCCGGCGATGCCCACGGAGCCCGAATTGGCGGTCACGGGGCCGCCGAGGCTGTCGAAGAAGGTGACCTGAACCTCCTGGTAATCCGAGAGGAACGCGGCTGCGTTCAGGCGCACCCGGTCGTCGAAACCCTGCCACTTCACGCCGATCTCGTGGGTGTCGAGCAGTTCCGGTTCGAACGTGCGCGCCTGCGGCACGTACTCGACGTAGCGCAACACGAATCCGCCGCTCTTGAACCCCTGGGAAAAGCTGTAATACACAAGCGTGCCGTCGGAAAGGCGGGCATCGAGCCCGAACTTCAGCGTGGTCTCCTTGAAGGTGTCGTCCAGCCCGCCGCTGCCGTTGCCCACGATCGGCAGTAGCCCCGGCCTGAACTCCCCGGTTTCCGTTACGGCGCCCGGGAAGAACGGCAGGGGATTGCCGGCGATGTCCGCGGCGATGTACTGGGTATAGACGAATTCCTTGTCGTCCTTGGTATGCCGTACGCCCCCGGTGACCGAGAAGATGTCGTTCAGGTCCCAGGTTAGCTGCAGGTAGGTGGCCTGGCTGTCGTTGTCGACATCGGCGAGGTTGTGGATCGCGGCGGGGAACCCGATCGCGAGATCCGGCGTGGGCAGGAAAACGGGCACGTAGACGTTGTCGGCGCCTTCCTCGTCGAGGGCATACAGCCCCGCCACGTAGGTCAGCCGCTCATCGAAGGCGGTTCCCGTGAGCTGCAGTTCGTGGGTGGTCTGTTCGTGGTCGTATTCGGGGTTCTGCGTTTCGGTGATGGCGTGGGGCGAGTTGTCGGGGTCGCGGTTGAAGGCGCCCTCGGTCTGCCGGTGGGCGAAGGTGTACTTGAGGTCGAAGGCGGCCCCGTGCCAGTTGGCGACGAAGGAAACCCCGTCGAGTTCGAGTTTCGTGCCGGAGACGCCGGTGGCGTAGGTGATGTCGTCCTTGCCGTCGGTGATGTACTGGGCGAGATCGGCCATGCCCGCGCCGATGTCGCCGAACGTGGCGAGCCCGTAACCGACGGTGCCCGCTCCGGCAGTGAATCCGCTGAGGGTGGACCCGGCGCTTCGCTCGTCGATTTCCGTACGGTCGACGCTCAACTGGAAATCCAGCCAGTCGGTGGGTTCGAACAGCACGACGCCCCTGACGGCAAACTCGTCGTCGTCGCCGAGCTTGTCGCCGACCAGCACCCGGTGGACGAAACCGTCGCGGTTCTTCTCCGATACCGCCAGGGTCGCGCGAAGCTGCTCTGAAATGGGGAGATCGATGGATGCCCGCAGGTCGCGGCGCTCGAAATTGCCGCCCGTAATGGAAAGCTGGCCGCCGAGTTCGTTGCCGGGCTTGCGCGCGGTGATGTTGACGGCGCCGCCCATGGTGTTGCGGCCGAACAGGGTGCCCTGGGGCCCCCGCAGTACTTCGATGCGCTCGATGTCGAGCACGTCGAGGACACCGCCGGCCGATCGGGACATGTACACGCCGTCGACGTAGATGCCGACGCCGGGGTCGGTGGTGAGGCTGAAATCGGAATTGCCGATGCCGCGAATGAAAACGATGGCCCCGGACGACAGCCCGCTGATCGGGGAGGTGGTGTCGAACACCAGGTTCGGGGTGAAGTCGGCGATTTCGGAGATGTCCTCGAAGCCGCGGTCTTCGAGGGCGGTGGACGTAAAAGCCGTTACCGCAACCGGCGTGTCCTGCAGGCTCTCCTCCCGCTTCTGCGCGGTGACGATGATTTCTTCGATCACGGGGCGGGAATCCGTGACGGCCCCACCCTGCGCCATGGCTTTTTCCGCGGCGGCCGACCCGTAACCGAGCAGCGCGAAGCCGAGGGTTCCCATCAGCAAGTGTTTGGATCTTTCCATGTCGACATCCTCTTTGGCGTGCACTCTGGCGTGCTCTCTGGCGTGCACTCTGGCGTGCACTCTGGCGTGGTATTCGATCAATACCGTTCTGAGCCGGTTTCAGTACGGATGATGCCCGAGGCCTGCCGGGAAACCCTTGCAGAAAAAGGTACGATCTCTTGCCTAATCGGGCACTGGCGAGGGGAAAAAGTTCCCGTCGGCCGCGCGTTTCAGGGGCAGGGAAAACCGTTCATGGAGCCGGCGGGAAGCGTTGCGCCGCGGGTGGGTGGGACGGATTGCGTGGGAGCGCCGGGATTGGAAAGCCGGCGATTGCCATGTAAGTATGCTGCCGTATCCGAATCGAGGAGAGCGCGATGCCGTCCTTCGATGTCGTCTCCGAAGTCGACATGCATGAGTTGCAGAACGCCTTAGATCAGGCCGGGCGCGAGCTTCGTTCCCGATTCGATTTCCGTGGCGTCGACGCGAGTTTCGACCTCGTCGACGCGGGCGTGCAACTGCTGGCCCGCGAAGACTTTCAGCTCGGTCAGATGGAGGCCATTCTGCGCGACAAGATGGCCCGGCGCGGTTTGGACGGCGCCTGCCTCGACCCGCGCGAGTCCGAGGGCGCCGGCAAACAGCGCCGTCAACTGTTCGGGCTCAAGCAGGGCATCGACCGGGACACGGCGAAAAAGATCGTCAGGATGGTCAAGGACTCGAGGCTCAAGGTGCAGGCGCAGATCAACGGCCCGAAACTGCGGGTCACCGGCAAGAAACGCGACGATCTGCAGCGGATCATCGCCATGCTCAAGGACACCGACTTGGACGTGCCGCTGCAGTTCGATAACTACCGCGACTGAAGGGAAGTGAAAACGGAGCGGCGGCGGTCGTTTCCGGTGCCGCACCGGTGCCTGCGAAGGCAAGGATTGCGGAACAGGCGATTGCAGGATGATTGATTCAGTCTCACCGGAAACCGCTCCGTAGTGCAGGGCGAAGCGATCACGGCGCAAGGCGGTGGCCCGGGGCTGTCGGCCTGGCTGCACCCGCGTGTCGCGGCGCTGCTGTTCCTGGGCTTCTCCTCCGGCCTGCCCCTGCTGCTCATCTTCGCCACGCTGTCGCTGTGGCTGCGGGAAGCGGGCGTAGACCGGAGCGCCGCCACCTTCTTCAGTTGGGCGGCGCTGGGATATTCGTTCAAGTTCGTCTGGGCGCCGCTGATCGACAGGCTGCCCCTGCCGCTGCTGTCGAGCTTGCTCGGTCAACGGCGCGGCTGGCTGCTGGTGGCGCAGTTCGCGGTCATCGCATCCATCGCGGCCATGGCCTTCTGCGACCCGGGCACCTCCGGGGGCCTGACGGCGATGGCGTTCGCGGCCGTCGCCCTGGGGTTCTCCTCCGCGACCCAGGACATCGTGATCGATGCCTATCGCATCGAGGCGGCGGACGAGAAGATGCAGGCGCTCCTGTCGTCGGCGTACGTGGCGGGCTACCGGGCGGGAATGGTGATCGCCGGGGCGGGTGCGCTCTACCTCGCCTCGGGCCTCGGCACGACGGCGGACAACTATGTGTACGCGGCCTGGAAGTGGACGTACCTGTGCATGGCCGCAACGATGCTCATCGGTGTGGCGACCACGCTGTGCATTCAGGAGCCGGTGCGCCGGAACCTGTCCGACAACTTTCACGGCGCGCCGGATTACGCCCGATTCCTGCTGCTGTTCGCGCTCGTGGTGGGAACGTTCGTTGCCGCCTTCGTCACGCTCTGGGGCTGGGTGGACTGGACGAAGGGCTGGCTGGCGTCCAATGCCGCCCTTGAGGGGGCGCTCGTCGCTTTCCTGCTCGAAACCCTGCGCCTCGCCGCGGCCGTGACGCTCGCGCTCGGGGTCGCGCGGGCGTGCGTGGCGGCCGGTGTGGTCCGGCAGGCCATGGTGCGGGACACCTATGTGGCGCCGGTGCTGGATTTCTTTGAGCGTTACGGGCGGGCGGCGCTGCCGATCCTCCTGCTGGTCGGCTTCTACCGGGTTTCCGATATCGTCCTCGGGGTGATTGCCAACATCTTTTACCAGGACATGGGCTACAGCAAGGAGGAAATCGCCACCGTAACCAAGGTGTTCGGAATCTGGATGACCATACTGGGCGGCTTTCTCGGCGGCTGGCTCGCCCTGAAATACGGCGTCATGAAGGTGCTCATGCTCGGCGCGGTGCTGACGGTGGCGACCAATCTCCTGTTTATCCTCCTGGCCGCATCACCCGGCGACGTGGCGCTGCTGTACGCCGTGATCGGCGCCGACAACCTCACGGCGGGGCTCGCGAGCGCCGCGTTCGTGGCCTACCTGTCCAGCCTGACGAGCCTGTCGTTCACGGCCATGCAGTACGCCATATTCAGCTCGCTGATGACGCTGATTCCCAAGCTGTTGGGCGGCTATTCGGGCACGATGGTGGAAGCGGTGGGCTATTCCTGGTTCTTCCTGGGCGCCGCGGCCATCGGCATACCGGTGTTTTTCCTCGTGTCCCTGGCGGCGCGCTACGACCGGGCCCGCAGGGGGCGGTAACACCCGTTCAGCCGCCGAAGGGCAGCATCCCGATGAGGTCCAGGTCCTCGGTTGCCGCTGTCTGGCGGGCGATCATCTGCGCCATCCAGGCGAACCCGCGCTCGTTGGTGGGATCCAGGGTTCCTGAAACCACCGTCGCATAGGCCCAGTTGTAGAGCATGGCATGGCGGTAGTGACCCCAGGCCTCCTCGAAGCCGTAGTCCGCGACTCCCCCCCGCGCCAGGCCGTCCAGGTAGCGCCTGAGCAGTTCCCGTTCGTGCCCGCGCCGCACCTCGACCCTGGCGCTCTGGCCCAGAAGTATCGCAACGTCCTGCATGCCGCGGGCGAGCAGCGGACCCTGCCAGTCGAGAATCACCATGGGATGGTGTTCGGGCCTGGTGCCGAAGAGGAAGTTGGCCATGCGGAAGTCGCCGTGGGAAAGGGTCAGCGGCGGTTGGTCCATGTATTTCTGCAGGGGCGCGATGGAGGGCTCGATGTCGTCGCGCATGGCCAGCACCGCCGGCGACAGGTACTCGCCGAACAGGGAAACCATGGTCTCCCAGCCCGCTTCGGTGCCCGCCTGCATGTTCCTGGCATGCTGGCTGCCGTAGACATGGGGAACCCAGGAGATGCCCCCCACGTTGTTCCAGAAAGCCGCGTGCAGCTTGGCCAGTTCGTCGATGGCGGCCCCGGTCTCTTCCAGGGTTGCGCCGATGGCCTGGTCGCCCACCCGGTAGTCGGACATGTCTTCCATGAGAATGAGGAAGCTGTCGCCGTCGAGTTCCGTCAGATAGGTGGCCGGGCACCGGGCGCTGGTCAAGGCGTCGAGTTCGGCGAAGTAGCGCACCTCCCGCTCGTAGAGGTTGAAGCTCATGGCGATCTGCCGGTTGGTGGGGTTCTGCGATGCGTACTTGGCGATGAAGGAGCCGGGCGCATCGCCGGCGGGCCCGTCGTAGGCAGGCGTCAGGCGGCAGAGTTCGCTCATCATGCCCACCCCCTCAGCGAGCTGGCTGGCTGTAACGTCCGCGATGGCCAGGTCAGGCGCGAGGACCCCGTTTTCCCTCAGGATTTCGGTCAGCCACTCCGGGGTCAGGCCCTGGGGCATGGGCGGCAGCGGTCGAGTGGTCATGGTCCCTCCGCCGGAAGAAGTGGGAAAAGGGCACCATACGAAAACATCCGCGGTTTTCAATCCGGTTCTGTCGGCCGATTCGCTCGCGTGCGGCCGGGTTTTCTGCCTATGAGGCGAGCCAGGGCGACATGGCGGCCATCGGGGTCGACGACGATGCCTTCTTCCTGCAGGAGCACCTCCATGCCGGCCAGCAGGGCGGGGAGTTCACCGGGCGCTGCCAGGAACGCCGGATTGGAGGGGCCGGCGAGGGGTACTTCCTGTGCATTCCCATCGACGCGCAGATGTTCTTCCACCAGCAGGATGCCTTCCGGCGCGAGCAAGTCGGGCAGGCGCCGGATCAGGTGCCGGTTCAGGTAGCGGAAGAGGCAGATGACGTTGAATTTGCCCTGTGCCTTCGGTCCGTCGTCCAGGTCCTGTTGCCGCCAGTCGATTTGAAGGCCGGCATCGAAAGCTGAGTTGCGGGCGCGCTCCAGCCCTGCGGTGGAGATGTCGATGCCGGTCACCTCGAACCCGTTGCGGGCCAGGAACAGCGAGTTGCGTCCGGCGCCGCAGGCCAGGTCGAGCGCCCGTCCCCCGGGCAGCCGTTCGATCCAGTCTTCGAGCAGGGCGCTCGGGTGCGGGCGCTCTGCGAATGCCCCGGCGCGATAGCGTTCGTCCCACTTCTCCCTGTCGGCCCGACTCATGATCGCTACTTTACATGCCGCGCCGGAATGGGGTTCCACCTGCCATGCGGTTCGGCAGTGGCGCCGGTTCTGCCCGCGGCAACCGCAAGCCGGGAGGAAAGGCGAGTCATGGTTGCCAACGGCAGCCCCGCGCCACCCGCTGCCCGACGAATTGCACACCCTCCCGTTCGAGGCGCTGCCGCTGCGTGACGTGCCCGCCGCTGCCCTCGCGCAGCGAGATGCGCAGGCCGGCGTTGACCACCCGGTGCCAGGGCAGGCGGGTGCCGCGGGGCAGGTTGGCGAGGGTGCGGCCGACGAACCGGGCGTGGCTGGGCATTCCGGCGAGCGCGGCGACTTGACCGTAAGTTGCGACCTTGCCGGCCGGAATCATGGCCACCACCTGCCAGACGCGCTCCTCCGGGGTCTGCTGATCGGACATGCCATGAATTCTCCGCGCGCTCAAGTCTCACGACAACGCCGGCGAGGCTGAAAGTTGCGATGTTCCACTACCAAGCCCTCGTTTTCGAATTCGTTGGCAAGGAGGCTGTCCCGTTGGCAAGGAGGCTGTCCCGGCCGCCGCCGGAACGCCGCCGGCAGCCCTCAGCACCGACCCCGGCCAAAGAGCCGCAACGAAACGCATGGCACTCTTTTACAGGCTTTCGAAGGGTTGCGAAAGCGCGGCCCCGCGCGGCCGAAAAATTTTCGCCGCGGGGCTTGAATCTCGCTGAAACGCCCCTATCATTACCGCGCTTTGAATTAGCAGTCTCGGCAAGAGAGTGCTAATCGGTGCTTTCGAGCACGGGAAACTGGGCCCCTGCCCGAATTGGAGGCAAGGGAGAGGCAAAGTAATTGGGAGACTTGAGTCTATGAACATTCGACCTCTACATGACCGCGTTGTCGTGCGTCGGCTGGAAGAAGAGACCACCACGGCGGGCGGCATCGTTCTACCCGATTCCGCGGCCGAGAAACCCTCGCAGGGCGAAGTGCTGGCGGTCGGCCCCGGGAAACTGCTGGACAACGGCAAGCGCCAGGAGCCGCACGTCAGCGTCGGCGACCGGGTGATATTCGGGCAGTACGGCGGCAACACCGTGAAGATCGACGGGGACGAGCTTCTCATCCTCAGCGAGAGCGAGATCTACGGCGTACTGGAAGACTGAAGGAATCCCCGGCCAGCCGGCGCGCGGGCGTGACACTCTCGCGGGCAGACAGAGGCGAAAGCCGGGGAAGCGTGACCCCCACGCAGGAATGAATTGAACGATTGAGAGGAACAAGCAATGAGCGCGAAAGACGTAAAATTCGGAGACGACGCCCGCGGCAAGATGCTGAAGGGCGTGAATACGCTGGCTGACGCCGTCAAGGTCACGCTGGGCCCGAAAGGCCGCAACGTGGTGCTCGACAAGTCGTTCGGCGCGCCCACGGTCACCAAGGACGGCGTGTCCGTAGCCAAGGAAGTCGAACTGAAGGACAAGTTCGAGAACATGGGCGCCCAGATGGTCAAGGAAGTGGCGAGCCAGACCTCCGACGAAGCCGGCGACGGCACCACTACCGCAACGGTGCTGGCCCAGTCGATTCTGACCGAAGGCCTGAAATCCGTTGCCGCGGGCATGAACCCCATGGACCTCAAGCGCGGCATCGACAAGGCCGTGGCCGCGGCCGTCGCGGCCATTGGCGACATGTCCCAGCCCTGCGAGGATTCCACTTCGGTTGCGCAGGTTGGCAGCATCTCCGCCAACAGCGACACGGCCGTCGGCCAGATCATTGCCGATGCCATGGACAAGGTGGGCCGGGAAGGCGTCATCACCGTCGAGGAAGGCAGTGGCCTCGACAACGAACTCGACGTGGTCGAGGGCATGCAGTTTGACCGCGGCTACCTCTCCCCCTACTTCATCAACAACCAGGATTCGATGTCCGCGGAACTCGAGGAGCCCTACCTCCTGCTGTGCGACAAGAAGAT
>CAZWZH010000055.1:0-20296 GCA_964638775.1 uncultured Pseudomonadales bacterium
GACCGGGTCGACCCGAACGCCCTGGATGTCGTCAGCCGGCTCAGGGACGCCGGGTTTCAGGCCCTGCTGGTGGGCGGCTGCGTCCGCGACCTGCTGCTGGGCGCGGCCCCCAAAGATTTCGACGTTGCCACCGACGCCACGCCCGAGCAGGTGCGCCGCCTCTTTCGGCGCTCCCGCATGGTGGGGCGCCGGTTCAAGATCGCGCATGTGCACTACGGCAGGGAATTCGTGGAAGTGTCCACGTTCCGCAAGCTTCTGGCTGCCAATGAAGAGGGCGACCACGCCGCCCACCCGAACGGCCTGATTCTGCGCGACAACGCCTACGGCACGCTGGACGAGGATGCGTTCCGGCGCGACTTTACCGTCAATGCCCTGTACTACGACCCCCACGGCGGCGAGATTCTCGACTTCGTCGGCGGCATCGACGATATCGAACGACACTGCCTGCGCTGCATCGGCAACCCGCGCGAGCGCCTGCGGGAAGACCCGGTGCGGCTGCTCCGCGCCATGCGTTTCCAGGCCAAGCTCGGCTTCGCCCTCGATGCCGGTATCACCCGCGACGAGAGCCTCACCGCCGAGCGCCTCACCGCAATCCCGCCCGCCCGCCTGTTCGAGGAGTTCGTCAAGCTGTTCCTGACCGGCCATGCCGCCGATGCGTGGCGAATCGTCAAGACATCCCGGGTGCGCAACGTGCTGTTCCCCACCGCGCCCCCGGACAGCCCGCTGATACTCCTGGCCATGGACAGCACCGACCGGAGGGTCGCCGAAAACAAGCCGGTAACGCCTGGGTTCCTGCTCGCGGTCATGCTCTGGGAGGACTATCGCTCGCGTATCGAAGAACTCATGGCATCCAGGGGCACAAAGCGAAAGCCCAGGGAAGCCGCCCTCGTCGCCGCACACGAAACCGTTGCCGCGCAACGCGCAACAATCGCCATACCGCGCCGGTTCTCCAACTTCATCCACGAGATCTGGCACCTGCAGGAACGCCTGGAATCGCGCAGGCCCAAACAGGTGCGCCGAACCCTGAGCCACGTCCGGTTCCGGGCCGCCTACGACTTTCTGCTGTTGCGCGCGGAAATCGGAACCGTCGATCGGGATCTCGTTCGATGGTGGGAGGAGATTCAGGACGCTGACACCGAGCGCCGCGACGCCATGGTCAACGCGCTCCGGGGAAGCGCCCCGGGCGGCAAGCACCGCCGCCGCAGACGACGCCGTGGCCGCCGGCAGGACGACGGCTGATGGATGCCGTACGGGCGCATGGAGCCACGGCATCCCTCGAGAGCCAGGCGCCCCTCGTCGCCGAGCTCAAGCGCAAGGCCGCCGGGCACCAGTGGCCGAACTTCATGGTCGTTGAAGGTCCCATCGGCGTCGGCAAGACGACGCTCGCCACAAACCTGGCCGCGGTGCTGGGTTACCCGTTGCTGCTCGAGCCGGCCCTGGAAAACCCATTCCTCGACCGGTTCTACCGGGAACAGGGCCGCCACGCACTTCCGACCCAGCTTTTCTTTCTGCTGAACCGGGCCAGACAGCTTGCGGACCTCTCCGAAAACTCGCTGGTGGAACCGGTGCTGGTTTCCGACTATCTCATGGACAAGGACCGGCTGTTCGCAGAAGTCACGCTGGACGAAAACGAGCTGCGCCTCTACCGGGAAATCCACGAGAACCTGGACCTGAATCCGCCCCGGCCCAATCTGGTCATCTATCTGCAGGCACCGGTCGACCGGCTGCTTGACCGCATCCGCCGGCGCGGCATCGAGTTCGAGCAACAGATCGCCCCGCGCTACATCGAATCGATCGCACAAGCCTACGCGCAGTTCTTCCACTTCTACGACAGCTCGCCGCTACTGGTCGTAAACGCCGCTGAAATCGACTTTGCCGGCAATTCCGCCCATCTGGAGGCGCTGCTGGACTGCATCCTGGCCATGGAGGGCGGACGGCAGTACTTCAATCCGAATCCGAGCCTGCTGTGACCGCCGGATTCCGCATTCCGTTCCCTAGCCGGCAGCTTGAACAGGCCATCCTGCCGCCCGGTGGGCATTTCCGACCGCCGTTCGGTGAATAGCACCGCATGAACCGACCGGCCGCCCATGAACTGCCCGCCTGGGGCAGCCTTGCCCGACTCGGGGCAAAGCTGTCGCCCGCTCCGCTAAGCGAACTTCTCGAGGACGACGCCCGTGCCGACGCACTGCGGGTACAGGTGAACGGCCTGCTGTTCGACTTCACCCGACAGAGGGTCGACGCGGACGTGCTTGCCGGGCTGTTGTCCCTGGCGGAACAGCGGGACTGGCGAGCCCGGGTGCGTCAGTTGGTGGACGGCGCCAACGTAAACACGACCGAAAACCGGCCCGCCCTGCACACGGCGCTCCGCAGCCCACCGGGGGAGGCGCCCGAGGCAGCGCGGGAAGTGCCGGGCGCATTGTCCCGCATCGAACGGTTTGCAGACGCCGTGACCAGCGGTTCCTGGCCGGGTTTCTCCGGAAAGGCCATCACCGATGTCGTCAACATCGGTATCGGCGGATCCGACCTGGGTCCCCGCCTGGTGGTCGACGCGCTGCAACCGCCCGGCGCCCGTCCGGCGCTGCATTTCGTACCGAACATCGACGGCCATGCCATCTCGACGACCCTGGCCGGGCTGAATCCGGAAACCACGCTGTTCATCATCGCTTCAAAATCGTTCACCACCCCGGAAACCCGGGTCAATGCGAATACCGCGCGAAGCTGGTTCCTCGAACGCACCAACCGCCCCAACGCGATCGGCCTGCATTTCGTTGCGGTGACCGCCAACCGGGAAGCGGCCCGGGCATTCGGCCTGCCGCAGCAAAACCTGTTTCCCGTGTGGGACTGGGTCGGAGGCAGATACTCCCTCTGGTCGCCGGTGGGCCTGCCGGTCGTGCTTGCCCTGGGCGCCACCGCCTTCGACGAACTGCTGCGCGGCGCCCACGCCATGGACAGGCACTTCCAGACCGCGCCGGCCGAGGGCAACGCCCCCCTGCTGGCCGCCCTGCTCGGCATCTGGAACACCGACTTTCTGGGCGCAGCGAGTCACGCCGTACTTGCCTACGACGAGCGGCTGCGCCTGCTTCCCGATTACCTGCAGCAACTGGAAACCGAGAGCAACGGCAAGCGCGTCCGGCACGACGGGTCCCCGGTGGGCGTGCACACCGCGCCCATTCTCTGGGGCGGCACCGGCACCACGGGCCAGCACTCGTTCCACCAGTTGCTGCACCAGGGGACGCGCTCGTACACCGCGGACTTCATCGTCTGCGCCGCCGCCGGGCACGGCCTCGACGAGCATCACCGCTGGCTGGCCGCAAACGCCCTCAGCCAGGGCAAGGCCATGGCCGCCGGCAACGATACGGACGACCCGCACCGGGCCGTACCGGGCAACCACGCCACCAGCACCATCGTACTCGACCGGCTCGCTCCCGCCACCGTCGGCGCCCTGCTCGCTTTCTATGAACACAAAGTGTTTTGCCAAGGCCTGATCTGGGACATAAACTCGTTCGATCAGTGGGGTGTGGAACTTGGCAAGCAACTCGCCCTCACCGTGTTCGGGCAGCTCGCCGGCGAATCCACGATCGGGCAGGACCGGTCCACCCGCACGCTGATCGAGCACCTGATCGAAAAGGGTGGCGCCTGGCCCGCGGCACGATAGCGGGCCGGCAAGTTTCGGCAGATGGCAGACAACCCGTACGCCCGAGGACGACGATGAACTATCCGGTCAGCCCGTTCATGGCGAAGCGCGCCTACCTCAACGACGATCAGTACCAGGCCATGTACGCCCGCTCCGTGGAAGACCCCGAAGGGTTCTGGGCGGAACAGGCGGACATCTTCCTGGACTGGAACCAGGGTTGGGAAACGGTTTTCGAAGCGGATCTTCCGGCCGGAAGGGTGCGCTGGTTCGACGGCGCCGTGCTCAACGCCTGCTACAACTGCATCGACCGGCACCTGCCTGCCAGGGCCGGCCAGACTGCAATTATCTGGGAGGGCGACGACCCCGCCGACGATGCCAGGGTAACCTACCGGCAGCTTCACGACGCGGTTTGCCGGCTTGCCAACGGGCTGCGCTCACGCGGCGTGGCCAGGGGCGACCGGGTGTGCATCTACATGCCCATGATTCCCGAAGCGGCCTATGCGATGCTAGCCTGCGCCCGCATCGGCGCCGTTCATTCCGTCGTTTTCGGCGGTTTCTCTCCGCAGTCCCTCAAAGACCGGATTCTCGACTCCGACTGTCAAACGGTCATTACCGCCGATCAGGGGGTGCGCGGCGGCCGTACCGTACCGCTCAAGCACAATACCGAAACGGCGCTGGCCGACTGCCCCAATGTTCATACCGTGGTGACCGTGAGACGTACCGGCGCGGAAGTGCCCTGGGTCGACGGCCGCGATGTCTGGTACCACGATCTCACCGAAGGGCAGCCCGCGGTCTGCGAGCCGGAACTCATGGCCGCCGAGGATCCCCTGTTCATTCTGTACACCTCCGGGTCCACCGGCCGGCCGAAAGGGGTGCAGCACGGTACCGCGGGTTATCTCCTCTACGCGGCGATGACCCACAGGTATGTCTTCGACTACCACGACGGCGACATCTACTGGTGCACCGCCGACGTCGGCTGGATCACCGGTCATAGCTACATCGTCTATGGGCCGCTGGCAAACGGCGCTACCACGCTCATGTTCGAGGGCGTGCCCACCTGGCCGGACGCGTCGCGCTGCTGGCAGGTGGTGGACAAGCACCGCGTAAACACCTTCTACACCGCACCGACCGCCATCCGCCAGCTCATGGGCCAGGGCGACGAGTTCGTGGCCTGCACCGGGCGCGCTTCGTTGCAACTTCTGGGCACGGTCGGCGAACCGATCAATCCCGAAGCCTGGGAGTGGTATCACCGCGTCGTGGGAGACCGCCGCTGCCCCATTGTCGACACCTGGTGGCAGACGGAAACCGGCGGCATCATGATAACGCCGCTGCCGGGCGCGACGACCCTGAAGCCCGGCAGCGCGACGCGGCCGTTCTTCGGGGTGCGCCCCGCCCTGGTCGACACCGAAGGCAGGGTGATCGAAGCAACCGAAGCGTCCGGCAACCTGGTGATCACCACATCCTGGCCCGGACAGATCCGCACCGTCTACGGCGATCACCAGCGCGTGATCGACACCTACTACGCCGCGTACCCCGGTTTCTACTTCACCGGCGACGGCGCTCGCCGCGATGCCGACGGCTATTACTGGATTACCGGTCGCGTGGACGACGTCATGAACGTCTCCGGTCACCGCATTGGCACGGCCGAGGTGGAAAGCGCGCTGGTGCTGCACCCTCAGGTGGCCGAAGCGGCGGTGGTCGGCTATCCCCACCCCATCAAGGGCGAGGGCATCTACGCGTTCGTCACGCTGATGGCAGGCAGCAACGAAAACCCCGACGAGATGCAACAGGAACTGATCGCCCTGGTGCGCCGGGAAATCGGTCCGTTCGCCCGGCCCGACGTCATTCAATGGGCGCCCGGACTTCCCAAGACCCGTTCCGGCAAAATCATGCGCCGCATATTGCGCAAGATCGCGGCGGATGACCTGGACGACCTGGGGGACACCACCACCCTGGCGGACCCGGGCGTCCTCGAGGACCTGACCGCCAGTCGAACGCCCTAGCAACGTCACTACGGCCCGGCGATACGAGCTGAGCCTGGTAGCCCGACGACTGAAGTTCCGTATACTGGCGCCATGAACTCCCCCTGGCTACGAATACCCGCGGCGTACCTCGCGGCCGTCGCCGCCGCCGCGGTACTCGGATGCGCGGCCTCCACTCAGATCACGCTCAACACCTTGAGCGGATTCGGTATCGACGTGCCGCTGGCGGACCGGGCGGCGGCGATCGCGCACGATATCGTCGGCATGGGCCCCTTCTACGCTCAAATCGCGGCGGTGGCGTTTCTGCCGGCCTTCGTCATCGCGGACTTCCTGTTGCGCTGGGTACCGGGGCCGAGACCGTTCTGGTTCGCGGTGGCGGGCGGCGCCGCCATCGTCACGGCGATCCTCATCATCCGTTACTTCGTCGGCGGCACCGTCATCGGCGGGGCACGCACGCCGTTCGGCCTCCTGGCCCAGGCCCTGGCATGCGGGATCGCCGGCTGGCTGTTCGCCCGGGTAACGGCATGGAAGCGCACTTAAGTGAAGCGCCTGCTCCAACTGGCGGTCCTGGCCCTCTGCACCGGTTTCGGCGGCCCTGTGGCCGCTCTCGAATTCGAGGTGGAAACGGTTGCCGAAGGGCTGGCGTTTCCCTGGTCGCTGGCGTTCCTGCCCGGCGGCGACATGCTCGTCACGGAGCGCGAGGGGCGCCTGCGCATCATTCGCGACGGCCGGCTGGACCCCACGCCCATCGCCGGCGTGCCGGATACCTATGTGCAGGACCAGGGCGGGTTCTTCGACATCCTCGCAGACCCGGAATTCACCGCCAACCGCCAGGTCTATCTCTCCTACGCCCACGGCACCCGCAGCGCCAACCGCCTCGCCGTAGGGCGCGCCCGCTTTGACGGCGCCGCCCTGTCCGGTTTCGAAATGATCCTGATGGGCGAGCCCGACAAGGACACACCGAACCACTACGGCGGGCGGATGGCCTTTCTCGCCGACGGCACCCTGCTCATCGTTTCCGGCGACGGGTTCGACTACCGCGAACAGGCGCTGGATCTCAATAGCCTTCTCGGCAAGACCCTGCGCATCGGCCCGGACGGCTCGTTGCCCCGGGACAATCCGTTTATCGGCCGCGACGACGCCCGCCCGGAAATCTGGTCCTACGGCCACCGCAATCAACAGGGAATCGTCGCAACCCCCGACGGCGTCTACCTGCACGAACACGGCCCCCGGGGCGGCGATGAACTCAATCGCATCGAACCCGGCAAAAATTACGGCTGGCCCGCGATTACCTACGGGATCGACTATACAGGTTCCTACATCTCCCCCTACACGGAACACCCCGGCATGCAGCAGCCCGTCCTCTACTGGACGCCATCAATAGCACCCGCCGGCCTCGCCTACTATGACGGCAACGCCTTCCCGGAGTGGCGGGGCGACCTCTTCGTCGCCACCCTGGTGGAACGATCCGTGCGCCGCGTCGATCTCGAGAACGGCAAGGCGGTAGGCGAGGAAATACTGTTCACGGAACTCGGCAAGCGCCTTCGGGACGTAAGGGCGGGCCCGGACGGCTACCTTTACCTGCTGACGGACAGCCCCGATGGCAGCGTACTGCGCGTCAAACCCGCCGCGGGGCCATGACAGACGGTACCGTTCGAGCGCTTGGCAAAGCGCCACAGTGGCGGGGCAACGATTCGAGGAACGGAGAAACGAAGAAAGCATGAAATTCGGACTGCGCTACTGCAACATCGGCCGGTACACCGACCCGGCGAACGCCATCGAGTTGCTCCAGGCGGGCGAAGAGGCGGGATTCGAGTCTGCCTGGACGGTGGAACACACGGTCATTCCCGCCGGATACGAGTCCACCTACCCATACTCCCCCAGCGGCCGCATGAGCCCCAACGACGACTTCCCCATACCCGACCCCCTGATCTGGCTGTCCTACGTCGCCGCCACGACGGTGCGCATACGCCTGGCGACCGGCATCCTGATCCTGCCCCAGCACAACCCCGTGATCATCGCCAAGCAGGTAGCAACCCTCGATCGCCTGTCGGGCGGCCGCATGCTGCTCGGCATCGGCGTGGGCTGGCTAAAGGAGGAATTCGACACCATCGGCGCCCCCTTCGCCGAACGCGGCGCCCGCACCGACGAGTACATCGCCGCGATGCGGGCGCTCTGGAGCATGGAGATGCCCAGCTTTCACGGCAGTTATGTCAACTTCGACCGGGTCTATTGCCTGCCCCAACCGCCCAACGGAGCCGTCCCCATCATCATCGGCGGTCACTCCAAGGCCGCCGCCCGGCGCGCGGGAAGGCTCGGCGACGGCTTCTTCCCAGCCCGGGGTGTCCCGGAAGATCTAATCGAAATGGCCCAGCAATCGGCACAGATTAGCGGACGCAATCCCGATGAGATCGAGATCACGGTAAGCGCTCCGGAAAACCTTGCGGATCTCCCCCGGTTGGCGGCCCTGGGCGTCTCGAGGGTGCTCGTGCCGGTCAGCCTCATGCCCGGCATGCCGGTGGCCATCCAGGCACCGGAGGATGCCCTCCGTTGGAAGTCCCGTATCGAGGAATACTCCGCACTGTGATCGTTCCCGGTGAAAAGCAGTTCCATGCGAGTCGGCAACCCGGCGCCCCGAGACGAGGAAGTGGAAGGAACAACGCCGAATCTCGGGAAAGAGTTCGTATGCGGCGCTTCCCTTTCGGCGCGTTAAGCTCGTCCGAAAACCTTGAATACGGCAGGATGATGTGGCCGTGCGCCGAAAGGGAAGCGCCGTATGCGAACTCACTGCCCAGTGTTGGCGGTTGTTTGATGGAAGTCGGGAACTTGGTGCGCTACAAGAAAACTCTCTGGTTGACAGTGCTGGGTGTTTGACACCCGGCCCCGCAACTAGTTGCGGGGCGTCGCCACCTGCCGAAGCGGTGCTTCGGCTCGGGCTGCGCCCGACCGGTGGCGACCCCAAGTATCACGCCGACTCGGCGTAGTTTTCCACTTCCTTCATACTGAGCTTGATGCGGCCGCGCTGGTCGACGTCAAGCACCACCACGTCCACCATCTGCCCCTCTTCCAGGTAGTCGCCGACGGTTTCAACCCGTTCCTTGGCGATCTGCGAGATGTGCAGCAGCCCGTCCTTGCCCGGCAGGATGCTGATGAAGGCGCCAAAATCCACGATCCGCTCGACGCGGCCGTTGTAGATGCGGCCGACCTCCGCTTCCGCGGTGATCTCCTGCACCCTGGCCACCGCCGCATCCTTGCTCTCGGCGTTTTCGGCATAGATGCGCACGGTGCCGTCGTCCTCGATGTCCACATCCGCCCCGGTTTCATCGACGATGGAGCGGATGGTCGCCCCGCCCTTGCCGATCACGTCGCGAATCTTGTCCGGATGGACCTTGATCACCGTCATGGCGGGCGCGTTCTCGGAAATCTCGTCCCGCGACCTGGAGATGACCTTGTTCATCTCGCCGAGGATATGCAACCTGGCCTCGAGCGCCTGTTCGAGGGCAGACTCCATGATCTCTTCGGTGATGCCGTCGATCTTGATGTCCATCTGCAGCGCGGTGACGCCGCTGGACGTGCCCGCCACCTTGAAGTCCATGTCGCCAAGATGGTCCTCGTCGCCCAGGATGTCGGTGAGTACGGCAAACCGGTCGCCCTGTTTGACCAGGCCCATGGCAACGCCCGCCACCGCCGCCTTGAGTGGCACGCCCGCATCCATGAGGGCGAGCGATGAACCGCAGACGCTGGCCATCGAGCTGGACCCGTTCGATTCGGTGATCTCGGACACCACCCGCAGGGTGTAGGGAAACTCCTCCTCATTGGGCAGCACCGCGGCCATGCCCCTGCGGGCCAGCCGTCCGTGGCCGATCTCGCGACGTTTCGGCCCGGTCATGAAGGCCGCTTCCCCCACGGAGTAGGGCGGGAAGTTGTAGTGCAGCATGAAATGATCCTTGTAGCTGCCTTCCAGGGCATCGATGAGCGCCGCATCCCTGAGCGTGCCCAAAGTGGCAGTGACGATCGCCTGGGTTTCACCCCGCGTGAAGAGGGCCGATCCATGGGTCTTGGGCAGCAGCCCGACCTCCACGCCGATCGGCCGTACCGTGCGCCGGTCGCGGCCGTCGATGCGTGGCTCGCCGTCGAGAACCCGACGGCGAACGAGGTCTTTTTCGACCCTGGCAAACGTGTCCGCCACCGCATCGGCGCTGTATTGCGATTCCTCCGCGCCGCTGAGGCGCTCCACGGTTTCTTCGCGCAATTCCGTGACCCGGGCCTGCCGCTCGAGCTTGTCGGTGATTCGGTAGGCTTCTCCGAGGCCGGCGCCCACGGCATCTTCCACGGCCTGAAGGAGCGCCTCGTCGACGGGTTCCGGCTGCCAGTCCCAAGGCGCCTTGCCGGCTTCCTCGGCCAGCTCACGGACAGCCTGAATCACGACCTGCATCTCCTGATGCGCGAACAGCACCGCACCGAGCATCTCGTCCTCGCTCAACTCCTTCGCTTCGGACTCGACCATGAGCACGGCGGATTCGGTGCCCGCAACCACCATGTTCAACCGGGATTCCTCCAGCGCGGAGTGACTGGGGTTGAGCAGGTATTCGTTGTTGCGGTAACCCACGCGCGCCGCGCCGATCGGGCCCTTGAACGGAATGCCCGAGATCGCCAGCGCCGCCGATGCGCCGATCATGGCGGCGATGTCCGGGTCCCGGTTCTTGTCCACCGACATGACCGTCGGGATAACCTGCACTTCGTTCATGAAGCCCTTCGGAAACAGGGGGCGAATGGGGCGGTCGATCAACCGGCAGGTCAGTGTCTCCTTCTCTGACGGCCTGCCTTCCCGCCGGAAGAAACCGCCCGGGATCTTGCCCGCCGCGTAGGTCTTTTCCTGGTAGTTCACTGTCAGCGGAAAAAAGCTCTGCCCCGGCCGCGGCGTTTTCACGCCAACCACCGTGGTCAGCACCGCGGTATCTCCGATATAAACCATGGCGGCCCCGGTCGCCTGCCGGGCGATTTGCCCGGTCTCGATGCGTACTGTCTGGTCGCCGAACTGAAATTCCTTGATGACTGGATTCAACATGATCTCCTTGTTTCGAGCGCCTGCGGCGCCCATGAATTCTGGTGTGGAACGGGTACCCCGGCTATCTTCTCAAGCCCAGGCGCTTGATCAGCGAACGGTACCGCGAGCCGTCTTTTTCCTTGAGGTAGTCCAGCAGCTTGCGGCGCTGGTTCACCATGCGAATGAGGCCGCGCCGGGAGTGGTGATCCTTCTTGTGTGCGCGGAAGTGGTCCTGCAGCGAGTTGATGTTGTGGGTGAGCAGCGCAACCTGCACTTCGGGCGAACCGGTGTCGCCCTCCTGTACCTGGTAGTCCCTGATGATGTCCGATTTCGTTTCTGCCGATAAAGCCATAGTGGTCTCCAAATACGCTCAATCAATGCAATGCGAGCCAACCAGGCGTATTTCCAGTCGAATCGCGGTTACGTCCTGTCCGAAACGTTCTCCTGAACTCAATGCCTGCCTGCCACGCCCGCGCGGGTCAGCAGGCGGCGCGGCGCGATCCTGCCGTCGTCAAGCACTTCGCCGACACCCAGGAACCGGCAACCCGTTCCCGACGATTCCGACAGCCGCACCCAGCCGCTGGTCGGCGAGTGGGGAACGATGACCGGTTGCCCGTGGCGCAGGTAATACGCCACATCTTCGTTCAGCGATACTTCGGGCCATTCCCGCACCGCCGTCCACACGGGCTGCAGGTACGGGTCCAGCGACCCCTGTTCCCTGGACTTTTCCAGTTCATCGAAGGTGACCAGGTCCGACTCGCCGTACGGCCCCGCCCGGCTACGCCTGAGGGCGGTGACGTGGGCGCCGCAACCGAGCATCTCGCCCATTTCTTCCGCGATGGCACGCACGTACGTACCCTTGCTGCAATGGGTATCCACTTCGAATTCGTCGCCTTCGAAGGAGACGAGTTCATTGGAGTAGATGGTGACGGCCCGCGCTTCCCGTTCTATTTCGATGCCCTGCCGGGCGAACTTGTAGAGCGGTTGCCCCTTGTGTTTCACCGCCGAGAACATGGGCGGCGCCTGCATGATCTCGCCGCGAAAGCAGTTGAGCGCTTTCTCGATGTCGGGCCTGCCGATGCCCCCGGTCGACCGCTTCGAGACAATCTTTCCGTCCGCATCGCCGCTGTCTGTGGCAACGCCGAGCTTGATACGCGCCCGATATTTCTTGTCCGAGGCCAGCAGATACCGGGAAAACTTCGTCGCTTCACCGAAACAAAGCGGCAGAACGCCGGTGGCCAGCGGATCGAGGCTGCCCGTATGCCCTACCTTGCGCGCGCCGAACAACCGCTTCGCCTTCTGCACCGCGCCGTTGGAACTCATGCCACGCGGCTTGTCGATAGCCACGATGCCATCGACGACACGACCCCGGCGGCTACCCATGTTCGTGCGAGCTCCTGTCGGCGGCGAGCGCATCGGTGATCAGCCTTTCCAGGCGCGGCCCCCGCTCCACGGAAACGTCGTAGTGAAACCTGGGCCTGGGCGTCGTGCGCATCGAGTGCCGTTTCGCGAGTTCCGAGCGGAAAAAACCGGCGGCCCTGTTCAGGATCGCCACAAGATCGGCCTGCTCCGCGGGGCCTGGCGCATCCATGGACGACACATAGACATCGGCGAAGGAAAGGTCTTTGCTCACCCGCACATCGTTGACGCTGACGGAGCCGATGCGCGGATCCCGTGCCTGTCGCTGGACGATGCACGCGAGTTCCTCGCGCACCATATCGGCAACCCGCAGATCACGTCCGTACTCCAGCATCAGCTACTGGCCCGCCGGCGCCTCACAGGGCCCGCGCCACCTCCCGGGATTCGAACACTTCGATGAGGTCACCCGAGCGCACATCGTTGTAGTTGCGCACGCCGATACCGCATTCCGTGCCATTGCGCACTTCCTGGACATCGTCCTTGAAGCGGCGCAGCGATTCGAGTTCGCCTTCGTAGATCACGACATTGTCGCGCAGCACCCGAATCGGGCGATTCCTGTACACGGCGCCTTCCGTGACCATGCAACCCGCAACCTGCCCGAACCGGGGCGACCGGAACACTTCGCGGACCTCCGCAACGCCCAGGATCTCCTCCCTGGTCTCCGGCGCGAGCATGCCGCTCAGCACCTGCTTGACGTCGTCGATCATCTCGTAGATGACGCTGTAGTAGCGCAGGTCAAGGCCTTCCCGCTCGGCAACGGCTTTCGCCGCGTTGTCGGCGCGGACGTTGAACCCGAACACCGCTGCGCTGTAGGTGACCGCCATGTTGACGTCGCTTTCGGTGACGGCGCCGACCCCGGAGCCGAGCACGGTGACCGAAACCTCGTCGTTGCCGAGATCGGCCATCGACTGCACGATGGCTTCCAGGCTGCCCCGCACGTCGGCCTTCACCACCAGTTTCAGCACACGTTTTTCGCCTTCGCCAAGCTGGGCGAAAAGGTTGTCGAGCTTGGCTGCCTGCTGCATGGCTTGGCGCTGTTCCTGGGACTTGTCGCGCCGGAACTCGGCCAGATCCCGCGCCGAGCGCTCGTCGGTCACCACGGAGAAGCTGTCGCCCGCACCGGGTGTGCCGCTCAAGCCCAGAACCTCGGCCGGGAGCGACGGACCGGCCTGCCGGGTCTGTGCGCCCTGGTCGTCGAGCATGGCCCGCACGCGGCCGTGAAACTCGCCGGCAATGATGATGTCGCCCTGCCTGAGCGTGCCGTTCTGTACCAGCACCGTGGATACGGGGCCGCGGCCCCGGTCGAGCCGGGATTCGACCACCACGCCCCGGGCCGGAGCATCCGGTACCGCCTTGAGTTCGAGCAGTTCCGCCTGCAACAGGATGGCTTCCAGCAGCCCGTCTATGCCATCGCCGGTGACCGCGGACACCTGCACGAACTGGGTGTCGCCGCCCCAGTCTTCGGGCGCCACATCCTTGGCCGCGAGTTCCTTGATGACCCTTTCGGGGTCGGCGCCCGCCAGGTCCATCTTGTTGACCGCCACCACGATGGGCACCTCGGCCGCCTTGGCGTGCTGAATGGCTTCCTCCGTTTGCGGCATGACGCCGTCGTCCGCGGCCACGACCAGAACCACGATGTCCGTGACCATGGCCCCCCGCGCGCGCATGGCGGTGAACGCCGCATGACCCGGCGTGTCGATGAAGGTGATGCGGCCATGGTCGGTATCGACCGAATAGGCGCCGATGTGCTGGGTAATGCCCCCGGCCTCGCCGCTGACCACCCGGGTGTTGCGAATGAAATCCAGAAGGGAGGTCTTGCCGTGGTCGACGTGGCCCATGACCGTGACCACCGGCGCGCGCGCCTCGCCCTCTCCCTCGATCTTCAGCGACTGCTCCAGGGCCTGCTCGATCGCGTCTTCGTGGATCAGCTTTACCTTGTGGCCCATCTCCTCCACGACCAGGGTCGCAACGTCCTGGTCGATCACCTGGTTGATGGTCGCCATGACGCCGAGGCCCATCAGCGTCTTGATCACTTCACCGGCCTTGACGGTCATGCGCTGGGCCAGTTCGCCGACGGCGATCGCGTCCGGCACCTCCACTTCCCGGGCAATGAATTCCGTCGGCTTGAACTCACCGCCGTGCTGCTCAAGCTTGACCGGCGCCGGCCGGTGCCGGCGGCGTCCGCGGCGCTCCGACTTGAGCGACAGTTCGCGGCGCGTATGCCTGCCGGCGCCGAATTCGCCACGCCCGGCACGGTCCCGGTCCTTGCCCTTGGCCCGCTTGCCGGCCTTCTCGCTGGCCTGTGCCCTGGCCTGTGCCTCCGCGGCCGCAGCCGCGGCTTTCGCCGCCGCATCTTCCGGTTTCCCCGCGCCCGCGACCTGCGCCTTTTCCAGGGCACGCTTCTCTTCAGCTTCCCTGGCCGCCTTTTCTTCCTGGGCCTTGCGCTCCGCCTCCAGCCGCGCCTCTTCGTCGCGCCGGCGGGCCTCTTCCGCCTTGCGTTCGCTTTCGGCCCGCCGGGATTCCTGTTCGGCCGCCTTGCGCGCAAGCTCTTCGTCGCGGATACGGCGGGCTTCCAGCTCGGTCTGTGACGGCTGCCGCGGCCCCGTGGGCTGCACCTTGGCGGGTACCGGTTCCGGACGCTTCACATAGGTACGCTTTCGCCGCACCTCCACGGTGACATTGCGCCCGGTGCGCCCCTGCCCCGTCTTCAGTGTGCCGATGGACTTCTTCTTGAAGGTGATCTTTCTGGGCGCAGAGATCGAGGAGCCGTGGCTTTGCTTCAGATGGGCCAGAAGCTTCTGTTTCTGGTCTTCGGTAACGGGCTCGCCGTCGCTGGTATGCGGCAGGCCGGCGTCCGCCATCTGCCGCAACAGGCGGTCTACCGGTGCTCCCACCGTCTCCGCAAGCTGTCTGACCGTTACATCCGTCATGCCAAATTCTCCGGCACCCCTGCGCCTCTCCGCTCGTGCGCCTCTACCCGGCGACCCCTGCCGCGGCATTGCCGCCGCCCGCACCCTCGTCTTCGCCGTCGGCGGTCGTTTCGAACCAGGGAGCGCGCGCCGTCATTATCAGCTCAGCCGCACGCTCTTCGTCCATGTCCTCGACTATATCGAGCAGATCGGGAATCGCGAGTTCCGCCAGATCTTCCATCGTTACTACTTCGTGGCTCGCCAGGCGGAAAGCCAGCGCCTGTTCCATGCCGTCCATGTTCAGCAGATCGTCGGCCGGCTGCCGGTCGCCGAGCAGCTCTTCGCTGGCAATGGCCTTCGTCAACAGCGCGTCTTTCGCCCGGTTGCGCAGTTCCTGGACAATCTCCTCGTCGAAGCCTTCGATGGCCATCATTTCCTCGATGGGCACATAGGCGACTTCTTCAAGCGTGGTAAAGCCTTCCTCCACCAGGGCCGCCGCCACGTCTTCGTCAACGGCAAGCGCTTCCATGAATTCCCCCATGAACCGGCCGGCTTCCGCTTCCTGTTTCTCGGCGGCTTCCTCCTCGGTCATGATGTTGAGAGTCCAGCCGGTAAGATCGCTCGCAAGACGAACGTTCTGCCCGCCGCGGCCGATCGCCTGGGCCAGGTTGTCTTCGCTGACGGCGATATCCATCGAATGGGCGTCTTCGTCGATGACGATGGACGCAACCTCCGCCGGGGCCATGGCGTTGACCGTGAGCTGCGCGGGGTTCTCGTCCCACAGCACGATGTCGATCCGCTCTCCGGCCAACTCGCCGGAGACGGCCTGGACTCGGGAACCGCGCATGCCGACGCAGGCGCCGACCGGGTCGATACGGCCGTCGTTGGTCTTGACGGCGATCTTTGCACGCGACCCCGGGTCGCGGGCCGCGCCGCGAATTTCTATCACGTCTTCGGAAATCTCGGGCACCTCGATCTTGAAAAGCTCCCTCAGCATTTCCGACGAGGTTCTGGTGAGTATGAGTTGCGGGCCCCGGTTGTCGGGACGCACTTCGAGCAGCAGTGCGCGAAGACGGTCGCCCACCCGGAACGACTCGCGGGGAATAAGGTGCTCGCGCAGGAGAAGCCCTTCGGCATTGTTGCCGAGGTCGACTACGACATTGTCCCGGCCCACGCGCTTGACGGTTCCGCCCACGAGTTCGCTGACCCGCGGCAGGTATTCCTCCACCACCTGCGCCCGTTCCGCCTCCCGCACTTTCTGCACGATGACCTGCTTGGCCGTCTGTGCGGCAATGCGGCCGAACGCCACCGAATCGACCGGTTTTTCGATGGTATCGCCCGGCGCCAGGCCCTTTGCCCGGTCGTCGTCAGGCGTCAACTGGGCCGCCGGGTTGAATTCTTCCTCTTCGTCTTCGTCTTCGTCTTTCGTTGCCTCTTTCTTTGCCTCTTCCTGTGCCTTTGCCTCTTCCACCGCCACTTCGTCTGCTTCCGGCTGCGCTTCCGGGTCGACTACCGTCCACACGCGAAACGTCTCGTACTCGCCGGTTTCCCGGTCGATGGCAACGCGAAACTCGGCACCTTCCTCGTAGCGCTTCTTGGTGGCCGTGGCGAGCGCACTCTCGATCGCGCCGTAAATCACGTCCTCGCTGACGCCCTTCTCGTGCGACACCGACTCGACCACCAGCAGAATTTCCTTCGACATCGTCGTTCGTATCCTCAATCGAATTGCGGCACCAGCCGCGCGCGCTGCACGTTCTTGAGCGGCAGCACGTAGTCCGTGTCATCCAGCCGCAACAGCGCCTGGGCATCTTCGATATTCGCGAGAAGGCCCACGAAGCGCTTCCTGCCCTCAAACGGAAAGTTGAGGCGCACATCCACCGTGGCGCCGATGTTCGCCTCGAAATGCTCGGCCTTGAACAGGATGCGGTCGAGCCCCGGCGAAGAGACTTCAAGCGTGTAGCCGCCGCCGATCGTATCCTCCGCATCGAGCACATCACCGACTTCGCGGCTGACCGACTCACAGTCGTCAATCGTCACACCCTCGGGCTTGTCGATGTACACCCTCAACTTGGATCGTTTTCCTGCGGAGAAGAATTCAACACCCCAGATCTCGCAGCCGAACCTTGCGACGGTTTCCTTCAGGCTTTCCTCGATCTGTAATTCGGTCCTGTTCACCATGCACTAACAAAAAATGGGCTTACGCCCATTCTTGTCCTCTACTCCATTAAGAGGCTTCCCCTCGCGCTCCCCGGCTGAGGGCTCTTTCAGCGAGGGGTTTCCCCCTCGCGCTCCCCGGCTGAGGGCTCTCCCGCGCATCAACGCGTCGGGCGGTCACTTGCCTGGCGGCGCTTACTAAAAGGCCCCGTAGAGGGGCCCTTTGGTATCTGTTGGTAGCGGGGGCAGGATTTGAACCCACGACCTTCGGGTTATGAGCCCGACGAGCTACCAGACTGCTCCACCCCGCATCAGCAAGGAACGCGATTATAGGGACGCGCAGCCGCCCCCGCAACCGCCCGAAAACGGCTGTTTCAACACTGAAACAACGTGCTCACCCAACTGCTTTTTCCGCGCGGTGACCGCATGGAAGGCACGGTGAACCTGGTGCCGAAGGCGAGACTCGAACTCGCACGGGCTGTTGCCCACTACCCCCTCAAGGTAGCGTGTCTACCAATTTCACCACTTCGGCACATATCCTGTCTCTCAAGTGCCCGGACATCGTGCGATCGGACTTTCGTCGCAGGCGGCTAGATGTCGGGGAGGCCGGAATCTACACCTTCCTCCTCCGGAGTCAACTGCTCCGGCTCTTCGAGCGGCTCCTCGATCGTCGGAACGCCCAGTTCCTGCATCTGCTCGGCACGTTCCTTGGCAAAGTAGGCAAGACCGAACGAGATCACGAAGAAGCCGATGGCGAGCCATACCGTCATCTTCGTGAGAAACGAGGTGCTTCCCGCACTGCCGAACATCGTATTGGCCGCGCCGGCGCCAAACGCAGCTCCGACATCGGCGCCCCGGCCCTGCTGCAGCAGAACCAGGCCGCCAAGCGCAACCGCATCCAGCACCAGCAGCACCAGCAATATGGTTTCAAGATCCATCACAACCGGTTTCTCTCGTCGTCCGCCGCCCGCCGATTTCTCACGGCAGCGACTATTCCCAAAAAACTCTCCGGCTCGAGCGAGGCGCCGCCGATCAGGCCGCCATCGATGTTCGGCTGCGCGAAGAGTTCCGCGGCGTTTTGCGGCTTGACGCTGCCGCCATACAGAATCCGCACTGAGGCGCCCGTTGCCTTGTCCACATTGTCAATCGCCTCGCGAATGAACCCATGCATGCCCTCCGCCTGTTCCGGAGTTGCCGTTCGCCCGGTCCCGATGGCCCAGACCGGCTCATAGGCAACCGCGCCGCCGCCCAATCCCGCTGCGCCCACGGCATCCAGTACGGCTTCGAGCTGCCGGCGTACAACCTCCTGCGCAAATCCGGACTCCCGTTCATCGAGAGACTCGCCCACACAGACGATGGGGCTCAGCCCGGCATTTAACGCCGCTAGGCACTTGCGCGCCACCTGCCCGTTGGTCTCGCCCCGGCCGGTGCGCCGCTCCGAGTGGCCGACCAGCACCCAGCGTCCGCCCAGGTCCCTGATCATCCGGCCGGAAACCTCGCCCGTGTAGGCGCCTTCCGGTTCAACGTGCAGGTCCTGGGCACCCAGCTCCACACAGGTCGACTTCAGGCCCGCCGCAAATCCCTGGAGGTAGCCCACCGGCGGAAACAGCAGCACCTCCACGCCGTCCCCGGCCGGCGCGCGGCTCAGCGCCGTGCAGAACCGGTCAACGCGCTCCATGGACCCGTACATCTTCCAGTTTCCCGCGACAATCGGTCGACGCATGCTAAACGGACGACCCCCCAGCCCGACGATCATGCGGCGCAGCGGCGTAAAACTGACTCATGTGACTTCCAATTTCCTACGAACGTCCTGCGAATGCCTGCCAATGAGAACGGCAACCGGATACCCGGTCTCGGAGGGCGCGCAATAGTAAACGCTGGACCGGCCTTCGACAATCAGCCGGCCCGCCGGACGGTTGACGCAAGATCGCGCGCGATAGTCGACACCTCGGCCTGGTCTTCGCTCTCGACCATGACCCTGATTACCGGTTCGGTGCCGGACGGCCGGATCAGCACCCGCCCCCGGCCGGCGAGCCGACGCTCCCTGGCATGCAAAGCACGGGTGACCTTGTCGCAAACGGCCACGGCGCCGGGATTCTCGACCTCCACATTGACGATGGCCTGAGGGAGTTTGCTCATACCCTGTTTCAGTTCGCGAACGGTTCTTCCAGATTCCATCATGGGCACAAGCGTCTGCAGCGCCGCAATGATCCCGTCCCCCGTCGTGGACAGATCGAGGCACAGAATGTGACCCGAGGACTCGCCGCCGAGGCGCCAGCCCCTGCGCTTGAGCAGTTCGTGCACATGCCGGTCACCCACTTGGGCCCGCTCGAAGGGAATGTCAAGTTCGCCGAGCGCCCGCTCCAGGCCGAAATTCGACATGACCGTGCCGGCGACCCCGCCCTCGAGCGAGCCCCGCCGCCGCCGATGGTCGGCAATGATGAACAGCAACTCGTCGCCGTCGACCACGTCGCCCTCGTGATCCACCATGATCACCCGGTCGCCGTCGCCATCGAAAGCGATGCCGATGTCCGCCCGGTTTTCCCGGACGGCCCGAGCCAGCGACTCCGGATGGGTCGAACCGCACCCGGCATTAATGTTGAACCCGTCCGGTGAGTCACCAATAACGGCAATGTCGGCGCCGAGTTCCTCGAAGACGCCCGGCGCCACGTGATAGGTGGCGCCGTGGGCACAGTCGAGCACGGCCTTCAGGCCCTGCAGGCGGAACCCCCGGCCGACCGTTGCCTTGCAGAACTCGATATAGCGGCCCGGGGCATCCGGCACCCGGGCCGCCTTGCCGAGCCGGTTCGATGCGGCGCAGACCATTCCGTTCTCGAGTTGCGCCTCGATCTCGGCTTCCACGGCATCGCCGAGCTTTTTGCCGTCGGCATCGAAGAACTTGATGCCGTTGTCCTGGTAGGGATTGTGGGAGGCGCTGATGACGATGCCCGCATCGGCACGCAACGTCCTGGTGAGGTAGGCGATGGCGGGGGTCGGCATCGGGCCGAGCAGGCTCACGTCCGCACCGGCGGACACCAGCCCCGATTCCAGCACGGATTCCAGCATGTATCCCGAAACCCGCGTGTCCTTGCCGATGATGATGTGGCAATCGCCCCGGCGGGTGAAAACGCGGCCCACCGCCCAGCCGAGG
>CAZWZH010000056.1:0-3997 GCA_964638775.1 uncultured Pseudomonadales bacterium
GAGTAGTGAAAGCACTGGGTGGCGCGGACCAGAGCGCGCGGAGGCGTGCTTACAGCACGTTGAGCACGCGGCGGGAGCACGCCCAGTGATTTCGCTGCTATTGACGGCCGCAGTAGTTTATTCACGAATAGGTCGGGCTAGTAAACTTGCGGCATGATCCGCCGCATCCAGGTGCTGAACTATCGCTGCCTGCGCTACGTGGATATCGCGCTGGATCGCTTCCATGTGCTGGCAGGGGCCACGGGAAGCGGCAGGAGTACCTTTCTCGATGTCATCGCATTGCTTGCCGACCTGATTCGAGACGGTCCCGAAACGGCGATTCGCAAGCGGGCAGGAGACTTCCGCGACCTGGTGTGGGGACGCCCAACAGACAATCTCCGATTCGAGGTCGCAGCCGAGTTCGAGATTCCGGATCACCTTTCCAATCAGCTTGGCACCGACAGCGGCTTCCGGAGATTCCGCTACGAAATCGCCATCACGGAAGGGGTCAGCGGCCCCGCCATTGAATCCGAGCGGGGCATCCTCATGCCCAAAGCAATCGGGAAGGCCTCTCCCCAGGAATCGCTGTTCACCGACCCGCCACCACCGCCGGCGTCCGTTCCGTCCGGAGGACGGCGCCGCGGGTCGATGACCGTATTCAGCAAGCATGCACCCGGCAACGACAGTTACAACGTCGAGTCGAGAACAAAGGGCAGCAAGGCGTGGGCGGTCCGCATCGCCCTCGGTCCAGGGCGCTCGACCCTCGCCAACCTGCCGGATACCCCCGGCTTGTTTCCGGTAGCCACATACATCCGGGACCTGCTCACCAGTCAAGTGAAATCGACGGCGTTCGAGGGACCCGACCTGCGTCGCCCCAGTGCGCCAGGCACAAGCGCCGATTCGCTGGTCGCCGATGGCTCCAATCTACCCTGGGTGCTGTTCCGCCTGCGCGAGAGGGACGCCGACGCCTTTCAGGAATGGATCGCCAACCTGCGCAACGCGCTCCCCCAGATCGAGGACATGGCTGTTTCCGTAAGAGAAAGCGATCGCCACGCCTGCCTGGCCGTCCGGGACGGGGCCGGAATCGAACTGCCGTCGACTGTTGTCTCCACCAGTACCTTGCGGCTCGCCGCCCTCACACTGATGCCCTATCTGCCCGCAACAAGCGGGATACGGCTGATCCCATTTCCGGAATCCGGGCTGGATGCCGCATCGCTGAAGGCCGTCTACGAGGCGCTTTCGAGGCCCTCCAATGCGCAGGTACTGCTCGCAACATCATCCCCTGCATTGCTCGGACTCGCGATTCCCGAGGAGATACTGTGTTGTTCACGCAATGCCGAAGGAGCGGTCACTGTCGTCGCCGGTAACGCACACCCCGAGTTCGAAAAGTGGCAAGGCGCCGGCGACAACGTCAGGCTGTTCGCTCCGGAACTCCTTGCCTGAGGCGGCCGGCAAGCGCAGGCGGAACAATTTACGGCAATCTGCAATAATCCCGCGCCGGGAAACCGGAGGCATATACGTGAGCCGTACGAAGTTGATCGAGATGGCCAGGGAGAGCCTGGCACACGCACAGGCCGGAACCATCGAGCAGACGGAAGCCATTCACCTGGAGCCCGCCCGACACTATTTCGACGAGGAGCGCTGGAGCCTGGAAATGGATCGCATCTTCAAGCGCGTGCCGCTGATGCTGGCGATGACCGCGGAGCTACCGAACCCGGGGGACTACAAGGCCATGGATGCGGTGGATACCCCGGTGCTCATCTCGCGGGGCCAGGATGGCCGGGTGCGTGCCTTCGTCAACATGTGCCGCCACCGGGGTTCGCAGATCATGCCGGCGGGCACCGGCAACGCGAAGCGTTTCTCATGCCCCTACCACGCCTGGACCTACGACCAGAGCGGCGCGCTGGTGGGCGTGTTCTCGGAAAAGGACTTCGGCACCGTGGACAAATCCTGTTACAGCCTGGTGGAACTGCCGGCAGCGGAGCGGGCGGGGCTCATCTGGGTGCATCTCAATCCCGAAGCCACCCTGGACATCGACCACTTCCTGTCCGGATACGACGACATCCTCAACCATTTCGACTTCGCCAACTGGCACTTCTTCGAGAACCGGGTGCTGCAGGGCCCCAACTGGAAGATCGCCTACGACGGCTACATGGACCTCTATCACCTGCCGGTGCTGCACAGGAATTCGTTCGGCGCGGACATGCACAACCAGGCCCTATACTACGCTTGGGGGCCCCACCAGCGGGTCAGTTCCCCGGACCCGTCGCTGGCCGACTACGACGACCTCGAGGACGTGGGCATCGCCCACCTGATGGCGGGCGTGTGGACCATCTTTCCGCACGTCTCCATCGCCGGTTTCGATGGCGGCGGCCGCGGCGTGATGATCTCGCAGCTATTCCCCGGCGCCACTCCCCAGCAGTCCTACACGGTGCAGAACTACCTCATGGAAAAGGCCCCCGCCGACGAGGAAACGAAACAGCAGGCCCATGAACAGTTCAAGTTCCTGGAATACGTGGTCAAGGAGGAGGACTACGCAACGGGGCTCCGCCAGCAGAAAGCCCTCCTGACCGGCACCATGCCGCACGTGATGTTCGGCAAGAACGAAGGCGGCGGGCAGCGGTTCCACGGTTGGGTCGACCGGCTGCTCAACACCGACGATCAGTCGCTGCCCTCGCTGTTCCACAACGGCAAGGCCTGACCGACGGATGCCTCCGCTCAACGGGAGGGGCGAAAAACACACCGGGCCGCACGGCAAGGGTTCGGCGGGCGCAGGCATACTCCTGGAGCGATCGATTGTTACCGGCTTGCGCTTAGCAACGGTTCGGCCAGCACGGGAGTACTCCTGGAGGGTCGCCTGATGTGCCGGGCACTCGGGGTGGCCTCGCTGCTGCTGTCCTGCTCTCTCGCGGGTTGCACGCAACCCGGGGAAAGGGTGGACCCCGAATCGGCCGCCGCCGCGAAAACGGCTGTACCGACAGACCCCGCAATCGACTCGAACCCGAACCGGAACGCCTATTTCGGCGACCTGCACGTCCATACCTTCTACTCGCTGGATGCCTTCATATTCGGTACGCGGACGACGCCGCACGATGCCTACCGCTACGCCAAGGGCGAAACGCTTGCGCATCCGGCCGGATTCGAGATGCAACTCTCCAGGCCCCTCGATTTCCAGGCAGTGACCGACCACGCCTCCTATCTGGGCATCTTGCCCGCCATGGCCGATCCCGCCTCCAGCGTGGGCACGCACCCCCTGGCGATGGCGCTGCGCGATGCCCGCACCGCCCCCGAGAAGCTCGCCTACTTCCTGGAAACCGCCCCCGTGCTGCTGCGCTCCTCCGAGAGCGCGGAACTGCTGGATCTGGACATCGTCGGGGACGCCTGGCAGGACATCGTCGAGACCGCCGAACGGCACAACGACCCCGGTGCGTTCACCACGTTCATAGGCTACGAGTACACGACATCGGGCACCGAAGGCGCAAACTTGCACCGCAACGTGATCTTCAAGGGCGGCGACGCCCCGGACCTGCCCTTCAGCGCCATCGATTCACGAAATCCGGAAGACCTGTGGGGCTGGATGGACGGGCTGCGGGCGCTCGGCATCGAGTCGCTCGCCATCCCCCACAACTCGAATCGTTCGAACGGCATGATGTTCGGGCTCGCCGACCAGGCGGGCAGGCCCATCGACGCCGTTTACGCGAACCAGCGGCTGCGCAACGAGCCGCTGGTGGAAGTCACCCAGGTCAAGGGCACCTCCGATACGCACCCCATGCTCTCGCCCAACGACGAGTGGGCGGATTTCGGCATCTCCAACCAGCGCGCCGGTTCGCCGCTGCCCAGCGAACCTCGGGGCAGTTATGTGCGCGACGCCCTGCTCCGCGGTATCGCCATGGAGGCCGACCGGGGCTCCAACCCGTACCGGTTCGGGCTGATCGGCTCCTCCGATACCCACAACGCCGGTGCCGCGTTCCGGGAGGACAACTACGTGGGCAAACTCGGCGTGGTCGATGCCACGCCG
>CAZWZH010000057.1:0-22704 GCA_964638775.1 uncultured Pseudomonadales bacterium
ATGCCGGCGACGACACCGAAGTCGTGGCTGATCCAGATCAGCGCCATGCCCAGCTCGTCGCAAAGTTGCCGGACCAGGGCGACGATCTGCGCCTGCACCGTCACATCGAGCGCGGTGGTTGGCTCGTCCGCGATCAGCAGCTCGGGTTCACCCGCGAGCGCCATGGCGATCATGACCCGCTGCCGCATGCCGCCCGAGAGCTGGTGCGGGTACGCGCCCGATATCTCGTCCGGTGCGGGAATGCCGACATGCGCGAGCCATTCGATCGCCGCGCGCTCCGCGTCTTTTCGCGAAGCACCGCCATGCAACTCGATCACCTCATCGATCTGGCGACCGACGCGCATCACCGGGTTGAGGGCCGCGAGCGGGTCCTGGAAGACGAAGCCGACCCGCCGTCCGCGAACGCGGACCATCCCGTCCGGATCCAGACCGAGCAGGTCGGTCGCGCCAAGTCGAACGCGCTCCGCGTGAACGCGGGCCGGCGGCACAGGCAACAAACCCATGAGCGCGAGCGCTGTCACGCTCTTGCCCGAACCCGACTCGCCGACGATGCCGAGTGCCTCGCCGGCCCGCACCGCAAGGCTCACACCGTCGACCGCCCGCACATGCCCCTCCGCCGTATCAAACCCGACATGCAGATCGCGCACGTCCAGGAGCGGCGCATTGCCGGCGCAGCGGGCCTGGCCGTTCACGGCCCGTTGCTAAACCTCTTGTTCGGTGACAAGGTTCCCAAACGAGTCAAGCTCCCACTCGGCCACTGTTTTCCCGCCGGGCTCGGGACTCGCCTCGTCAGGTTTCAAAACCCAGCATCCCGGTGTTGAACTCGTTGGCGCTGCACAGCACCTCACCGTCGAGTATCACCGTCGGCCCGGCCAGCATGATGTCCACGTGGTAGTCACCCATGCCCACCGTGCCGCCGAGGATCGGGTTTTGATAGCCGAACCCGAAGTCGATGGCGCCGAACTTGCGCTCGTCCTCGATCATCCGGCCCGAAATGCCCGCCTCCGGGTTCAGCCCCAGGCTGAAGTGGCAGAGCTTGTAGATGATCGAATCGTTGCAGCCGGCCAGCCAGGCGCGCATGACATCCGCCTCGGAGCCGCCCTCGACCTTGGCGATAACGCCGTTTTCCATGGTGAAACTGTAGGGCTCGTGCACCACGCCCTGAACGCTGTCGGACGCATCGATGACGATCACGCCGTTGATGGTTTCCTCCACCGGCGCGATGTTGACCTGCATGCCGGGATAGAAGTCGTCCTTGCCCGGCTGGTCGAGCATGCCGTTGCCGAACTCGCACTTGCGGGGTTTCAACCGGAAGCTGACGTCCGTTCCCTGGGGCGAGGTGACCCGGCAGATATCGGTGTCCTCCCAGAGTTCGCAGACGCGCTCGCCGATGCGGTTCATCTTTCCGACATCGACGTTCAGGAGCGCCCTGACGACGTAATCTTCCACACCGGTGGGCTCGGTATAGAGAATGCTCGTGCCCCCCTCCTTGGCGTCGAGCATGGCCTGCGACGCATCGATGCCGTCGTCGATGATCGAGACGATGTACTTGGCCGCCTTGATCGACGCCGAGAGGATGGGCCCAGTCTTCATCGCCTCGCCCGCCCTGGCGTGGGGCTTGACGATGAGCTGCGTGTCGGCGCCGGAGCGCACCCCCGCCGCCCGCAGCGCGTGGGCCAGGTTCAGGTCGCTGTTCGCATCGGCGAGTATCAGCAACGGGTCGCCGGCATCCGGCTCCACCAGGCGCCTGACGGTTACGTCCGCGAATTCGTCCCAGTACTCTCTCGACTTCATGTTTTCACTCCTCTGTGGTTGGTTTGGTTTTCGCCGGTTGCCCGGCAGTTGCAATCAATTCTCGATATCCACGTTGCCCGGCCTCGGGTGCGCCCGAACGCTTTGCGCAATCGACAGCCGCGCCAGGCTCTCGGCCATCATTGCCGATGCCTGTACGGGGTCGATCACCGGGATCGGCAACTCGCGCTGCAGGCGGCCGATCACGTCGAGGCTGCCATAGCCGATGATGGCATCGGCGCCGTCCTCCTTCATCGCGAGCCGCGCCTGCTCGATCATCGCCTCGGGCAGGCTGTCGTCGCGCGCGGCGAATTCCAGCGTCTTGCCGCTCACCGTGCGCACCGAGGCGAGCTTGTCGGCAAAGCCATACATGCGCGCCACATCCTCGATGCAGCGCGTGCCGTAACCGCCGCGCTGGTTGCCGCTCGTCTCGCCCGGCAGCAGGAACGTGAAGCGCCGGCCGACCATGGAGGCGAAGTGCATCGACGCCTCCGATTCGCCGGTTACCGGAATGGCGAGCGCCTCTTTCGCGGCCTGCACGCCCGGTTCGTCGAGGCATCCCATGGCAACCGCGTGGAAGCCTTCCTCCTCGGCACGCTTGGCTGCGCGCAGGTGAGGCATGGCCACCAACTCGCAGTCGTAGGCATTGCCGATGGCCTCGATCGGGGCGTCGGGCAGGTCCCACAGGACGATCTCGAGTCCCGGACGCTGCAGCGGTGCGAGCAGCTCGCGATGTACGTCGCCCCAGGCCTTGAGCCCGTTGCGTACGGGGATAGTTGCACAGATGCGTATGGGTTCCATCATTTCTCCTTGGCGGGGCTCGCCAGGGTAGCGGTCGAGCCCCGAGTTTGCAGGTCTTGACGGTCGCCGACAGCCTCGCCGATCAGGTTGAAGCCGACAACCAGGATAAAGAGCACGACCCCCGGAAACGCCGCCACCCACCATTGGTCGAGCAGGAACATCTGCCCTTCCGCGACCATGCGCCCCCATTCGGGCGTGGGCGGCTGGGCCCCGAGGCCAAGATAGCTCAGCGACGCCGCGGTGAGCGCCACGAAGCCGGCATCGAGCGACAGGCGCACGATGACCGGGTCGATCACGTTCGGAAGCATGTGCCGGATGATACGGAACCGGCTGGCCCCGATCACCCGCGCCGACTCGACGAATTCCTGGTGGCGCACGGCGAGGATCTGCCCGCGCACCAGCCGGGCGTACGCGGGCCACCAGAGCAGCGCGACCGCGAACACCGTCTGGCGCAGGCCCCGGCCAAGCACCGCGTTGATTGCCAGCGCCAGGATCAGCGGCGGAAACGCCAGGAACACGTCGGTGGTGCGCATCAGCAGGCTGTCCAGCCATCCGCCGACATAGCCGGAAACGGATCCGACGAAGATGCCCACCAGGCTGGCGATGGCCAGCACCGCAATCACGGTCCCCAGGGTCGTGCGCGAACCGTAGACGATGCGCGTGTACACATCGTTGCCCGTGGAGTCGGTGCCGAGCCAGTGGCCCGGTGAAGGCGGCGTCAGGCGGCCTTCGAGATTCAGCACCGCCGGGTCCAGGCCGGTGAAGAGCCACGGCGCCGCGGCCATGGCCGCGAACAGCCCGACGATGAGAATGCCGGCGACGAGCCGGCGGTCGTGCATCCAGAACGCTGCGCTACGCACAACGGGCTCTCGGGTCGAGGCGCTCCTGGACCGCGTTGCCGTCGTGGGCGTTGCCGTCGTGGGCGACATAAAGAGGGAGCGCGCTATTCATATCGTATTCGCGGGTCGAGTCGCGCATAGACGAGATCGACGCCGAGATTGACGATCAGGTAGACGGTGGTGGCGATCAGCGTGATCCCCATGATCACGGGAATGTCCATGCGGAAAATGCCGGTCCAGGCGTAGGTGCCGAGGCCGCCCCAGGAGAACAGGTTCTCGATCAGCACCGTGCCGCCGAGCAGGAAGGCGACCTGCAGCCCGATCACGGTGGTTGTCGGCAGCAACGCGTTGGGCAGGGCATGGCGCAGCCACACGGTGCGTTCGGGGAAACCTTTCGCCCGAGCGGTTCGCACATACTCCTGCTCCAGCGCCTGCAGCATCGACCGGCGCGTGATGCGGGCCACCTCGGAAGTACCCGCCATCGCCAGGGTCAGGGCGGGCAGCAGGAGATGACGGAGCGCGTCGAGGAGCGTCGTCCACTGGCCCGCCAGGAAGGCGTCGACCGTGTACATGCCGGTGAAAGTGGGCGGCGGAATCGTCTCCAGGCCGAGCCGCCCGGCGATCGGCAGCACGCGCAGCCACCCGGCGAAGACGATCTGCAGCAGCAGCGCCGTGAAGAATACCGGCATGCCCACCCCGAAATAGGAAAACCCGAGAAAGGCGCGGTCGGCCCAACTGCCGCGCCGGGTCGCCGTGAATACGCCGAGCGGGATGCCCACACTGACGGCGATCACCATCGTCGCCAGCAGCAGTTCCAGGGTTGCCGGGAAAAACAGGCGAAGCTCTTCGGCCACCGCCTGCTTGGAGGTAAGCGACGTCCCCAGATCGCCCTGGAGCAGCCGCCCCATGTACATCGCGTATTGCACCGGCAACGGGCGGTCGAGCCCAAGCCGGTCGCGCACCGCCTCGAGCTGCTCGGCGTTCGCATGCCGGCCCGCCGCGGCGCGGGCGGGGTCGCCGGGCAGCAGATTGGTCAACGCGAAGGTGAGAATGCTGACGCCGAGCAGCACCGGCACCATCTGCAGCAGGCGGCGCGCGACGAACGGCCCCATCATTCCTTCCACATGGCGTAGAGGTTCTGCGTCAGCGGGTGGCCGAGGCTCACCGCGGAGCCGTGCAGGTCGTCCCGTTGCGCCGACAGCCCCACCATGGTCACGCCCACGGCGAACGGCATCTCCTCGAGCCACAGCGCCTCGGCCTCGCGGTACAGCTCGCAGCGGCGTTCCCCGTCGAGTTCGGCGGCGGCGGTGTCCAACAGTTCGTCCATGGCCGCGTTCCCGTACCACGCAAAGTTGTCGCCGCCGTCGCCGGCCTGGCTCGAATGAACGAGCGAATGCATGTAGTGGTGCGCTTCCGGGCCCGGGGCGAAGATCCAGATGGTGGCCACATCGGTGGACGTCTCGAGACGGGTGTAGTTCTCCACCTTGGCGTCCCACTCGATGTCCACCGCGTTCAGCCTGATGCCGAGCTGTGCCGCGCCCGCGCGCATGATCTCGAAGAACGGCGTCTCGCCCGTCGTTCCCTCGAACGCCATGGTCAGCTCCACCTCGCCCGGCCGGATGCCGGCGCTGGCCACCAACCGGCGCGCCTCGTCGAGATCGGTATAGGGCCGTGGCGAGTCGGGGCTGGCGCACTCGGCGCCCGCGGGCAGTACCCCGTGCGCCTGCGCCGCGTTGCCGCCCATGAGATGCTCGATGTGGCCTTCGTAGTCGTAAGCCAATGCCAGCGCGCGCCGTAGGCGGGCGTCGCCGAGATGTTCGCTTTGGGTGTTGAAGGCGAAATACAACTGGTTGAGGGTCAGGTCCCGGTTCACCCGGACGCCCGGCTCCCCAGCCAGCGCCTCCAGGGTGTCGGCACTCGAGACGAAGATCCAGTCGGCATCGCCGGTGACCAGCGCGATGCGGCGGGCGACCTCCTCGCGGATCACGCGAAAGACGGCGCGGTCCACATGCCGCGGCCCCCAGCCCAGGTGATAGCCCGGGTTCCGCTCCACGGTGACCTGCTGCTCGGGCTGAAACGAGACGAGGCGATAGGGCCCGGCGCCTGCCGTATGGTTCTGCAACCAGCGCTGGCCCAGGTCCCCTTCGTACTCATTGGCGCGGATGAGATCGGCGTTGGCGATATAGAGCCGTGTCATGGCTCCCAGAAATCCGGCGAACGGCTCGTGCAGGTCGATGGCGACACGGCGCGTATCGAGAACTTCGGCGCCGCTGACCGGCGTGAGATAGCGCCAGACCCCGATCCGCAAGGCCAGCATCCGGTCGATCGAAAACTTGACGTCCTCAGCAAGCACCGGCTTGCCATCGTGAAAGCGTGCGTTCTCGCGCAGCTCGAAGACATAGCGCCGCGCGTCTTCGGACACCTCGTAGGAAGCGGCCAGGTCCATGCGCACTTCGGTGGTGCCCGGCCTGTACTGAACGAGTGCGCTGTACAGGTTAATCGCCAGGTTGTCGACCCGGCTGTCGGTGGCCATTACCGGATCCATTGTCGGCGCAATCCCCTCGGTGAGCAGCACCAGGTGAGAGCGTTCGCCGGCGGGCGCGCAGCCAAGACAGGTGACGAACAGCGCACACGTCACCAGCAATCCGCGGCAATAGTCCCGCTGCATTCGACCGACGATCGCAACGCCCCAAAATCGAATATTGTATTCAATCGAGAGCAGGGGCGCACAAGGCGGGAAATACCGGTGATCGTCGATCGCGACTTGACGACTCTGTTGCGTGAACGCATGACAATCGGTATCTTGTTAGTTATCTCATGAATCTCATGAACTCGCACCAATGAAACCCAATCCAATCGCCTACGAGACACTGCAGCCTGAGGAGGTGCGGAAGCTGCCCCGACGAATCAGAGCACGCCTCGGAGAGGGAGTTGACGATACCGGCGAGTGGTTGGTGCTGCACGCGTCCTGGCCGTTGAGCGGCATGGTCGACCGCCTGAACCGGCTGGGCGGCTTGCGGAAGATGCGCCCATGGCGTCCGCGCACGCCGTCCGACCTCGACCGGATACTGGCCTGGCTCGCGGCCGACCGTTCCGATGTGGAAGAGGACCTGGCATTCGACAACCTCGCCGCGCGCCGCGAGTACCTGAATGACACCCAAACACTGACGGCGGAGCAGATCCACCGGATGTCGGGCCTGGTCTCGCGCAACAGGAGCGAGCCGGCTTCCCGATGGAAAAAGGAGGGCAAGACGTTTGCGATTCGGCTTGGAAGGCGCGACCTGTATCCGGCGTTCCAGTTCCAGGAGGGAAAGCCGCGCACAGTGGTGCGGGATGTACTCGCGGCCTTGCCTTCGGACATGACCGACTGGCAGAAGGCGTTCTGGTTCGCTTCGGGTAACGGCTGGCTTGACGGCGACGAACCTCAGCACCGCCTGGAGGACGGCGGCCGGGTTGTCGAGGCTGCGCGCCGGCTCGCGGAGCCGGCGGGTGGATGAGGAAGCGTCGCCCGTACCTCACCCACCGGCGCATCTGCAGGCGCCGAACGTGGTGGCGTTGACCGCAGGCGAGTTACTCCACCGGGTTCATGGCCGGCAGTTCGACGGCAACGGCTTCAATCCCTGCCGCGGCGGCCCGACGCGATTCGCGCCCATTCGTGACGAGCGGGGCCGGTGCATTCCGTCGCTGTATGCCGCAAGCACTGTGGAGGCGGCGATCTACGAGACGATCCTGCACGATATTCCGCTCGGCATGGCGCGCAAGAGCGTGCCGAGCGGCGCCCTTGTCGGGCGCCGGCACAGCACATTGATCCTGCGCCGCGCGCTACGCCTTGCAAGCTTGCGGGCACCAGACCTGGTGAAGTGGCGTGTACGCCGCGAGACACTGATCGGCAGCCTCCCCACGCAATACGGACGTACGGCGCTCTGGGCAAAGGCGGTGCATGATCAGTTCGGTGAGATCGATGGGTTGGTCTGGACATCGAACCTCTGCGATCCGGATACTGCGCTGCTGTTGTTCGGTGACCGTGTGTCCGCCGCGGACCTGATGGTGACGGGCGTGCGCGAAGGGTCGGACGGCTCGTTTCTGCGGGATGTGCGCAAGGCGGCCCGGCGCAGCGATATCCTGATTACGCTCTAGTCAGGCGAGGACAATCGAGGGGGTCTCAGGCCTGCAGAAGCAGTCTGAGCAACTGAATCGATGGTCCCCTTCCTAAAGCGGCTCCGTCTCCAGCACGACGTCGTCGCTGTTGCCGGTCATCTCCCAGCGAATCAGCGACATGGGGATCGTGCCCGATGACAGGAATTCGTCGATGAAGTCACGGATCACGAAGTCGTCGCCCAGCGCCTGGGCCTGCTCCCGGAACAGCTTCATGAAGTAGGCCTTGCCGGCGACGACGTTGCTGCTGTGGAAACCGCCGGGGTTGCGCAGGTTCGACTGCATTTCGAACCAGACCATGTCCTCGTCCGGGCGCGACCATCCCCGCGGCATGATCTGCGCGCAGAGGTGGCGGGCTTCGGTGAGGTCGATCTCGTTGGCGTGCATCTTCAGGTCCGGGATGCCGAGGCTCATGTGGGAGGCGTTCATCAGGTACTCCATCTCCCTTCCGTTGCGCGGCCGCCCGTCGAGCACGCCCGCTTGCATGAGCAGTTCCTCAAGCGCGACCGCCCAGCCTTCCAGGCGCATCGAGCCCATGTTGAAACGCCGCCCGGCGCTGCGTATCGGGCTTCGGGTCAGGCGTTCCTGGCGCTGGTAGTCGAGCATGTGGCCGATGTACTCGTGGGCCTCCCCCGGCAGGATCTCGCGCTGGCGCACCTTGGTGTCGATGCTCGAGTTCTCCGGAAGCAGCCAATCGGCTACCGAGTCGTCGAGTTCGCCGGTGGCCCCCCGGCCGCCGTGCGCGTAGTAATCGGCCGGGTTCACCCAGTCGTCAACCGTCATCAACTCCTCGTCGCGCAGGAAATCGACCACCCGGTGCAAGGCTTCGCGCATGCTTTCGTGCCAGGCTTTCTCGGACATCGACACCTTCAGGGGCGGCAGGTGCCTGTTCCTGTTTTCCTCGAGCTTCAGGAAGGTGATGATGCGGTCGTACTCCCGCTCGATGATCTGGTTGGTTTCCTCCCACCCCCAGGGCGAGAGCTGGACATTGCGCATCCACCAGTCGTAGTTGTCCTTGCCGAGGCCGGCATTGGGCGCCATGTCGGCCTGTTTGGCCTGAATCCACTGGCGATATTCCTCGACGGACGCGGCGGCTCGCCGGGCGGCGTCTGCGAGATCGGGATAGCCTGCCGCCAGCATTTCGGCGGCTTCTTCGAACAACTGACGTTCCTCGATGAAGTTGCGCACGGCGAATTCCGCGTAGTCGGCCACCGGTTCGCTCAGGTTCTCCCGCGCCTGTGCGTAGATTCCCGGTATGCCTTCGAGCGTTCGGCGCAACGCCTTCTGCTGATCGGCCGCAAGTGACAGGGGCCTTTCCGCATCGTCGGACGGATCCGGGCCGTCGTCGGAAAAGCCGAACAGGTCGTAGACGGGCCTGAAGAAATCGGGCGCGTTGATGCTCGCGCCGGCATCGCCCTCGAACATGGAGTAGAAACCGGGATCGCGGGACCAGGGCCTGTGCTCCCTGTGGTGGAACTCGAGCGCGTTCATTTCCGCGCGGACCAGGTGATGATCCACCTGTTGCCACACCGGCCAACCCGTCGTGTCGATTGCCGCCAGTTCCGTCTGAAACACCTTGAGGCCCCGGTACTGGTCTGCCATCGCGGCTTTGCTGTAGTCCGGAATGCCCCCGTTAATTCTCGCCTGCTGGAATTCGCGGAATTCAAAGAACAGGTCGACCAGATCGTCGTAGCTGTCGCCGGCAGCGGCGACGGGGCTCGACAGGGCGCAACAGGCAAGCAGAAGAACAGGCAGGAAGGTCGGTTTGAGGTTGTTCATGGCCGATCCGATCATTGAGCCGCTGGCGGCTCGGGTTGCGGGCGGTGTTCAGAAGTACAGGTCAAAGAAGTCTTCCACGCCTTCGTTGGGCCCGAGATTGACGAGGCGGCCGTCCTTCATCACCAGCCGAACGTCGCGAACGGCGGAGATATCGGCCAGCGGGTCGCTCCCCAGCACCGCCAGGTCCGCCAGCTTGCCGGCTTCGACGGTGCCCAGGTCGCCGGCGAGCTCACAGAGGTCGGCGGATGTCCGGGTCGCCGCGATCAGGGCGTCCATCTCGCGCATGCCCACCTTGACCATGCATTCGAGTTCCCGCTTGTTGAATTCCGCGATGGGAGACGAATCGCTGCCGCAGGCGATCTTGACGCCGGCGCGCATGGCTTTCCGCACACTCTCCCGGTGCTGGGCCGCCGCGCCCCGGGCCTTCCTTATCTGGAAATCCGGCAACGAGTCGATCCATTCGTCGTCCTGGGTACAGGAGATGGTCGGAACGTAGAAGGCATCGCGTTCCAGGATCATGTCGACCGCTTCATCGTCGAGAAAACCGTGTTCGATGGTGTCGGCGCCGCCGCGCAGGGCGGTCTTGACGCCGCCGAGCCCCCAGGTGTGCACGGCCACGCGCTTGTCCTTGGCGTGAGCGACTTCGGTGGCCGCCTCGATCTCCTCCAGCGTAAACTGGGACTCCTCCATGGTCTCGCCCTCGGTCATGATGCCGCCGGTCACCATGAGCTTGATCTGGTCGGCGCCGAATTTCAGGTTCTGGCGCACGGCCTTGCGCATCTCCCAGGGGCCGTCGACCTCCAGCGCGCCCAGCGTGCCGTGACCGTGACCGCCCGTGATGGATATCCCCCTGGTGCAGACGGTGAGCCGGGGACCCTGCATCACGCCCTTGTCGAAAGCGCGCTTCCACGCCACATCGACGAACCCGTCCTCGCCGACACAACGGACCCCGGTGACGCCCACGCGCAGCGCATCCATCGCATTGCGGCCGGCCCGGATCGTGTAGTCGGTGAGCGCTTCCGTCTCCAGGTAGTTGTGCGGATCGGGAATGAGGTCGCCCATGTGCGCATGCACGTCCCACATGCCGGGCAGCAGGTAGCCGCCCGCGAGGTCGATCCAGCGCGAGCCGTCGGGGAGTGCCACCGGCTGCAAGCCGGCGCCGGGGGTAACGCCCGCGGGCGGCACAAACGCGCCCTCACCCACCGCCGTTATCCGGTTGCCCTCTACCGTCACCGTGCTGTCCGCCAGGGGCGGAGCGCCCGTGCAGGGGATGACCGTGCAGTTGCCGAGAATGGTCTTCATGCCAGCCCACCCGATCCGGGTTCTTCGTTCAGCCGGTTGTCTCCGCAAACGGCCTGGCCATCAGCCTCTATCTTCCCGGTTGTCATCTATCTTCCCGGTTGTCATCGGTCAAGCCTCCCGGTTCCAAGCGTCGCGTTCCCGTCGGGTCCGCACCGTTCGCACTCGCTGGCGCACCTGCAGTTCCAGGGCGCAAGTTCGGAAAGGCACTGCCGTCCGAGTAGCCCCGAATCGCGGTTTGGACCGACAAAGAGAATAAAATATACAATCGCTTCAAACCGTCGGCAACGACACCGTCGCAGCGTTATTTCAACCGCACAACCGGAGGATTCTTTACATGAGCGAACAACGGGTTGCACTGGTCACCGGGTCCGCCACCGGCCTTGGCGCGCGGATCGTGCGCAGTTTTGCCGACAGGGGTTTCGGCGTGGTTGTCAACCATCTCTTCGACAACGAGGCCGATTCCTTGAGGGAGGAGATTTCCCGGCAGCACGGCGCCGATGCGGTTCTCACCTGTCAGGCCGACGTGGCCAACCGCGCCCAGGTACAGGCGATGTATGGGGAAACGATTCAAAAGTTCGGCAGGGTCGACGTGCTCGTCAACTGCGCCGGGATCAACCTCGATGCCCCGTTCATGGAAATCACCGACGAGTCCTGGGACGCGGTGATTTCCGCACACCTGAAAGGGCACTTCGTCTGCGGCCAGGAGTTCGTTAATCACAATCCCGACCGGGAGGGGGTCATTATCAATCTGGGCGCCGCTGCCGGGTCCATCGGCCGCAAGAACGGCGCCAATTTCTGCGCCGCCAAGGCCGGCGTGATCGTATTGACCAAGTGCATGGCGCTGGAACTGGCGCCGCGCATCCGGGTGAACTGCCTGGTGCCCGGTTCCGTCCAGACCCGGGAAGTCATAGACCGCTACGACCTGGAAACCCCCGAAGGCCTGGAAAAGGAACTGGCCACCCTGCCCCTGGGCCGGCTCGGCGAGTTCGAGGACATCACCCACATGGTGCATTGCATCGTGGACGCGAAGTTCACCACCGGGGCCAAGTTCTACGTCAACGGCGGGCAGTACATGCACTGAACGAAGCCCACCTGGAGTCGAAGCATGAAAACCTCATTTTGCCTGGCTGTCCTGATGTTGCGAGTTCCCATTGCGGGTGCTGTGCCGGCTACAGGATCCGCCACCAGGGCGCAGCGAGGATTCCCCCGCTCATTTGCCGAACCTCGTCACCGCCGTGCAGCAGCAGGCCGCCGGCGAACTGGTCCCGGTACTCCTCCCGAAACAGGCGCAGTCCGGTGGTGTCTGCGTACCGCGGGGTGGCGGCTTTGACCTCGATGGCCAGCAGGCGGTTGCCGCATTCGATCACGAAATCGACTTCGCGATCCGTGGTGGTGCGCCAGTAGAGCACCTCTGGCGTGGGAATCCGGCCCTCACGCCACACGAGCAGGTCCACGAGCACCAGGTTCTCCAGGTGAACTCCCGTCAGTTCGTCGGTGCCGGTGAGCCAAAGTGCGAGGGCGGGGTCGCTCCAATAGAGTTTGGGGCCCTTTATCAGGCGCTTCGTCCGGTTGACCGAATACGCGGGCAGCCGGAAAGTCTGAAAGGAAGTTTCGAGCAGGTTGAGGTGGCGCTGTACGGTGGCGCGGGGGATCCGGGTGTCGCGCGCGATCTCGGCCTGGTTCACCAGGCCGCCGAGACGGTGGCTGGCGGCGCGCATGAGGCGCCGGAAATCCACAAGATCGCTGACTGCCGACAGCACCTGCAGGTCGCGTTCCAGATAGGTGCGAACGTAGCCGTCAAACCAGAGTGCGCGAGCTTCCTCGTCGGGCAACTCCAGCGCGGGGACGGGATAGCCGCTTTCACGTACCGATCTGCGCCAGTCAGCGGGCGCATCTTGGTCATTCCTTAAAAGTGCGGTCCACTTGTCCGCCGGCGTTGACAGCAGTGCCGACCAGATACCGGGTACACCCCTGCCGAGCCGTTCCCGCCGGGTGAGCGGCCAGAGATTGACGTAAGTCGCACGACCCGCCAGTGACTCGGAAACGCGCTGCATCAAGAGTAGGTTGGCTGAACCTGTGAGTACGAAACGACCGTGCTTGCGCGGCCTGTCGGAATCCACGGCACGCTTTACAGCGAGAAGCAGGTCGGGTTCCCTTTGAATCTCGTCCAACGCCAGACGCGGCGCACTCCGAACCAGATCGTCCGGCGCGAGACGTGCCTGTTCGCGAACATCGGGGTCGTCGAGGGTGAGGTAAAGATAATCCGCAAGGGACGGTTCGTTCTGCACCAGTGTGCTCTTGCCTGTCTGCCGGGCGCCCATGAGAACGACGACCGGGGAAACGGTGAGCGCCTTGCTCAGCAGACTGGCGGCGAAACGCGGTATGTAGGTAAAATCGCTCATATGAAAGGCGATTATTGCTTATCTCATGAGCGATTATCAACCAAATATGAGCCTGCGGTATACGCCAAGCACGGCCCCATCGGCATCTGCCACCGTCTGCTCGCGATTCCAGGTACACGCCATCTGCGCGGCCGCTACAGTGACTTTTCCAATCGATCGGTTGCGCAAAATTCGAGGGGCGAGAATATCGGGCACATTCGAGCGACGAGCAACGCCGTCAGGCGGGATGGATCGGCGGTCCGTCCTACGGGATGGTCTGCTTCATCCAGCCCGCCGTGTTGTGGAAGTTGGCCACCGCGCTGCCCGGCGGGACCAGGGCATCGCAGGATGCGCGGGTCTCGTCGTCGAGTTCGGTCTCGAGAACGGCCAGAAACTCCGTCAATTGCGCCACCGTTCGCGGCCCGATCAGGGGCGCTGTAACGCCGGGTTGCCCTTTCACCCACACCACCGCCAGTTGCGCGGCGGTCAGGCCGAGACCCTGGGCAATTTTCGCGAACTCTATGCCAACCTCGATGCCGGCACGGGTCACGCGATCGGCATAGAACCCGCCTCGCAACACGGCTCGCGAGTCTTCCGGAAACGCGCTCGCATCCGTGTAGCGGCCGGCAAGCACGCCCATCGCCATCGGCGACCAGGTGATCACCCCCAATCCGTGCTCCCTGCACATGGGCAGCAGTTCGTTCTCGATGCGCCGGTCGAGCAGGTTGTAGGGCGGTTGCTCGCTGACGATGCGGGCATAGCCCTTCATCTCGCTGACCATGATGGCGTTCATCACCGCCCAGGCCGGGTGTGTCGAGGTGCCGATATAGCGGACCTTGCCCTGGCGCACGAGGGTGTCCAGGGCGAAGAGCTGCTCGTCCCAGGGAATGTGCGGGGACGGGCGGTGGATCTGGTACAGGTCGATGTAGTCGGTCTGCAGGCGCTTCAGCGAGTGCTCACAGGCGCGGATGATGTTCAGGCGGCTGTGACCGTGGTCGTTGGGCCCCACATAGGCCGGGTCGTCGAGCGTGTAGCCCGGCCGGCGCTTGCCGTGGTCGACCTTGGTGGCGATCAGCATCTTCTCGCGCCAGCCGGTGCGTTTCAGCGTCTCGCCGATGATCTTCTCGCCGGCGCCGCCCGCGTAGACATCGCCGGTATCGAGCAGGTTGATACCGGCCTCCATGGCCATCTCGAGAATCCTGGCCGATTCGTCCGCCGGCGTCGGGTCCATGAAATTGTCGGTGCCCAATGCGAACGGCGACACCCGGATACCCGTGCGGCCAAGCAATCGATAGTCCATTTCAGTGTGTTTCCGTCGGGGTTTCGAATTCAGCGTTTCACAGTATCATCGGGTTCCGCTGCGCGGGAAAGAATGCCTGAACGAAGGACCTGGCAGGCGCCGGACGCAGTATGGCAACGCTGTATACTTTATACGGTAGTGTATATAATCGCTTGTCGGCCCACAACGCACCAACGGGCGCCGGCAGGCATTCAGGCACATCCCTGCCCATCGGCAACAGGGCGGAAGGGGAGAACTTCGGGAGCAACCTATGGCACATCAGGACTGGGGTGGCGTGTTCCCCGCGTTGATGACGGAAATGAACAAGGACGGCAGCCTCGACCTGGAAGGCACGTCGCGACACATAGAACTCTGCATTCAGGCCGGCGTAGGCGGATTTGTCATGCTCGGAACCCTGGGCGAAAACAACTCGCTGCTCGCCTGGGAAAAGGAGGCCGTGATGCGCGCGGCCGTCGAGGCGGTAAATGGCCGCGTTCCGGTAATCACCGGCATCGCCGAATATTCAGGCGACATGGCCATTGCATCGGTCAGGCTGGCGGAGCAGGCAGGCTGCGACGGGCTGATGGCATTGCCGAGCATGGTCTACCAGCAGGATTCGCGAGAGGCCATGGCCCACTTCAGGGCGATCGCCGCCGCCACCGATCTGCCCATCATGATCTACAACAACCCGGTGTCCTACAAGGTCGACCTGTCACCCGAAGACTTCGTCGAACTGGCGGATGTCGACAACATCGTCGCCGTGAAGGAGTCGTCCCACGACAGCAGGCGCATGACGGACATGGTCAATGCCTGCGGCAACCGTTACCGGCTCTTCTGCGGCGTTGACGATGTCATTCTGGAGAACGTCGTCTGCGGTGCCGTGGGCTGGGTCGCCGGCCTGACGAATCCTTTCCCGAGTGAATCCGTGCAGCTCTTCGATGCGGCCCGGGCCGGGCGGATCGACGAGGCCGTGGCGCTCTACCGCTGGCTCATGCCGGTTCTGCATCTCGATACGTCGGTGAAGCTCGTGCAGTACCTGAAGCTTGCCAACCAGATCACGGGGACGGGATCGGAATGGGTGCGTCCACCGCGTATGCCCCTGGTGGGCGAGGAACGGGCCCGGGTCGAAAGCATCGTCCTGCGCGCGCTGGACAACCGGCCGGCGTTGGCGGCCTGAGCGCCTGACGCCGCGACCGAATCGCTCCGTTCTTACGGAAACCGGCCAGGGCGCGAACGAATCCGCTGTTTCCCGGTATGGGCCGTTCCGTAATACAGTCTTGCCTCGGGCATCGCTCCGTCCGGCTACCCTCTACCGCTGACTTCCAAGGTGCGCTGACTTGCTGATCGACTGGCTGGTCATTGCCGTCTACCTGGTCGGCATCACCATCATCGGCGTCTACGCCACGCGCCGGGTGAAGTCGTCCTCCAATTTCTTCATCAGCGACCGCAGTTTCGGCAAGCTGATGATGACGTTCTTCTCTTTCGGCACCGGCACCAATACCGACCAGGCCGTGAGTGTGGCCTCGAAGACGTACACCTCCGGTGCATCCGGCATCTGGTACCAGTGGCTGTGGCTGTTCTCCACCCCTTTCTACTGGCTGCTCGCGCCGCTGTTCCGGCGCATGCGCGCGGTGACCACGGCAGACTACCTGCTGGTGCGCTACGGACAGAGCGTTGCCGTGCTCTTCGCCCTGGTCGGCATGCTGCAGCTCGCCGTGAACATCGGCGTCGTGCTCAAGGCATCGAGCGCCATGATCACCGCGGTCTCCGGCGGAGCGATCAGCCCCGAGATCGCCATATTCGCAATGACGGTGCTGTTCGTCGTCTACGGTGTATCGGGCGGGCTGAACGCGGCGATCATCACCGACCTGATCCAGGGCATACTGACCGTGATCCTGTCCTTCCTCATCCTGCCCTTTGCCCTGAGCGCGGTGGGCGGCATGTCCGGCTTGCGGGAATCGATCGCCGATCCGGACGTTTTCTCCATCGTGGCCCCGAGCGAGATCACCACGCTCTACGTGATCGTGATCGCCGTCAACGGCCTGATCGGATGGGTGACCTCGCCCTACTCCATGGCCATGTGCGGCGCGGGCCGATCGGAATACGACGCCCGCGTCGGACTCGTGGCAGGCCATTTCCTGAAACGGCTCTGCACGATCGCCTGGGTATTGACGGGCCTGGTGGCCATTGCCCTGTACGCCGGGAGCACCACGAACCCGGATCACGTCTACGGCCTGCTGGCCAGGGACTTCCTGCCGACCATCGCTCCCGGACTGGTCGGTCTTTTCATTGCATCCATGCTGGCGGCGGTGATGAGTTCCTGCGATACGTTCATGGTGTCCGCCGCGGCTCTCTTTACCGAGAACGTCTACAAGCCGCTGATCCGTCCGGGCCGCGACGAACGGCACTACATCCTCGTCGGCAGAATCGCCTCCGTGCTGGTGGTGGGCAGCGGTATCGTGATTGCCTTCGGGCTGTCCAGCGTGGTCGCCGGGCTGGAACTGTTCTGGATCGTGCAGGCCATGATGGGCGTCGCGATCTGGGCCAGCTTCTTCTGGCGCCGGGCGACCGCGGCCGCGGCCTGGGCATCGACGCTCGGCGGTTTCGCGACCTGGTTTTTCACCAGCGACGTGGCCATGGTCGGCTGGAGCTTCAACGAACGCTTCGCGCACCTGCTGCCCTCGTTCATGCTCTTCGAAGGCCGCCTTTCCCTGCCCTGGCAGATGATCGTCTACCTGGTCGTCGGCCTCGCGATCATGATCGCCGTTAGCCTCGTGACCCGCGCACCGGCCAGGGAGCGGCTCGACCGGGTCTACGAGACGCTGAGAACCCCGGTCGAGCCCGGCGAACCCGAAACCGCGCCGCTCACCCTGCCGCCCGGAGTGCCGCCCGCGCCCCGGTCGGTATTGATCGAGCACCCGGATTTCGAGTTGATGAAACCGACGCGAACGTCGGTGGTGGGATTTCTTGCCAGTTGCGCGGTGGTCGGCTTGTTGATTGGATTGTTTCTCTGGATATTGCGGATTTGATGAGGGGTGGGGCCATCGTTCGGGGACCGAGAGCAGGTATTCTGTTCCTTGCGCGTCAGCATCTCGGCCGGGCGAGTACTACCAGTCAATACGGAGAATTGAAAATGAGTGACATACCCGAGAACTCAACGGAGAGCCAGGCCGCGCCCAGGAAGATGTCACTGACGCGGTCGATCGTCTTCGCCGCCGTGATCGGTTTCGGCGTCGTGTCGTTCTGGCGGGGTGTCTGGTACCTGTGGGACGTGTTTACATTCACCCAGGAGGAGCACAGGCTTTTCAGCGCCCTTGCATCAATGGTCACCGGCATCGTGATCCTGGCGGTGATGCGCACTTTCTATTCGGTGCTGGCGCCGCCGATCCACCGGCTCAATATCCGGTAGTTGTCGTTGGTGAACGGGAGCGGGCGCCACAGGCACTCCGGCCGGACGCCCGCCTCCGAGTCGATCAGAACTTCGTCCTGAACTGCAGCCCGACGGTGCGCGGTTGCAGGATGATGGTCCGGCGGTACTCATTGACTCCGTCGGAGAACACCTTGGCGCGATTGTCGGTGACGTTGTCGGCGAACAGCGTCCATTCGTACTTGTCGCTTTGCATCCCCAGGCGCAGGTTGGCAAGTGCGTACTTGCCGGACTGGGTTCTGGGTTCGCCGATCTTGAAGGCGCCGATGATCTCGCCGATGTACTGGGCATCGAGCCGCACGAATGCCTGCCTGTCGCCCCCCATGGGCCAGTAGTACTCGCCGGACAGGGAGACCTGCCAGTCCGGCGAACCGGGCAGGCGGTCGCCTTTCTCGGCCTCGAGATAAGGCTCGTCGTTGTCCACCGTTGCATCCACATAGGATCCCGCGCCAGTCAGGGTGAACTGATCCGTGAAGGCATAGGAGAACTCCCACTCCACGCCAAGGCTCGTGGCCGCCGCCGCGTTGGCGCCGAAGCCGAAGTCGCAGTCGCCGTCGATCGGCGGAATTTCCACGTACACCTGAATGTCCTTCCAGTCGCCATGGAAGAAACCGGCCATGAAGGTGCCCTTGCCGTCGGCGAAAAGGCCTTTGGCCCCGACTTCCCGCGTGATGAGCTGGTCGCTCGTCGTTCCGGGCAACCGCCCGTCCTGGAACAGGAATCCGAGGTTGTTCTCGTTCAGGAAATTGGTAATGGCCCCTTCGCACCGTGGGCTGAGCGCGGGCGCGATGCCGCTGCTGCCGAGCTGGAAGCCCTCCGCCGACTGGAAATACACCATGAGATCGTCGTTCAGGTCATAGGAAACGTTGAACTTCCAGGTGTTGTGCTTCTCCCTCGGCGGCGGGTCCGGGGCGTAGACGTCCATGAAGACATTGCCGTCATCGTCCGGCTCGTCGCCGAAGAACTCATCGGCGATGAAGCCGCTCTCGAACTCCGAGCGGCGGTAGCCCACCGTGGCCTGGAGCCGGTCGGTGGCGAAGAAGGTCAGCTCCCCGAAAAACGCGAGCTGCTCGAGTTCGGTGACGAAGGCTTCCATGAAGAAGAAGTCCGCCGGCCTGCCGTTGTAGAGGGCATTGCCGAACAGGGCGCCGCCGCCGGGCGCCAGCGCTTCGGTCAGTGCAACTTCCTCCTCGCCGTCCTCGTAGTAGCCGCCGATGAGCCAGGCGAACCGGTCGCCCGCCTCGATATTGGAGGCCAGGCGCATCTCCTGGCTGAAGGTGTAGTTGTCGTTGTCGTCGTTCGTGAAAAGCCTGAGCGCCGGGTCCGCCATGGCGAGCGCATCGGCGGGGCTCAGGTCGTCGTAGCCGAGTATGTCCCGGATGAACGGCAGGGAGTCGTCGTTGCGCCTCAGGAAGTCGAACTGCAGGTAGCCGGTGGACGATGTCAGTGTCGCGAAGCCGAGATCGTAATTCCACGTCAGGTCGTGGATCTGCAGCTTCGAGGTGAGCCGTTCCTCGGTCAGCGTTACGGAGGCCTGGTCGAGGTCGCTCGGGTCTTCGCCGCGCGCCTCGGGGAACCCGTTCTGCTTGAGGTCCTGGTAGAGGTACTTGTAGTCGATGGTCAGCGGGTCGGTGGGTACCCAGCGCAGCCCGACCCTGGCGCCGCCGTTCTCGATTCCCGACACGTTGTCGAACCCGAGCAGCGAATTCTCCAGGTACCCGGAATCGTCCTGCTGGTAGCCTACGAGACGTATGGCAAGCCTGTCCTGGACGAGCGGGATGTTGACCATGCCGTCGAACGAATAGTTCGCGGTGTCCGCATCCTCGGTGTAGCCGACGCTGGCGGCGACGTTCGTTTCGAATTCGGAGACATTGGCGCGGTTGGTGATGTAACGGAGGGTGCCGGAGAAGGAGCCGCCGCCGAACAGCGTGCCCTGGGGGCCGCGCAGCACCTCGACCCGTTCCATGTCGAAAGTGCGCGGGTCGGCGGTGGCGATCACCGAGGTGATGCGCTGTTCATCGAGATAGACGTCGTTTACCGACGACTCCGTGGATGTATCCGTCTGGATGCCCCGGATGATGACGTTCTTCCTGGCCGCGCCCTGGTCGATGACCGCCAGGCTCGGCACGCGCCGGAAGATGTCGGCCATGGAGTTGACCCCGGCCGCCTCGATCTCGTCCTGGCCCACCGCCGAGATGGCGAAGGGTACCTCGAGCACCGACTGCGCCCGTTTCTGTGCCGTCACCACGATGACTTCGATGACCTGGTCGTCGTCGGCGTCCTCGGCGAGGACGACCCACGGACAGGTCAGGAGGCTGACGGCGACAATCGCTGACGCAACCCGGTTTTTTCGGGCGCGCGTTCGAGAAGACAGATTCACAGGAAAAGTCATGGCTCCCCTCCTCCATGGCAAAGACAGCGCGGCACGCGCCGACTGGGCCTGATTGTATATCGTATACAAGCGGTTACTCAACCGGAGCAGCCCCCGGACCGGTGCTCCGAATCGGTTACCGCCCGCCGTAAGGATTGCCCTCGCGAACGAATCCGGACAGGGACTCCGAGCGTTCCAGGAAGGAGCTGGGCGGCCCCAGCGAATCGTAGTAGTCGTAGAACCGGAGCGTGCCGGGGGCCCGCGTCATGGGCACTGCGATCCCGTCCTTGAACACCATGTGCGTGGTTCGGATATTCGAGATGTTGTCCAGCGGATTGGCTGCCATCACCACCAGATCGGCGAGTTTTCCCACTTCCACGGTGCCCAGGACGTCGAGCACGCCCAGGAGTTCCGCGGGATTGCGGGTCGCGGCGATGAGGGTGTCCATCTCGCTCACTCCGGAGAGCACGAACTGCTCCATTTCCAGCCACCCGATTTCACCGATCGGCATGGAGTCCGAGCCGACCAGCAGCTTTACGCCGGCTTCGGCCGCCTTGGCCAGCGCCTCCCGCTGGTGCCGGGCGTGTTCCGGCGAGCGTTCGTCCGCATAGGCGATTTCCGTGCGCAGCCGTACCGCCTGCTCGTCGTCCGAATAGCCGAGCGATGCCAGCCGTGCCTCGCGCTCCCTGATGTATTCGTCGCTCAGGTTGCAGATGATGGTCGGGTCGTAGAAGGTCCCTTTCTCCGCCATGAGTTCAATGGTCTCGTCGGTGAGGCCGTAGCCGTGCTCGATGCTGTCGATGCCCGCCTCGACGGCGGCGTAAACCGCCGGTTCCCGGGAATGCGCTGTGACATGCACGCCCAGGCTGTGGGCCGTCTCTATGGCGGCCTCAAGTTCGTCGGGCAGCATTTCCACATTGACGATCTTGATGACGGCGGCGCCGTTCTGGATGCGCGAGCGCACGGCCTTGCGAATCTCGGCCACGCCGTCGGCGCCGCGCTCGACATCGCCGCGATGGCCGGCCGTCGGGGAAACCGACTCGCCGCTCGCGAAGATGCGCGGGCCGAGCATGAAGCCTTCGTCGAACGCCTCCTGCCAGGCCACATCGATGTAGTGCTCCTCGCCTGTTGAACGCAGCGCGGTAAAGCCGTGGCGCAGCCCCTCCATGGCATTGACACCGGCCCGGATCACCTTGGCGCCGAGGCTGGCGCCATTGAGCTGATGGTTGTGCGGCAGAAGCGTCGTCAGGTGCACATGCATGTTCCAGAAGCCCGGCGTCACATAGGCGCCGGCAAGATCGATGACTTCCCGTTCCTCCCCGGTCGGCGCATAGGCGCCGGCGACAAGCCCGGTGATCACGGCCCCGTCGATGGTGATGGACATGCCCTCCTGCACCGGTGCGCCGGTGCCATCGATCACGTTGGCATTGGTCAAAACGGTGATTCCCTGGCCGCCTGCCCAGACCAGGCTCGAGGCGAGGAGCGCCGTCGTGACACCCAGTGTCCCCAATGCGTTTCGGTGGTTCATGTGCGGTTGCCCCTGTTGGTGTTATCGGGCCTGCGGCCCGGGGGAAGCCCTGCCTGCGCCGTAGGACACCAGCATGTCCCTGGTATTCGCCGTCTCGAAGCTCAGGCTGAACGAAATCGACACGGATGCGCTGTTCCTCACCCAGTGCGGCGCCAGGAACGGGATGTAGACCCCCTCGCCGGCGCCGAACTCGAACCAGTCGCCGCGCTCCGCGAAGCTGTCTTCAAAGGCAATGTTGCGGTGCGCACCCGCCGTGTAGTCACGCAACTGCGCCTCGGTCAGGACGGTGCGGTCGAAGTGATCGAAAATCTGGATTTTCTTGGAACCCTGAATCTGCAACAGGAAGTTGTGTTCCGGGTCGATGTGGAACGGGGTCACCGCATCGGGCGACGAAAGGAACAGGAAGCTTCGCGGCGACAGCAATTCCCCGTCGTCCAGTTCGAGATCCCGTGCGATCTCCAGAAGGCAGAGGCGCTGCAGTTCCGCATAGTCCGGGTGCTGCTCCACGCTCTTCAGCAACACCCAGGACCCGCAAAGGTCGATGTTCCTGATGGTTTCCTCCAGCGACAGGTCGTTGGCCGGTATCGACGATCCGGGCTGGCTTACCGGAAGATCGCCCAGGTTGTACTCGACGCTCGTCGAGGGAAGCAAGGCGGCGAGATCCAGTATCCGCTCTGTCGAGAACCAGGGTTCGACGGAAAAGCCGTGGCGGAACTTGAAGGGTTCGCGCCCATAGGCGGCGCGCACCGCGCCGGGAAAGCCGGAGGAGCTGTTCAGTTCGAAGCGGGGCTGTGCGTTCATTCCGGTTCCGGCTGCCTCGGGTTCGGGCTTCCCCCGGGTCCCATTCTAATGGAACAGGTAAATCCCGGAATTCGGGTCCTGAAATCACATGTCGATGCTCCAGGCGGGACTAGAACCTCGTGCGGACGTTGATACCCACCGTTATCGGCCGGATCACCAGCGATTCGGTCCGGTCCCTCCGGTCCTTGAACTGGAAGGTCAACGCATCCTTGTTGAACAGGTTCTCGGCGTACACCGTGAACTCCCACTG
>CAZWZH010000058.1:0-26944 GCA_964638775.1 uncultured Pseudomonadales bacterium
GCACGCCTTGAGCAGAATTGCCCCGCCGTCGGAGCTGGCGTGATCCTGGTCGAACTTGGCGATCACCGTCTTTTTCGAAAGATTCTCGAACAGAACACTCTGTTTGGTGGTATGGTGTGCCATGCAAAAGCCCTCGGTGCGAGTAAGTGGTTGTTGGCAAACATCATTTTCGCACAACGACGGGCTTTTGTTTTATCTGTTCAGGAATAATCCGGGTTAGACCCCGGGAGCCGGTCCGGCGGTGTGTCGGGCGGTCGATTGACGTGCCGAATTGCACGGCCTTAATATAACGCCTGTTATGTTTACGCCCCTTGCACATGAAGCTCGACATCTTCACTGAACTCCAGAAGCGCGATTGTGACGCCAACGGCGGGTTTCCTCAATTGTTCGAGGAAACCGTGGCACAGGCACAGGCAGCGGACCGGGCCGGTTTCGGTTGCTGGTGGCAGGTCGAGCATCACTGCACACCGGATTTCAGTTACAGCTCCTGCCCGGAAATGGTGCTTCAGGCCATTGCCGCCGGCACGGAGCGGTTGCGCCTCGGCCATGCCGGCGTGCTGGCGCCGTTCAAGATCAACCATCCCCTGCGCGCGGCGGAGCGGGCCGCGTTGCTGGACAACCTGAGCGGTGGCCGGCTCGAGGTGGGCCTCGCCAGGTCCGGGGGCAGGGAGTGGGAGACCTTCAATGTCTCGGAGGAGTCCTCCGTGGACGACCTCGTGGAGCTGACGGAACTGCTGCCCCGTGCCTGGCAGGACGAGGCGTTCAGTTGGAACGGCAGGCACTGGACCGTTCCGGAGCGAACGGTGCTCCCCAAACCCCTTCAGCAACCCCATCCACCGCTCTGGCATACCTGTTCCAGCCCGCCGTCCTTCGAGCGGGCCGGGCAGATGGGCGTGGGCGTGCTCGCCACCACGCTGTTCGCTCCCATCGATGCGCTGGAGTCCATGGCCCGCGGTTACCGCGCGGCCATCGCGGAACTCGAGCCTAACGGGCGAACCGTCAACGAGCAGACAGCCGTGGCCACTTTCGTTCACGTCGACAGGAGCGAGAAGCGGGCGGTGATGAGCGGGGCCCCGCGGTCCGCGCTCTGGTATGTCAGTTCCGCGCCCCGGGTATTCAATGTGCCGAGAGAGATCTTCTATCAGGCCATTCGCGGGCAGACGGATCCCCGCTCGCGTCCTTCCACCGCTGCCCTGGCGGAGCGCGAAGTGCCGGACCCGACCGACACCTCAGATCCGAATCCGGTGGTCAGCCTGATGAAGCGGGAGTTCGCGGGGGAAGAAATATCCAACGAGGAGATCTTCGAGACGATACGCCACATCGATTCGGTAATCGTTGGCGATGTGCGCACCTGTATCCGAAAGATGGAGGGGTTCCGGGATATAGGCATGGACCGCCTGATGTGCCTGGTACAAATGGGCGAGATCCCGCATGAATCGGTGATGGACACCATCGCCCTGATCGGCGAAACCTGCATTCCACACTTCGACGAGACGGCGCGGTAGTTCGAAGGCAACCATGGCAAACGACGTAACCCCGCAATATTGCGAGTCTCTCTGGGACCGGGTCTGCAACTGGACAAGGTGGGGAGACGACGACCAGGCGGGCGCGCTCAACCTGATTACCCCCGAGAAACGCGCCGCCGCGAGCAGGCTCGTCTGCGAAGGCATCCCGGTCGGGCTCGGCAACCCCTGGCCGACGGCGCCCGGTCCGCACAACGGCTGGCCGGCGGAACACCGCATGATTCGGGCCGGAGACGACCCGCATTATCCGGGCGTCCCCGGACTATCCGTGGCGCTCGACTACATCGGCGTGCAACATCATGGCGTCGCCTGTTCGCATATCGACGCGCTGTGCCACGTGTTCGTGCGCGAGCGGATGTACAACGGCTACCCGGCATCCGATGTCCGGAGCACCGGTGCCGTGCGCAACGACATGACGCCGATGGCGGACGGTATCGTCACCCGGGGCGTGCTGCTCGACCTGCCGTCAGCTGCGGAGACGCGAACCCTGGGCGGGTTTCACCGAGTCACGGCGGATGAGCTGAGCCGCGCAGAAGAAGCGGGCGGCGTTCGCGTTGAACCCGGAGACGTGCTGATCGTCCACAAGGGCCGCCAGAGAAGGGTGGCCGATGAGGGCCACACGGACCCGAACGTCGCAGGGATGCCCGGCCTGCACCCCGAATGTGCCCCCTGGCTCCACGAGCGGGGCGTGTCCGTCCTCGGCAGCGATTACATGAACGATCCCCAACCCAACTGGGACTGTCCCGGGTGGCCCATACCCATCCATTACCTGGGCATCTGCGGCATGGGCATGACCTTGCTGCACAATCTCGACACCGAGGCGTTGACGGAGCATTGCCGGCGCCTGGGGCGATTCGAGTTCCTGCTGACCATTGCGCCTTTGAAGATTCCCGGCGGCACCGGCTCGCCCCTGAATCCCATCGCGCTGCTGTAGCCGGCCATGCCCAAGATTGTCGATCACGCCAAGCGCCGCCAGGACTTCATCGAAGCCGCCTGCGAGACCATTCTCGAACGTTCCCTTGAGGGCACGACGGTGCGGGCGGTTGCGGAGAAGGCCGGTTACACCACCGGCGCGCTGGTCCACTACTTCGGAGACAAGGAAGAACTCATTCAGCAGGCGCTCAATCACTTCGGCGATCAGGTTCGTGCGGGCATGGTGGACGCGAAGCGAACCAGCCGCGGGCGGGCGGCGCTACGCCAACTCATGCTGCAGGCATTGCCTGCGGACCGCGCCTCAGCCGGACGTTGGCGTGCCTGGGTGGCCATGTGGCACCGCTCGGAGACCAGTGCGGACATGCGCAGGGAAGAGCGGAAGCGTTACCGGGAATGGCTTGGCAGGATCGGTGAGACCCTCGAGGAATCCGTCGAAGACGGGGAGTTGCCTGATTCGATCCGGATCGATGAGGAAGCGAGCGCGATCGCCGCGCTGGTGGACGGCGCCGGTGTGCAATACCTGATGGCCGGTGCAAGGGGCTCGCGCAAGCGGGTAACCCGCCTGGTGGATCGTTATCTGGACCGGCTGTATGGGTGTACCCGGCAAGGAGGCGATTCCGGCGACCGACAGGTGGAGGATCGCCGGACGCCAAGTTGACCGAATTCACGGATTCCCCCGCGAGTGGGGGTCCGGTAGACGATATATAACAAGTGTTATATAAACCTTTGGCAGGAAGAGGAGAGAGAACATGACGCAATTCATCGTTCGGGCATTGCCCGCATTGCTCACGGCTGCGGTCCTAGCGGCGAATACGGCGAATGGACAAGCCATCGAGGAAGTGCTGGTCACGGCGGAAAAACGTACCGGTACGGTGCAGGAAACCTCCATCGCCATCACCGCGTACGGCAGCGAGGAACTGGATCTCAGGGGTATCGAGGAATTGGAGGATCTCCAGTTCTCCGCGCCCAACCTGGTCATCAGCCACAACTCCCAGTCGCCGGTCACCTACGCCTATATCCGCGGCATCGGCTCGGACCAACTGGTCGCGGGTTTCGACCCGGGTGTTGCCTATCACGTTGACGGCATCTACGTTGGCCAGCCGTCGGCCATGCCGGGAGACATGTGGGACCTCGAACGGGTGGAGGTGCTCCGCGGTCCGCAGGGCACGCTATATGGGCGCAACACCACCGGCGGCTCGATCAACGTGATTACCCGAGAGCCGAGCGCGGAACCGGACGCGAACATCGATGTCACGATCGGCAACTACGGACGTCAACGCGTCCGGGCGGCGTTCGGCGGCGGTTTTGCCGACGGGGTCTCGGGGCGCCTGTCGTTCATCAGCGACAACGACAACGGCTACCAGCAGAACTCCGCGGGCGACGACGGCGACCAGACCGACTACACCTCCGTGCGGGGCAAGCTCAAGTTCGACCTGGGCGAGAGCGCCGACATCGTGCTGACCGCCCAGTTGTTCGACAGTGAGGGCCGGCAGTCGCAGAAGCGCCGGGAACCGTTTGGGCCCGTCGACTTCGGCGGTGGTTTCGTCATCAACGTCTACGAAGGGGCGACCCCCAATCCCACCGACCCACGCAAGGTCGCGAAGAACCACCCCGAGAATCTCGATCTCGAGAACCGCTATTTTTCGGGCAAGTTGACCTGGGACCTCGGCTTCGCGGAACTGGTGGCGACCACCGGCTACATCGACAACGAGTGGTACCAGGACACGGACATCGACATGTCCGACAACGCCGTTCAGTTCCAGGAATGGCAAATGGAAACCGACCAGTTCACCCAGGAAGTGCAGCTCGTCTCCACCGCGGAGGGGCCCTGGGAGTGGATTCTGGGCGCTTTTTACTTCGATGAGGACCTGGAGACGGACTATTTCTTCGAAGACAGCTCCATCGCCGGCTTCGTCTTCATGAACGGCGGTGCGCTCGAAACGGAGTCCGTGGCTTTCTATGGCCAGGCGTCCTACGACTTCCGGGATGGCGGAGGCGCACCGTTCCGTATCGTCGGCGGCCTGCGCTGGACCCAGGACGAGAAGTGGATCGACGAGTTCCAGCAGATCCCGGCATTCGGCGTGGACCTTGCAGCCGTGATGGAGGAAAAGTGGGACGAGATCAGCGGCAAGGTCGGCATCGATTGGTTCTTCGCCGAGGACGCCATGGCGTACCTGAGCTATTCCCACGGCTACAAGGGAGGCGGCTTCTCGATCGGGCAGTTCGATGTCTTCGACCCGGAGATCGTCGATTCCTTCGAACTGGGGCTCAAGAGCCAGTTCCTGGAAGACCGCGCCCAGGTCAACGTCTCCGCCTTCTACAACGATTACCAGGACCTGCAGGTCAACTTCCTGCTGTTCACCCTGTTCACCACCGACAACGCCGCCGAGGCGACGATCCAGGGGATCGAGGTGGAAGGCACCTTCATCCCGGTGGACAATCTGCAGTTGAACGCCACGGTCACCTGGCTCGACGCCGAGTTCGACCGCTACCAGTTCTCGCCCACCATCTCGCTCGACGGCACTACGCTGAACCGGGCGCCGGAATTCACCACCGCCCTGACGGCCCAGTACGACTGGCCCCTGGCGAACGGCACCGCCGTTACGGCTCGCATGGACTTCTACTGGCAGGATGATGTGTACTACCGCGTGCAGAACATCGACCGGCACAAGGGGGATGACTTTCACACCCTGGACCTGAGGCTGATGTGGACGGGCCCCGGCGACCGGTGGGTCGTGGACCTGTTCGCGAAGAACGTGACCGACGAGGACAACCAGCGCGGCCTGACCGTGTCCGACGGCCTGTCCACGGGCAGCAACAGCTTCGTGACCTATTACCCGCCGCGCACCTACGGTGTGCGGGTGGGCTGGCGCTGGAGCGGCTGACGATGGCTGAGGCAGGCAACTGGCGCGCGCGCTCCATATTCCACTTCATCCTGCCGTGCACGAACGTCGAGCGGTCCATGGCGTTCTACGCGCAGTTCGGGTTCGAGCCCATCAAGGACAACCGCGAGGTGCAATGGCCGGACTACGTGGGCGACAATTTCAACATGATGCCCGGCGCCCAGGGCCGGGCCGTTCAGCTTGTATTGCCCCATGACGACGAGTTTCAGACCCGAATCGACCTCATCGAATGGGTAAAACCCCGCTGGCGCAACGCCAACGACGGCAAGCCGCTCGAGCAGCGCATTCCCCGGGTCATGGCGCTGCTTACGGAAAACGTCCATGCCGCTGCCGCCGACCTCGAGAGCCGGGGCTTCAAGCCGACCAATCCCGTGCGTGACCCGGACCCGGTCATCGGTGTCCAGGGCGTCGTCTGTTTCGAGGATCCGGACGGGCACATCGTGGAACTGATCGAATACTTCGGCGACCAGTTGGGCAGCCGCACCGACGACTTGCCGAGACGGGAAGGCTGAATCGGGATTCTAACTGCCTGACCGGCTGACTGGGCGGTGAACAGCCGCGCCACGAGGTGCTCGTCGTCGGCGCAGTGCGGCTACGCACGCATTCAACACGAACTCGGCCTTCCGAATGGAAAGGTACGACACGGTGGCAGGGCACTCGCTCGTTGGGGCCGTGCGGTCAATCACCGTTTCGACAGTTTGCAAAACGAAAAGTAAAGAAGCCCTGCAACCAGCAGCGAGTCGCACGCGGGGATTCGGGTCAGGGCGAACCAATCGCTCGCAGTACCCGCGCCTGTGGCTGTAGCCAGAAGCCAGGCTGCGAACGCGGCCGGGTTAAAGGGGGCAACGTCCACCGCGCGCCTTTCCGCGAAAAAGCCCCGACCCCGCACGACGAAGTAATCGACGAGGTAAATGCCGGCCACCGGAGGAATGGCGATGCCCAGGGCGAGCAGAAACGGCATGAAGTAGTCGGTGATCCCGCCGATCGCCACCAGGGTGCCGACGATGCCTGCCGCCACCGTGATCTTCCACTTCGCGACCCGTTCGACCACCGCGGCCAGGCCGAGCGAGGTGGAGTACAGGTTGTTCGCGTTGCTCGTCCAGGTGGCGAATACGATCACGAACAGCGCCGGTGCGCCCAGGCCCAGCTTCACCATGACGGCCACCAGGTGGTCGTCGTTCGCCGCAACGCTCGGCACCGCGGAGGCGGCGAGCACGAAGGGCAGGCCGACACCCAGGGCGGCAACGATCGCCAGTACGCCCTGGCGAACCGACCGCGCGTAGCGGCACAGGTCGGGCACCAGCACGACGCCCACGATATAGGTGCCCACGACCATTGAGACGGCGACGCCCGGTTCGATTTCGCTGGTGCCTTGCCCGGACTTGCCGTCGACGTCTCCGACAGTCTGCGCCACAAGCACCAGCAGGAACGTGACGAGCAGAGGGACGGCGATCACCGACAGGAGATCGAGCGCCCTGAAGCCGAAAACGGTTACCGCGATCATCAGGGCGCTGCCGACGACGATGCCTGTCACGGTGTGCAGGTGAACGCCGTGAACGTCCGCTACCGCGGCGCGAAGCGCATCGCCGAACAATGCCGCGGTGACGCCGTACCAGCCGAACAGCGTCAGCGCCAGAAGGGCGCTTACCAGCTTGGCGCCGCTCCGGCCAAAGGAAAATTCGAGAATCTTGTAGGTTGACAGGCGCGCGTCCGCCGCAACCATGGCGGTCAGCGAACCCGCGGTCATCAGGATCAGGCCGCCGCCGAGAAAAGCCTGCATGGCGTTGCCCACACCCAGGGCAAGCCCCATGCGCGAGCCCGTGAGCATCAGCGGCAAGGTAATCGCAAAGCCCACGACCACCATCGCTACGCGCCACCCGCTGACTCCCTCGCCTTGAGGGACGGGGCTGCGTGCGTGGTCGTCGGTCAGGCGGTCGAGGGACGGCATCAATATTCGGGAAAGGGACGATAGGCGACGTCGATCGAGAACGCGGACGGCCCGAAGGTCGCAAGGGCTTCCGGTGTCGTCATGACGCCAGGAACGGTGAGCGCGACAACCTTGACACGCTGGCCGTATTTCACCCGCTCCGCCGTCACGGGCTCCGCACTTTCCCGATCCAGTATCGCGATTATGTCGGGCACCACGGCAACGACGTTGCCGTCCCGGTAAGCTACCGTATTCTCGTTCTGATAGTGGACCTCGAATTCGCTCCCGTCACCGTTCTGCCCGCGCAAGCTGACGGTTCCGACATTGAAGCCGCCCTGGGTCTCCCGGCGCACGTCGACGACCTTGCCGTCGTAGAGGATTCCGCACTCTCGTTTGGGCTGGGATTTCTTGAGTTCCGCAAACAGCGACGCGAACGGATCGAGGCCGGCGGCTCCCGCGCCGCCGATGCTGCGCCCGATCGCCAGCGCCAGGCTGAGGGTTTCGGGAACGCAGGTGCGCCTGGCCTCGGAACCCGACATGGGATAGAGCGCGATCTGCGCCATGCCGCCCATCCGGGTGACCACGCTGCGCGCGAGGTCCTCTCCCTGCTTGTTGTCGTCTGACTGCACGATGACGATGTCGTTGCGCTCGTTGGTGACCACCACCGGGGAAATGGGGCATCCATTGACGCCGAAGGTCACCATCTGGATCTCCGGAAAGGCGCGGCCCATGCCGTCGGCATCGACCACCGGCAGGCCGAGATGGGATGCCAGCACCAGTGGCACCGTTGCGTTGATCCCGCCGATCTCGAGGGGAATGATTGCGGACACCTCTCGCCCCACGTGCGCTTCGAGCTTTCGCAACGCCAGTTCCAGGGCATCGATGCTCGGCAGCTTCTCCGTCATGACTGTGGGCGCCCCCATGCACGCCACGGAAGCGACCAGATCGTCGTGCCGGAGACTGGCCGGCGGTACGATGGAGAGTTCGCGGCCCTGGTCAAAGAGCTGTTGCAGCATCAGGTGGCCGATGTACGGGTCGCCGCCACCTCCGGCGCCCAGCAACGCGGCGCCGCGGACGTAGTCGGCAAGGTCTACGGACTCCAGGTGCAAAACGCTCTCCCGTCCGGTTAATGCCTTGGCCGGGGGGCGCCGTGCAGACGCGTCGCTTGCGCGGTTTCCGCACGCTGCGCACGCAGATCGCTGACGGCCTTGATACGAATCCTGACGGAGTCGTTGCCGCTATAGGCCATCGGAACCTCCTCGAAATCGACGATTTCCACCGCTTCCCCATCGCCTCCGGCTTCGGCCACGCGCCGGGTTGCCTCGCCCCTGGCCATTGCCACCGCTTCCGAGCGGTGCGTATCGCGGTAGCTGAATACCCGGTCAACGAGACCGCCCACCTGAGCCATGGCTGCCCCGATGGCGTTCGCCTCGCCGAAGCGCTCCGGCACGACGATACGCTCGGCGCCGCGCAGGTCGTCGGTTACGAGTATGGAGCCGCCCCCGACCAGCACCACGGGCACATCGTCCGCCGATGTCTTGACGGTATCGATAACGTCTTCGACCATGGCGTTCATCCGTGCTAGCGCCCTGTCCACGAAGGCGGAGCCAAGTTTGCGGACGCGCCGGCGGTCGCCGATGTCCACGTGCCCCGCGGCGACGACGATGTCTGTGGCGGTCAGGGTGTCGCCGCCGAATATCCTGGCTCTTTCCGTGAGGCGAAAACCGACGGATTCGGGACCGATGCGCAGGCCGTGGCTGTCGGTGACGATACTGCCCCCGCCCAAACCGATTGCGACCACGTCCGGCATGCGGAAATTGGTGCGCACCCCACCGATATCGACCGGCAGCGACGACTCTCGGGGATAGCCTTCGACCAGGGCGCCCACGTCCGTGGTGGTTCCGCCGATATCGACCACGATGCCGTTTCGCACCCCGGAGAGCCAGGCGGCGCCGCGCATGCTGTTCGTGGGGCCGGAGGAGAAGGTCATGACCGGATAGCGCTCCGCGAAATCCGCCTGCATCAGCGTGCCGTCGTTCTGGCTCAGGTAGAACGGAGCGTCGATACCGAGACCGAGCAACGCCTCGCGAATGGCCCGGGTCACCTGGCTGGACAGGTCGGCGAGGGCCGCGTTCATGATCGTCGCGTTCTCCCGCTCAATCAGCCCGATCCTGCCGATGTCGCTCGACAGGGTTATTGCCGCCTTCGGTATCTCGTCAAGCACGACTTTCGCGGCTGAACGCTCCATGTCGCTGTTCATCGGCGAACATATTGACGATATGGCTACGGCACGCAGGCCTTGCGCCCGAATCGAACGGGCCGCATGGCGTACCGCCGATGCATCGAACGGCGCGATTTCGCGGCCGTCGAATTCATAGCCGCCGGGAACGAGGTGAACGCCGCTACCCATGCGGCGGCGCAATTCATCCGGCCACCCCGCCATGGGCGCCAGATCCCTCGCGGCGGGCAGGCACAGGCGAATGACGCCCACCTCGTTCAACCGTTTGCGTTCGACGAACGCATTGGTGAAGTGGGTGGTGCCGATCACCACCGCCTCGATGAGGTCGCGGAAGTTGGTTCCCGTTGCCAGCACCCTGCGAATCGCGTCGTCGATGCCGCTCCCGACATGCGCCGTCGTGGGTGTTTTCACGGATGCAACCACGCCGCGTTCGCCGAGCAGCGCCGCGTCCGTATTGGTACCTCCTACGTCAACCCCGAGCCGCACCCGCGTTTCTCGACCGATATCGACTCTCGCAGTATGCAAACCCGGTCCGGACATCCAACTGTTCGAACGGCTAGCTGCGCCGAAAAGTTGGCCAGTAGCCGTCGTACGCCTGAACCGCAACTAGAGGAGATCGTGCTCCCTCGCTATGGCAACCGCCATGATCCGGCTGCGGGCGCCGAGCTTCCGGTAGATATTGCTCAAGTGATACTTGACCGTGGCGACGGATACGTTTAGGCGACGGGCTATGATCTTGCTGGGATTGCCGCAGGCCGCATGTTTCAGTACTTCCAGTTCCTTGTGGGTGAGAATGTTCGATGCGGTGGCGGGACGGTTCCCGTCGCCCGGCTGTCTGAGCCCGGCGACCAGCCTCGCGAGAAAGGCAACCGTCTCTTTGCTCATCGAGGCGACGCCGATATGGCGAATGGTCTCATCGAGCATACGGGCCATGAGCCTGCCCTCTCGGGCGAACACCTGATGAAACCCCTCCGGGACGGCGACGTCGAGTGCGTTCCGCAATGCCTCGACGCAGGGGCCGCGCCGGCCCCGTTCGTACTCGGCCATGGCCAGCACTACGGACAGTTCCATGGCCACACGCCGTCGACCGCAGGCCTCGGCAGCTTCGACATAGCGGTAAAGAGGATCCAGGATTTCCCCTATGGCGCCCCGGTAGATGGCGAGGCGGGCCAACACCACCGCTTTGAGCACGCGCTCCTGCCAACCTTCCTCCTCAAGCCGGGGCGACGAATCGACCGCCAGGCCATGGAACCGGGTGAGGCGAACCGCGTCGTCCAGACGGCCGCACAGGGTATGCAGCTCGATCCGGAACAGGGTGGCGAGCCGCGCGAGCCGCGGCAGGGAACGTTCCCGGGCGATCCGCATTGCTCCCTCGACGTGCTGCGTTGCCAGCTCGAAGCCGTCGTTGAGCCGGGACAACTCGATAGCGGCGCGGTAACCCTGCACGAAAACCTCGACCCAACCCTCGGCGTTCTCTGCGGTGGCCAGTGCATCGAACAGGCTTTCCGCGGCCCGGCCCGTCTCGCCCCGCTCTAGCAGTACGGCGCTCTCAACGATGCGTATGATGCCGATCAGTCCCGAATCGTTCGAGAATTCGCGGTTTGCCCGGCCGGCGGCGTTGCCGATCGTCCGTGCGGCGTTATCGAGGCGCCCATCGAGCAGGCTGACCAGCGCCCGGTGCAGCAGCATCCACACCTGGCCGTATTCCGAGCCGACCCGCCGATAGTGGAAGTCCGCCGCCTTGCTGGCCGCCATGGCGGAATCGAAGTTGCCCTTGCGCGTATGCATGATGCAGAGCAGGTTGTTCACCCAACCCTGGAACCAGTGGTCGACGCTGGCGACGTCCCTTGCAACGGATTCGATACGCTCGATTTCGGTGCGGTCGAAATCCTTGTCCTCGTAGACTTCGGCGAGCATCATGCCGACAAACAGCGACTCCTTTTCGGTGTCGGAACAGGCGCGGGTGCGCGAGTCGGGCCGCAAGGCGCCGTTGTCGAAGTACTGGTCGTACTGACCACGCGCGATGGTCACTTCTCCCTGTTTCGCCAGTAGCCAGATCTGCGCCAGATGCAGGCGTGGGTGGGTATAGACCACCTCAGGCGACAGCGTGCGCAACAGCCGCCGCAGCACTGGCATTCCCTTGGTCAACCCGATCCGGACGGCCCCTTCGGATTCGATCAATGCCGCGATGCGCTCGCTGTCCCGTGCCTGCGCCGCGTGCATGACCGCGCTTTCGAGTTCACGCTGTTCCGCGTACCAATTGCAGGCGCGGATATGCAACTCGGCAACGTACGGGGCACCCTGGCTGGCGAGCTGGCCCTGCAGTATTTCACGGAACAACGGGTGGTAGCGAAACCATCCGCCGCGGCCCTGCAACGGGACGATGAGGGCGTCCAGGGCGGCGAGCCGGTCGATGAGGGCCCAGCAATCGTCACGGCCGGTGAGGCGATTGGCGACATCACCGTTCACACGCTCGAGGATCGAAGTGTCCAGTAACAGGCCGGCAACTTCGGGAGGAAGCTTGCGGATCACTTCCCCGGTGAGATATTCGGTGATTCCCGCGGCGTGGGCATCGAGTTCGGGGTGATGTTCCGGGTCTGCGCCTTCGCGCAGCCGGAGCTTGGCCAGTTGCAGTGCCATGGGCCAACCCCCCGACTGCCGGTACAGGGTGCTTGCCGCGCAATCCAGTCCGCTGGCCGCAAACAGTGCGTGGCATTCGTCTTCCGAGAAACGAAGCGTGGATGCGTCGATGGAAGCGAGCAGGCCCTGACATTGGAAATAAGGCAGGGAGAGCGCGGGCCTGGCCCGGCTGCTGATCGCGATGGTGACAGGGTCGTCGAGCGCCTTGACGAGCTCGTTGAGGATGCGGTCGTTCCTGGCGGACTCCGCCAGGTGGTAGTCGTCGATGATGAGCACCAACCGTTCTCCCGCTGTCAGGCGCGCGATGATTGCGTCGATGTCGGCCTGCAGGCTCCGTTTCCGGAAAGAACGGCCGGCGAAACCGCTCAGTGGATAGGCGTCGTTGCGGGCCGCGGCAATGGAGCACTGCAGGTGATACAGGAATCGGTGGGAATCGCTGTCTTCAGGGCCGACGCTCAACCAGCAGACAGGCACGCCACGCGCCTGCAGACGGTTCGCCCACTGATACAGCGCCGTTGTCTTGCCGAACCCCGCGGGTGCATGCACGAGCATCAGCCGGTGTTCCCCGGCACGGTCGAGTTGTGCGGCGAGCCCGGGGCGTTCAACAAGGTCGATACTGTAGTGCGGCGGCCGCAGATGCGACGACAGATAGAGGATGTTCTCTTCCGAGTCGGTGCCGTGCTGCGCAGGAGCCTTCGCCATGGGCTAAGCATACCTGCCGATTGACAGCGAGTCGGGGGCCCCGGATGGCCCTATGGCCGGGCTGATTGATGCCGGCTTCAATCTTGAGAGGCGGCCCTCCGGAATGTGGGGAATGTGCCGTCGATCGCCGGGTTCGGGGTTGGCCCCCTGACCGGCGATCGTCAGAAGCGAGTTACAGCCGGACCTCGAATTCCATACCATAGGTTCTTGGCCGACCGGGCAGGTAGTTGCCCTGCGCACCGGAATACGCGTAGTTGGAGTAGTTGCGCTCATTGGTGACATTGTCAGAAAAGGCCACGACGCTCCAGCTTTCGCTGCGCAATCCGAGCCGCAAGCCCAGGTAGCCGCTCGCTCCCGCGTTTTCGATGTAGTTCTCCGTATCGAAATACATCTTGTCAACGTAGCGGTAAGCGGCCCGGGCAAACAGGCTAGTGCTGCCGAACACGGGCTGTTCGTAGGTAAGCGAAAGGTTGAAACTCGCTTCCGGCGTATCCGGCAGGGTGTTGCCGTCGTTGTTCACGGTCAGCGCCACCGCCCCTGTATTGACATCACGGTACTCCGTCAGTTCCTCGGAGGTGATTTCGGCGGTCATGATTCCCAGGCTGCCGGAAACCGTGAAGAAATCGGTCAGCAGGGCGCGAAACTCTATTTCAAGGCCGGTCACCCGGGCCTTGTCGTAGGTCGTCATGCTCTGCAGGGCGGCGCCATAGAAGTAGTGATGCCTGTTCTCGACATCGCTTGAGAATGCGCCGGCGTTCAACAGGGCGCGGTTGTTCCAGAACGTGCTTTTGACTCCGATCTCGACCGTATCCGCAATCTCGGGATCGATGAAACGCGGCAATCCCCCGGCGAAGGCCGAAGTGGGGTTGGGCACCCCGGACCGGAACCCGCGCGCCAGGTCGACATAGAGCATCACGTTGTCCCTGAGGGAATAGGCGAGGTTGACCTTGGGCTGGAACTTGTCGAACGATGCGGAAGCGCTGGCGTCGGGTATGTTGATAAGGTTCGGGTCCTCACCCACGTAGCCCGTGTCGATGTCGACCTGGTCCCAGCGGGCGGCCGCCGTGAGCACAAGCCTGTCGGTCAGGTCGAAGTCCGTGCTCAGGAATACGCCGATGGCTTCGCTTTCGATGACATCCCTGGTATCGGTCAGAACGAAATTCCCGGGTTGTGCCATGCTGTCGGCGATCGATCTCGGGCCAACCGTGAAGTCACCGAGCACGACCAGTACCTGATTGAATATCTCGCGTTCCTGGTAGAAGGCGCCGGCCACCCACCGGAAACGGCCGGCCGAATCGGAGGCGAAGCGGAACTCCTGATTGAAAACCTCCGCATCGAAACGCACATCCTGAAGCAGGACATCGATCGGTTGAAAATCGAGGTCGCCGTAATCGTATTGCCGGCTGTCGTTGTAACCCGTAACCGAGGTGAAAACCCCGCCGTCGAACTGGTATTCGAGCTTCAGCGATGCAGTGGTGACGTCTCTCTCTTCCTCGGTCTGGACGTTGCTGTGGTTTTCGAAAGTGCTGTGGGAGAGGTCGCTGCCGAGCCGCCCGAGAGGCCCGCCGAACAGCAAGTCGATCTCGGGGACCGGGTCGGGCAACAGCGGCAGCGATTCGTAGAATGAAGCGCCCGCCGCGGTGTCGGTGATCGATGCCCGGACATCGACCCTCAACCTTTCCAGATCGAAAAACAGCCCCCCGCGCAACACCGTTTCGTCCAGGGAGTCGAGGAGGTCGCCCGTCAGGCTGTTTCTGATGTAGCCGTCGCGGTTCTGATGCACGCCCGCGATACGATAATAGGCCTTGTCGTCGACGATGGGCCCCGAGACTCCCCCGACCAGGCGCCAGGCATCGTTGTTGCCGAGGCGGGCCCTGGCGAAGGCCTCCAGCCGGTTGGTCGGCTGCCTGGTGACGACGTTGATGGCGCCGCCGATGGCTCCGGCGCCGTACAGTGCGCCCTGGGGACCCTTGAGCACCTCGATGCGCTCGATGTCGAACAGATCCTGGTTGATGAAATCCTGGGCCGGCGCCTGTACGCCGTCGAAATTCACGACGACCGGCGAATCTCCCTGCTGCGGCGCGGCAAGCCCCCTTGCGGACAGATTGACCACCCCCATCCGGTATGACTGGCGCAGCACCAGATTGGGAGTGAGGTCGGCGACATCCTTGATGCGCGTGATACCCGCGTCCTCGACCTGGGATTCCGAGAACACCGTGATGGACTCCGGAATGTCCTGAACGCTCTCGGCACGCTTCCTGGCGGTTACCAGAATCTCTTCGAGTTCGGGTTCCCCTGCATATACCGGCCCGCACAGCGAAACGAATAGAACCGGCCCGACGACCCGCGTCACCGTCCTGCCGTTCCACGCCTGACGACCTCTCGACAATTCGATCATGGCTGCTCCGTCCTCTCCAAGACTGTTGCAATCGCTTGTGACCGGGAACTATGCGGGAGCCGAAAACCGCCGCACAACGACTCCGAAGGCTAGTGCCGGAAGAAATAAGGCTAGGTTGGTCGTTTTTCGCCCGTCCGCGGAGTCCGGGCGTGAAACTTTGGGCGTGTCGCGCGGTCAAGGTCCTGGGCCGTTGCGAATGCCGGCGATGGCCAAAAGGTGAATCACAGGAGCAGATATGGACAAGCTACCAGGTGCGGCACCCGTCAAGGATGGCCGGCAAGAGGGGGCCGAATCGACGGCCGGGTCGGCACAAGGCGGCACGGGTGGCCGAAAAGTGTCGGCCGCGGCAGGTGAAGGGCAGCCACCGCCCTTACGAGAAAGCCGAGAACCCACCGGAGCGTCCCAGGCCAAAAGCCGCAGCGAACAGATTCGTTCAAGAAGCTCAAAGGTGATCGTTCCCCCACAGGGCCCACAACTGTCCTCGCTCGCTGCCCCGGCACGGAGACAACCGGCCACCGAATCCGCAAGCACTCCGAAGAGCACTCAGACAGGCACGAAAAAGAAGACGAGCGGCAAGCCTTCGCAGGAAGAGGTTGCGGCGATGAGGGCGGCCAAGAAAGCGGGAACGGTAACCCGCGTATCAAAGAAATCGAGAGCGGACACCCCCGGCAAAGCCCACTTGCCGAAGTTCGAGAAGGGCGCCGCCGATCCCGCCAAGACTTTTCGGGCAGTTGCGCGGGGCAACTTTCGGCAGCTCGACCCCGTAACCGGAGACGCTTCCTGTCAAATGCGGGTGCCGTTCATGCTCGATGCCATGGATATCCTTGCGGCGTCGGATCCCAAGCCGGCCAGCCTTGCCGCCGGCTTCGGTTCGGCATACGGTCCGCAATTCAACACGCTTCCCCCGGATGTCGGTTCAAGAAAAGGCTCCCTGCCCAAAACGGGCTCAATGGCGGAACACTATTTTTCGATGTTCTACCCGTTGAGCGTCATTCGTTGTCGAGCGGAGGACAGCCTGCGGTTCCTCATCGACGACGAACCGGAAGGGTCAACCTACTCCTACGGCGAAGTAAACCGATGGAAGTCGGCGACCGCCCAGTACTCTGTCGATTACATGCGCAAACTCGCCGGCGCACAGGCGGCCGGAACGGCCGATAAGGCGCCCGTCACGGCCCAGATAAGCAGAATGCTGGAGGAGGCCAGCATCGAATTGAACAAGGGAGGATACAGACAACCTGTGCTTCCCATCTTTACCGCACAGTACTTTCTCGCACAGAACGAGCACCTGCATGGGCGCCCGCTGGTATTGGCGCTGACGCGGCTGGGCTACGACGACGAAGGGCGCCAGTATCACTTCGGAACCAGCGTGCATATGTACAAGCCCAATCGGACGGACGAACTTGCGGAGAAGAAATTCGAACTCGTACGGTCGGTTCCCGATCCCGACGACGCAAGACGGGGGGTAACGGTCGTGCATGCGTTCAACATGTTCGCGCTCGACCCCGCCGAAAGAGAAAGATACGAGGCGGACGCCGGTTTTTCGAGCGACGAAAGGTTTTTCAACAGCCCGGAGAACACCGAGTTCCAATCGGGTTTCGGCCAGTGTGATTTCAATCACCTGTTGCGGATGTGGGGCGCGGCCCATCCGCCTGCGCCATCGGCGTCCGTGGCGCAGGGCTTCAGGCCGGGAGAAACTCGCGACTATGTTGAAACGAAACACGGTGCGAAGCGGTCGGGGCGCGCCGTACCCGATTACACCCTGGTCGGTCAGGCCTCGTTGTTCGGCGGACAGGAAGCCAACCTGGCGGATGAGTATTTCGCGTACAAGAAGATGGCTGACAGATACGGTGTGACGGGCGTCAGATATGCCACGGAGGCGGGCACGAGCCGGAAATCGTACTACGTGGGCCCGCCCGGACGGGTGGGGGAAGGCGCCCGGCTGAGTGAATGGACGACCATGACGGACGCGACTTTCTCAGACGTTGCAAGCGCCAGTGGCACCAGGGCCCAGCGTGACCGCGTCACTTATGCTCCCAAGCACTTCAGGCGGGTCTCGCAGCCCGTGCCGTTCTCCGCAGTGCACGTTTTCGTTTCCAGCCATGACGAGGAACAGAAGCATGCCGAACGGCTCAACACGGAGTTTCCACGCGACCGGACGATTGCGCGTGATATCGAACTGGAGCTCATTTCAGGATCGCTCTACGAAAAATCCGGCAGGAAGAAAGGTCAGCCGACAAGAAGAGATACGGCGTTCTGGGCGGTAGGCGAGACGATCGACAGGGAGCATCGGTCCAGCGTACAGTTCCCCGACTCGAAAACCGAACTCGGATACGAAACCGCGATGGCCCCCGAAGACAGAAGGGCCATGGCGGCGAAAATTACCGAGATAGCCCGAACGTTGCGTGCTGTAGGCGATATTGTCACCGAAGTCGTCGAGGCAGCGTTCGAGGCAGTCGACTCACGCTGAAGGCAAGCCGCATGGAGCGGCACGCGAAGACATTTCCGGTGAGGGGTGTTGAGACGGCCGGCGGCATCCGTCGTCCGCAAAACCGCATTCGGATCCGTTATTTCACGGCAGCACGCAATTCCTGTGCCGACCAGGTCTCCGCCATCTGATCGAGCCGGGGATCGTTCGGATACACCCATTCGTCGCCGATCACCTGCTCGACGCGCAGTTCCGGCGGGATGTTGTCGATGCCGATCATGCGGTCCGCATGCTGGTTCCAGTGGTAGATGCGGGCTTCCTGGTAGCTCAGCGGCACGCCCTTGAAACCGTAGGACTCAACGGACTTCTGAATCCAGACGCCGAACTCCGTGTCTTCGAGCAGTACCTGGGTCAGGCACTCGCCGTCGTTCACCGTCCACATGTCGGGCTTCGGGTTGTCGCCCCAGTCCGGGGCCATGGTCCAGGTTTCCAGCCGGCACTTGTTGATGCCGTTTTGCCAGAAGAGGAGTGGTGGCAGGGCACGCTGGCTCAGGGGCGACACCCAGTTGGGGAAGACGCCGTACGACTGGGTGCAGGTCCGGCCGATTTCGCCAACGGTTTCGATCTCGCTGCCCTCGGGCATGCGGATGGCCCGGGGGTCGTTTATGCCCTTGGGCGCGGGCGCGACCATGCGGCCATGGCCGTTCGGATACAGGGTGTTGACGTTGCGCCGGTCGTCCAGGATGGGATAGACGGTTTTCGGGTGGATGCTGCGCACGTGGTAGACCTCGGTGTTCGCCTCCATGGCGATCTTCCAGTTGCAGTCGAGGTCGAAGGAGTGACGCGCCGCCAGCCGGCACTTGTCGAACTGGAACTCCTCCCATTCGTCGGCGATGGGGCCGAGCCAGTCAAGCAGCGTTGGCGCGCCATCGTCGAAATTTACGAAAATCAGGTTGCCGAACCGTTCGCAGCGGATGGGCTTCAGCCCCCGGCAGGAGAAGTCGAGGCCGTGAAAGTCTTCCGGGTCGCGAATCGCCAGCAGTTCGCCGTCATGGCTGTAGGTCCAGCCGTGATATCTGCAGACGAGACGCGGCCGCTGACCGAATTCCTGGGTCACGATGGGCGCACCCCGATGGCTGCAGGTGTTGTAGAAAGCGTTGATTTCGCCGCTGTCGGCATGAACGATGAGCACGGGTTGGCCGGCGTTTTCCCAGAGGCGGAAGCAGCCCGGTTCCGGGACCTCGTCGATATGGCTCGCAAGCAGCCAGGACTTGCGCCAGATGTGCTGTTTCTCCAGTTCGAAGAAACGCGGATCGGTATAGCGTCCGCCGGGGAGGTCGGGCAGGACGGGGAAACCTTCCGGTGGCGCCGACCGCGCCGCTTCGTACTCCATCAGGTTGCGCAGGGTATCGATTTCGTGTTGTTCCACGCGTACTCCTCTCCTTTTCCCGGCCTCGGGATCAATTAGTGTAACCCGTGATAATTCTGCGGAAAACCGCCGTTTGACGGGCCCGCATCGCACACCCACTGTCATCGCAGGACAAACGATTGTTCCCTGCGCGTTCGCGCGCCGGTTGTCGGCGCGGGGACCAATCGCTCCGCCTCAGCCCAGCGCCTCGGGGTTCTGCAGCATGATGTGCCGGTGCGGATAGGGGATTTCGATGTCGTGCTCGTTGAACTTGTCCCACAGCGCCAGCAGAACCTGGCCTTTGATGTTGGTCACGCCGTTCTGTGGATCGTTGATCCAGAAGCGGAGCACGAAGTCCAGGGAGCTGTCCCCGAACCCCTTGACGTGGCAGACCGGCCGCCGGGCGTGAACGATGCGCGCGCTGGCTTCCATCGCCGCTTCCACTGCCAGGCGGCGAACTTCGTGCGGGTCGCTCTCGTAGGCGACCCCGAATTCCACTTCCATGCGCACGTCCAGATCGCTGTGCGACCAGTTGATGACCTGGTTGGTCACGAAGTCGTCGTTGGGGATCAGCAGTTCCTTGTTGTCCCTGGTGACGACGCCGACGTAGCGGGCCCGCATGTCCTTCACCCAGCCGAACGTGGTGCCCACTTCGATGACGTCGCCAGGCTTGATGGACTTGTCGAGCAGCAGGAACAGGCCGCTCAAGAGGTTGGAGACCTGGTTCTGCAGGCCGATGCCGATGCCGACGCCGAGTGCGCCCGTGAAGACGGCAAGAGCGGCGAAATTCAGGCCGATGCTGGTCAGTGCGACGACCACCGCCACGGTGATCATCGTGAAACGCACCACCTTGCCCAGCAGCACCTGGGCCCTCGGGCTGATATCCGAATGTCCGCGAATGAAGTCTTGAACAAGCCGGCTGAGTGTCAGTGCGACCCACAGCAGCACCGCGAAGAGGAGGGCGCCGTTGACGATGCTGAGCAGCGACAGCCTGGCACTGCCGAACGGAATCGCGACGCCGTCCAGTGTGGCGATCAGGGCATCGAGCAGGCCGAGGATGTTCAGGGCCGCCACGAACCAGGCGAACACGAAGATCAGGTTTGCCGCCAGGCGGTTGGCGATGAACGACGAAGACAGCTTGATGAGCACCCAGGCGCTCAGCAGGCTCGCGATCACCACCAGCAGGTCGTTGCCGGCGGCGAGGTCGAGCTGCACCAGGATGCCGATCGCAAGCCAGAGCGGCGTCAGGAAGATAATGGCGTAAATGTGGGCAAGGGCGGATTTCGCCAGGCGGCCCGGCCCGGAGTCGGAGCGCAGTTCGCCCACCCGCCGCTCGAGAGTTGTTCGCAGCGGCCTGGCGAGGAAGTAAGTGGCGCCCGCCAGCACGACGAGCCCCACCGCCTGCCAGAGCACCGCCCAGGTCAGCAGGTGTTCCATAGACCAGGACGAGAGCTGCCCGAACGAGCCCGTGGTGGATTCAAACCAGCCGTCGATGTCGTCGGGTTGCACTGGCTCCAAGTGGCTCCGCCCCGCGCGGCCTCGGTTCAGTCCCCGTCGGGCGGGTCGATCTCCATGCCCGCCTGAATCTCGAAACCGCCAATTTTCCTGAGTCCCTCGTGCAGCAGAATGCGCGCATGGTCCGGAGGCAACAGGTCGCAGCAACAGAAGACGATGAGCCCCGTTCCCAGCGCGGCGGCGACGAGCCCCGAGTTGTCGGCGCTCAGCCCTTTTGCCCGCTCGCAGTCCTCAAAGACGTTGGTGAGATACTGCACCACCGCCGTGGTCAGCCCGTCGCGGATTTCCCGGACGCTCGGGTTATGCAGGGACTGGCCGATCAGCTCGGTGAATACCAGACGTTCGTCGTGGGTGAAGGCCTCGCCGGCGAATGCGTAGTCTGACATCGCCTGAAACTGTTCTTCGGGAGATTTTTCCTGAAGCAGCGACACGCTTGCGATCAGGCGCTGGGCCAGGTCGCGGTACAGTTCCTTGAGTACCGCGTCCTTGCCCTGGAAGTAGTAGAAGACATGGCTGGGCGACATGCCGGCTTCCTGGGCGAGTTCGTTGAAGGAAGTTGCGGAGTACCCCTGCCGCAGAATGCAACGGCGCAGGGCGTCGAGAATGCGCGCCCGCCGCTCGGCGGCCTTGGTGCCGTCGGTTCCCCCGGCGCTGCCGGTTGCCTTTCTCGCCTGACTCAAAACTGCTGTTCCCGGGCAACAAAGAGTAAGTTGTTGCGCCTCAGTTTAAACCAAAGTCAGGGCGACTTTCTAAGTGTCGCGCCGACCAGGGCCGCTGCAGCCAGTGCAATGTGCCACAATCCCCCTGCGGCGCGCTGAAATCGTGGAAATTCATGGGGCGGGAGGCTGGCAGCCGAGGCCCTGGGACATCTGGGCGTAGCTGGTGAGCGGCACCGCGCACATCCGGTTCCAGTCCTCCTGGTCGATCACCGGCCGGTTCAACAGTTCGATCATTTCATCGAATTTGCCGAGCGCGTCGCAATCCACCGCTTCGGGATGCGCTGCCTTGCGGTGTTTCGGCCAGGCGTGATCCTGGGCGTGACGCCAGAAGTCGCTGTCGTACCTGGAGCCGCAGGAGTAATGCCAACCGACGAACAGCCCGTAACGGAGCATGCTGTCGACGAGAAATCGGTTCACCGTTCGCGCATCGCGCTTCAGGTGCTCGGGAGGCCGGTTGAGGCGTATCTGCAGAACCATCCCGATCTGAATCTGGGCGGATACGATGGCCGTCGCTTCCAGGGGTTCCATGAACGCGGCTGCGTTGCCGATGCGGGCCACGCGGCCATCGTAAATCCGGCGGTGGACGAAATTGGGGAAAGGAATGACGGCACGTTGCTCGAATTCGTGGACGCCGTCGGACTCGAGAAAGGCGTTGAAGTCCGCTTCGACGTCGGCAGGGCTGGAAACGTCGCGATTGAAGATGTAACCGTAAGAGGTGTGCACGGTAAGCGGAATGACGAATATCCAGCCGTGCGGGCGCGCCACCGCCCGGGTATAGGTGTGTTGCACGACGGGCCCGTCATGCTCTTTCCGGATGACTGACGGGCAGCGGCGGATCACGGCTGTGTTGGTGGGGATGAAGGAGATGTCGATGTGCCGGCCGGGATCGAGTTTCCTGGGGAAACCGCGGGCATCGAAGACCAGGTCATAGCGTTCCGGCGGCCGGCCCTCGAATTCCACCAGGGCGCCGCCTTCCTTGCTGGTGATGTCGAGCACCTTCGCGTCGATGTGGCGCGCGCGCGTGCTCGCGTGCAGCAGTTCCGCCATGACGTCGGCGGACAGGTGGTAGGCGTAGGACACCTGCTGCGGCGTGAAATAATGGGTGAAGTCCCGATTGCGCCGGCCCCATCCCTCGAATGCGACACCGTACTTGCGCGTTCCGTTCAAGCGCCCCTGGACGGTTTCGTGGGGCAATCCGGTCAGGGCTTTGAGTTCCCGAACCAGGCTTGGCCAACTGCCTTCGCCCACGCCGATGACCGGGATGCGCGAGTCGTAAATGTGATGCAACTCGTGCTTGCTGTCGGGGTGCAGGCGCGTGACGTTGGCGGCGGCCAGGGAGCCCGCGGTGCCGCGGCCGACGACGGCGATTTTCCGTAACGAACTGGCGCCCGGCTGCATCAAGCTGAATCGCTTCCAACCCTGTTGGTCATTGGACCCTTCCTGCACCGCTCATTCGAATCACGCAGAATGTTGCCGGGGCGTTCTCCTGCGCGCATGAACATGAACAAGCATATCAGGCATCGTCTGCCGAGGCCGTCAGAAGCTGTATGTGAATCCCACGCCCAGGAAACTGTCGCGCCGTCCATCGTAGGTCAGGTCTTCCGGGTCCGACTTCAGGTTCACGATCGCTTCGAAGCGTACCGACCAATTCCCCGTAATGCGGCGTTTCAGCTCCAGGTTCAGCGCGCGATAGTCGCGGCTCAGGTCACCGAGGACGCCTGCGGCCAGCTCCGTGCCCTGCACATCGTTGAATGCGAGGAAGGCCGCCAGGAACAGATCGTTCGCCCAGATGCTTGCGGCACGGCGCCCGCGGTCGTCGTAGAGCCACTCGCCGAGTACCGTCAAGTCTGCCGGGGAGCCGAACAGGCCGTAGAGAGTGTGCTCCAGGCCGAAGATGAAGGCGCGGTAGTCCTCTTCCTGGCCCAGCAGATTGCGCGCTCCGCTACGGTGAATGGCTTCCATCTTGTAGAGAAGAGGCCCGGTGGTGAGTTGCGCGTCAATGCCGAATTGCCGAATCTGTTCGTAGAACGGGGTCAATACAGTGTCGATTGACGACATCGGGCCGGATTGTCGCGCCGCAAGAAACGAAGGTTCGCGGCTCGTTCCAACGAAGGCGCTCAGGCCGAAATCGAGCAGGCCCACGGTATGGCTGTATCGAGCCGCGAAGTCCACGTGACGCTCTTCGGCGCCGCTCTCGTAGACGGCTTTCCTTTCGATCGGCCGGCCCGCGCGGAGGCGGCCGCCACGCCCGGGAAAGGTGCGCTTGCGGTGATAGGGCAGCACGAACAGTTCAGCGATGCCCCAGTCGCCGGAAACGGTCAGGTGCGCCATGGGCTGACCCAGTTTGGGCCGGTCGCGGGGGTGTTCGACGAGATCGAGCTGGTTGACGATGTCCACGAGATTGTGCAGCTCCGCCACGCCCCAGAAAACGCGGTCGAGCCCGAGCCGCAGCTCCCAGGAATTCTCGCCCCAGTCGCCGTACGTCAACAGGTACGCCTCGCGCAGGTCCGCGTGCGTGCGCTGCGAGTCGGCGCTGTCGTATCGATAGAGCGGGGTCAGGGTGAAGCTGGCGCTTCGCGCGATTTCCCCGTAAAGCGTCGGCTCCGCGACCAGCCCGCCGGTGCCCGAGCGCTGGCCATCAAAGGCCGGCGAGCGCGGATACCATCGCGCCTGAACGCTCAGGTCGCCCGACAGGTCAAGAGGCTGCGCGGCGGCACCTGCAGCGGCCACTAGCGCGAAGGCCGCGATTGTGGCGCCGGGTCGCATCAGCGCACGCGTCGAAGTGCCGTTTGGGTGAACTCGCTGTCGTCAAGATTGGTGCGAAACTGAAAGTCCGTCCAGTGAAGTACCGTATTCGCGCCGGTGAGGTGATTCACCATTGTTTGTCGGCCTGCCCGCCAGTACCGATCGAGATACTGCCGATAATTCTCGAAAGTGAGCGTCTTCAGGTGCGAGCCCTTGCGGTCGTAAAGCTCCATCTTCCAGGTTCGAAGCTCGCCCGTGTCCTGCCAGAGCAGCTTCTTGCTGTACCCTGACTTCTCGTCCAGGGGCACCTGCTCGGTTACCGTACAGTCGAGTTCGCCGCAGGGCTCGTCGTGAAGGTATCTGTAATTGTATTCCTCCACCTCCGGCGGGCTCATGTCTTCGTAGGAAAACTCGCTGCCCATGAACGATCCCGAACGCTTCGAAGCGCTGATGCGCTTCACTCTCTTCAGGGCGGGCAGATACAGCCACTGGTCGTCCAGGGTGTTGATGTGGGAGTGGGTCAGGAGCGCGGTCCCCTGCACGTCTCGGGGTTGATCGAACACGAACAGGCTCTTGTCACCGTCCGCAATCACTTCCAGCACCTTGAAACGCATCTGACGGACGCTCTCCCGCCCGTGGCGGTCTCGCAGCACCATTGTCAATCCGGCGGTGAAATCTCCGAAACCATCGTTTCTGGCGCTCGACTCAAGTGCGATTCTCAGGCCTTTTTCTTCCGGGGTTTCCTCATCGGCCTGGACCTGTGTTGCCGGCAGGCAGAAGTACGCCAGCACGAATGCCAGAATGCGGATCACAACGCTTTGACGGCGCATGAGACCATTTGCCCGGACAGAGCCGACAAGCGGGGATTCGGCGGCTTCTTGGACAGGGAACATTCGCACGGGTCCCGTGATGGACAGGTTTCATTGTACCTTGATCCCGGGCAGCCCGGACGGGTTCGCAACTGGACTGGTGGGCGACGCCAACATTGCCTGGCGTGGCGCCGGGAAGGCCGCGGGTTTGCGTCCGCATCGCCGCGTGGAGGCGACCGACGGCAGAACGAGGCGTTGCGTTCCGCCAAATACTCTTGTAATGTATTCAAAAGGTTTTGTAGTATATTCAAATCGACGAGTTGGATCGTCGGAAACAAGCGAAGGAGATGGCCATGAGAAGTGGCGATGAAATGCTGCAACAGATCATTGAGAAGTCGGCCCTGGACGAGGATTTCAGGCAAGCGCTTCTTGCAGATCCCAAGACTACCATCAGTGGAGAACTGGGAATTACCATTCCCGAGTCGATGACGATCAAGGTCCATGAGAGCGACATGCAGACCGTGCATCTCGCGCTGCCACCGGATCCGAACATCACCGAGGAGCAATTGGAAGCGATCTCCGCTGGCCTTTGCTGCTGCTGGTAGAACCGATAGCCGGCTGCTAGCCGGACACGATGCGGAACCACAGGATCGCATCGGTTCATGGCTTGAACGGGCCCCGCATACCCTTGCGGGGCGCGTGGCGTGTCGGCGTATCTGCTGGGCTCGTTGTCAGGTGTGGACCGCTGCGGAAAGCACCATGAATACATACGCCTTCGCTTTCTGAAGTCGGTCGCCTGCCATGACCAGCTTGATATGGTGAATGCCTCGCAGCAGCACGAATCGCCCGGACCTGGCAAATAGCGTCGTCGGTTTCGAAACCCAGCCGGCAAGCGCCGCGAGTTTCTCCGGAACCACAAGGTCCTCATGCTTCAATGCATCGAGAAACGGATCCCAGTCGGTCAGGCCGTCGAGCCAGTAACGCGAGTCTTTCGTATATCTCTGCCTGACAATGAGTGTCAGGCCAAGCGTCGGGCCGAGACCCTCTTCCCGCACGTCCAGGTTTACCCCGGATCGGACAATGTTCGCGCGCTCCCTGAATCGTGCGATCACGGAGCCGACGGCCGGTATCCGTCCAGGCCAGCCCGTGCATTCCAGATATGAACACAGCTCCTGCTGCGCCTTGAATCCCATGATCGCAAGACGTATCGACCGCGAACGGGACGGGAATACACCAAATGAGTCCAGGCGGGTATCTTCCGGCTGCGCCAGGTAAACGCGTTCGACATTTTTCCGCTCCGCATCGTTCATCTCCCAACCGACGCAGGACAGGAGCGCTTCAACCACTGTATCGGCATCGTTCGCCTGACCGGCCGCACCGACGATGGGGCGTTCGCCGGGTCGCAGGAACATTCCCGGAACCCCGTTCGCACCGCCTGGTGCCGAACCGATGTCGTACTCGAGCATCAGCTTGCGCCCAACGATTTCACGCAGGGCCGGGTTTTCGCTTTCCATTTGCCTGAACAGGCGCGTAATCGCTCTGGCGGTTTCATTCGCCCCGTCATTGCGCGCGCACTCGCGGAAAAACGCCGCCGGCCTGGTTCCGCTTGCCAGCGAAACGCCCAGGTCCGCCACCGGTTCGGGATTCTGCAGCGGCAGCTCGAAGCCGAATGGAAGGGCGCCCATGGTGACCGGAAGATCCCTTGCACATTCAATGATGCGTTTCCATTGACGGTCTCCGATCAGGACCGGTGAAATCCGGTTGCGAAAATGCCCAAGCAGTTCTCCCATGCTGCCCCCCTCTTCGGCGAGACGGTCCTGGGTGAGTGTGACAGCCTGGTCGATGTTCATCTGGCCTCCTTACGCGATGACAGGAGCGGGGTTCATGTCGGCTTCACCGAGAGGCCGATCAAGATTGCCCATACTGACCGGGACGTCGTACAGGCGTCCGGGTGCGAGTCTCGCCCAGAAATGCCGCATGCCCGGCACGATGACGCGCGCTACCGGCATGCCGATGTCGGGCCGGGTCTGGTCCAGCACCAGGAACTCCATGCCCCTG
>CAZWZH010000059.1:0-20345 GCA_964638775.1 uncultured Pseudomonadales bacterium
GGTGCTCGGGCCGCACGTCAGCCAGATGGGATCGTTGGTGGATGCTGAACACCTGCGCTTCGACTTTTCGCACGGCCAGCCGGTGACGACCGGGGAACTGGCCGACATCGAGGCGCTGGTCAACGAACAGGTTTTCGCAAACACCGATGTCGGTGTTGCTCGAACGAGCTACGACGAAGCCATCGAGCAGGGCGCCATCGCCCTGTTCGGCGAAAAATACGGCGACGAAGTGCGTGTACTGACCATGGGCGGCGACTGGTCCGTGGAACTCTGTGGCGGCACCCATGTACGGCGCACCGGCGATATTGGCCTGTGCAGGATCACCGCCGAGTCGGGCATCGCCCAGGGCGTTCGCCGCATCGAAGCGGTGACCGGTATGGCGGCGCTAAAGCGGGTCTCGAAGGTGGACAGTCTCGTCCAGCACCTGGCGGACACCTTGAAGTCAATCCCGCAGAACCTCGAGGATCGCGTCGCGTCGCTTGTCGAGGAAAACCGGCGCCTGGCCAGGGAAGTCAAGGAGCTGACGCAACGGCTCGCATCCGGCTTCGGATCCGACCTTGTCGATGGCGCGCAGGACGTGAACGGTATCAAGGTGGTCGCTGCGAAAATCGAGGGGGATGCCAAAGCCATGATGCAGACCCTGGATCTGCTCAAGTCCAGGCTGAACCCGGTGGTGATCCTGCTGGCGCAGGAGAACAAGGGCAAAGTCAACCTGGTGGCGGGCGTCTCGAATGATCTCACGGAGCGCATGCAGGCGCCGGAACTGATAAAGGTGGTCGGCGCAGTCGTCGGCGCCCGTGGAGGCGGCAGCCCGGTGCTGGCCAGAGCCGGAGGCGGCGATGCACCGGAGAAGCTGGGCGATGCAATGGCGATGGTCGCCGAATGGGTTCGTGAGCGTTCCGGCGGTACGCCGTGAGCGGCGGGAATCTTCGATAATGGCTCTTTCCCCGGAATTCACGGAACTGATTGCTGCCGAGGCCAGTGGCTGGATCTTTGCGTCGAGTAACCGGGTGAACCGGCGAGGAGCGCCCGCATGGCACTGATCGTCCAGAAATTCGGCGGTACCAGCGTCGCCTCGGTCGACCATGTCCAGCGGGTCGCGAAACGGGTGGCGCGAAACCTGAAGTCGGGCGACCGGGTCGTTGTCGTGGTCTCGGCGATGAGCGGGGAGACCAACCGGCTCGACGACCTGGGCATGGCGGTCTGCGAGCGCCCGTTGGGCCGGGAGATGGACGTGCTGCTCGCTTCCGGAGAACAGGTGACCATTGCGCTGCTGAGCATGGCGCTGACTGATCTCGGCTATCCGGGCAAGTCGTTTCTGGCACACCAGATTCGCATTCACACGGATTCGAACCATCGCAGGGCACGCATCGAACGCATCGAGACCGGCGACCTGCAAACGGCGCTGGCCGAAGGCGTCGTGCCCGTGGTGGCCGGTTTCCAGGGCATCGACTGCGCCGGGAACGTGACCACCCTCGGCCGCGGCGGCTCGGACACCACCGCCGTCGCGCTTGCCGCTGCCCTCGAGGCGGACGAGTGCCAGATCTGCACCGATGTCGACGGCGTCTATACGGCCGACCCGCGCATCGTCGCCGATGCGCGCCGCCTCGGCCTTGTCACCTTCGAGGAAATGCTGGAACTGGCGAGCCTCGGCTCGAAGGTGCTGCATCCCCGGTCCGTCGAGTTCGCCGGCCGCTACGAGGTTCCGCTCAGGGTTCTGTCCACGTTCGAAGACGGCCCGGGCACACTGATCACGATGGAGAACGAAACCATGGAAGAACCGCTCGTCTCCGGCGTCGCCTATGCGCGCGACGAAGCCAAGATCACCATGACCGGCGTACCGGACGTCCCGGGCGTCGCGTCGAAAATCATAGGGCCGGTCGGCCGCGAGCCGATCGAAGTGGACATGATCGTGCAGAACACCGGCGCAGACGGGCTCACGGACCTCACCTTCACGGTCAAGCGGGAAGACTACGAGAAGACCCTGGAACTGCTGCAGCCGGTGACCGGGCAGCTCGGTGCGCGGGACCTGTCCGGCGACAACCGGATCGCCAAGGTATCCGTGGTCGGCCGGGGCATGCGCTCCCATGCCGGCGTCGCCGCCCGCTTTTTCGATGCGCTGGCGGCGGAGAACATCAACATCCAGATGATCTCCACTTCGGAAATCAAGATCTCCGTCGTCGTGGCGGAGCGCTACCTGGAACTTGCCGTACGCGCCCTGCACGCGGAATTCGGCTTGAGCGAGGCTGATACGGAAACCGCATAGGCTGGCCGGCGGCCGGAGTTCCACTCCGGCGCTCCGACATGGGGATTGCTGCGGTAGCGGCCGAATCAGCGTGCGTAGGTAAAACTGCCGTCCAGCGTCAGCGTTTCACCCATCAGGTAGTCACCCGCCCGCGATGCCATGTACACCACGGTTCCGGCGATATTCTCCGGCCGGCTGACTGAGCCCGGCTTCAAGCCACCAGCGATTTGCGCACGAATTCCGGATTGGCCTGGATGACGCGCAGATAGTTGCAGGCGGCTGCGTCCGGTGAGCGCTTGCCTTGCTCCCAGCCCTTGACGGTATCGAGACTGAGATGAAACGTGCGGGCAAAGACGGCTTGAGACATATCCAGCCGCTGTCGCATCGCCTTGATCTGGGTGGACGTTACCAGTACGTAGGCGGTTTTTGGTGCTGCCCTTCCCCTGGCGACTCGTACCGCTTCCTGGAGATTCGACTCCAATTCGTCGAAAAGTGCTTTGTCCATTACTACCGCCTATTCGAATTGCTGAACGATCTCATCGACATACTTTCGCAGTCTTGATGCCTGGTCCGCGTCAAAGTCCTACCGTTCCGCCTTCGCATATATCAGGAGCAGAAGGATCGGCTTGTGCTCGCTGTGATTGAAATAGATCACTCAAGCACCGCCGCGTTTGCCAAGACCGGGACGCGCAAACCTGACCTTTCGCAAACCACCCGTTCCCGGAATGACGCTTCCGGACCTGGGTTGCCTGGCCAGAAACTCCAGCAAGTCCTCGAATCCCGCATCGCCCAGCAGATTCCGGGCTTTTTTCTCGAAGGACCCGATCGGAACCAGCGACTGCATCAGACGCTTATGACCCAATGAACCCTAGTATGGTTCATTGAACCCCAGTCGTCAATCATTGTGGTCCGCGTTTGGTTCATGTTCGATCCTTGGGAAGGATCAACCTGGATTCTGCGTGCCGAGAATCCTGGCGGCTATGGACGAATGTCAGGAGTCAGGTTGAGATATCGACGGTTTTCGGCTTGGACAATTGCCGGCTGCGCAAGATTTCCCCGGTCGGCTTTAGCGTTACACCCCGCTTTTGCCAATCGTCAAACAGGTTGCGCCGTGCGCTCTCATCGAGTGCTTGAACGGCATCGGTGACCACGGTGATCGAGGTATCGGGAAAGCGTCGCAGCAGCCCTTCCACGGCATACCGGTCGCAGACATCGAGTGCGACGCCGTAAAGCACCACTCGGGAAGCCTGCAAGGCATTGAGCACGGGAATGACGTTGGGATTGGTGAACACGTCGAAAAAACGCTTGTGGAACAGAACGTCGCCGTGGTGATGCTCGAGCCTTGCCAATACCTCGGAGGCTCTCTGTTCCGGTTCGACCACCAGTGGATCGCGCAGGGTGGTTTCCGCTATTCGCGCTTGGCCCTGGGTTCCGCGCAGGCAATGGGGCGGAAAGGTGGATTGAAAGTCCGGGTTCTCCGAGATTTCCTCATCGCCGGGGTCGTGGTTGTCGGAACTGGCGACGATGCGGATTCCGTTGTCGTGTGCGAAGCGCGTCAGCCGGGCGAGGTTGGGGGCCAGTGTTTCGGCGCCGTTCACGTATAGCTTGCCGTGAGGCAGCATGAAATCGACCTGGGTATCCACATCCCAGAACACTTCCACGGTTACGTTACCTCCGTCAGGCGCGGATTGGGCCGGAACCGCCGGCCGGCCTTGGCGGCGGGCTTGCCTTCCACCAGCACAATGTCCGCGGTGAAGTCGAAACTGCCGTCGTTCTCGACGAGGGACGAACCGACTCCGTATGCATCCACCGGCAGGCCCAGCGCCTCGAAACGCCGTATCTTCTCATGGTCGAACCCGCCGGACACGACGATTCGAACCGCTTCGAACCCTGCGCGGTCGAGGGCATTGCGAACGTTCTGCACCAACGCTGGATTGACGCCGTGCGGGTCGAATTCGCCCGCGTTGCCGGCGACGCTCCTGTCCACGAGGTCGCGTGCGGTATCGAGGCGCACACCGTAAAGTCGCCTGCCCAGGGTACGAGCCACCGCCAGCGAAGTGCCCACGCAGTCGTTTTCGAAGTCGACGAGCACGACAAGGGGCACGGTTTCGGGCAATCGCCCGGCGAACTTGCGGGCTGCGAGTACGGTGTCCCCCCCATGGACGGCAATGGCGGCGTGGGGCACCGTACCCACCCCGAGGCCGCCCCACCAGGCTGCCTGGGCGTCGGTGGAAACGGCGGCGACACCGGCCAGGTGCGCCGCGTAGCCGTCGCCGGCCTGCACCGACCAATGGTCGTGCCGTGCGGGGAAATACAGCACGTTCTTTGGCCGTGCGGCCTCTACGGCTTTGCCCGTATTGGTGGCGATGCGGGTGCGGCGGGCAAGAATACCGAGATAGAGCGTCTCCAGGATCGCGAAGCCCTCGTATGGGCCTTCGATGGTCATCACCGTTTCATTCGGTTCGCAACGGTCACCCTCGTGCAGTGCGCGGACGCGGAGCGCCGACCAGTCGTCACTGCCGAGTTTGAGCAGGGCGATGGCCTCATCGATGCCTGACAGCATTCCGGCGCGCTTGCAGAACACCTGCATCAACACAGACGGGCTGACAGTGCCGGCCCGCAGGGCGTCCCGGGTGCGCACGAAGTACTTGTCGGTGAAGTACCCGGCGCGGAGCCGCTCGACCGGCAGGTCGAAGACAGAGGGGTCGAGGCGTTGCTTGCTGGACATCGCCCCGATGGTGGCAGGACAGGCGGGTGTCCGCAATCGTCCGGCTGGCCGTCGGTTTTGACCGGTACTGCGGGGCGCGAATTGTACGGCAGGAGGACGTAGAATCCCGCCCTTGACGAAACCGCGACAGGAGTCCCCGTGATCGAAGCCGAGATCCCCCTCGTCACGCCCGACGGTGCGATGAGCACCTTCATCACCCGCCCGGACGAAGGCGGCCCCTTTCCGGTTGTTTTCTTCTACATGGATGCGCCGGGGATGCGGGAGGAACTCCGCGACATGGCCCGCCGGATTGCGACGGCCGGCTACTACGTGGTGCTACCTAATCTTTACTACCGCTCCAACCCCGATTTCGTGCTCAACTTCGCAGACCGCTCGAACCAGGAAGAGATGTTCTCGCTGATGAATCGACTCACCAACGGGATCATCGTCAAGGACACCGGGGCGCTGATCGCCCATGTGGAGAGTGAACCGGATGCCGACGCGGGCCGCATCGGCTGCGTCGGCTACTGCATGAGCGGGCCCTTCGCGCTCTGTATGGCGGCCGCCTATCCCGACAGGATTCAATGCGCCGCCTCCATCTACGGGGTGCGCCTGGCGGTCGATGCGGACGACTCGCCCCACCGCGGATTCGTGAACACCCGGGGAGAGATATACATTGCCGCCGCCGAGCGCGACGACTATGCGCCGCCGGAGCTCATCGCGAAGGTAGAGGCTGCCATCGCCGAGTCCGGCGTGAACGGGCGGGTCGAGTGGTATCCGGGAACCGGGCACGGTTTCGCGTTTCCGACCCGCACCGGCATCTTCGACAAGTCGGCGGCGGAGCGCCACTGGGCGCGGCTGCACAGCCTGTTCGACCGTAACCTGAGGCGCTGAAGCCCTGGGCCACCCTGATTGACAATCCGGGGGTCACCGCGCCGGTTGTTCTTGACGCCCCCGAACCTGGCGTTTCATTGAACCTGGCGTGGTACCGCCAATAACGCCGATCTCGCCATAGGTTCGCGGGTCCCCGTGCTCGGCATTGATGCGATCGGTCGCCGCGGTTTCGGATGGGTGCGCCTTGGCTGCGTCGTGGCGTGACCGACGGCGGTTTTCGTACAGGCCGAGGGCGTGCAGCGGAAAGTACTGCCGGTAGAGGACGTAGTCGAGCAGTGCCGTGCGGAAGAAGACGCCCGCCATATCCTGCCGGGGCCAGGTTCCGTCCGGTTCCTGGGTGTCGATCAGGAACTGGGCGCCCCGCGCGATGGCGGCCCAGTTGGAGTCGCCCGCCTCGAGTAGCGCGATCAACGCCCAGGCCGTCTGGATAACCTGACTCTCGACGTGGGGAACGTAGCGGCCGCTCAGGCAACCGCTGTGATGCTCGCCCCAGCCGCCATCGTCACGCTGGTGGCCGAGCAGCCATCGGCAGGCGAGTCGCAGTGCCGGATCGCCCGGATCGGCCCCCGCGGCGACCAGGCCCCTGATGCCGAAGAAGGTGCCGTAGATGTACTGCACGCCCCATACGCCACGCCATGCCCCGTCGCTTGCCTGGGTGCGTCGGAGCCAGGCGTCACCCCGCCGCATCGCACGCTCGGCGGTCGCGTCGACGATGGCAGGGTAACGATCACCGCACGCGGCCAGTGCCGCGAGGCAGGAGGCCGTGCACTCCACGTAGGAACGCTCCGTCATCGACTCGCCGAACATCTCGGCCGGGTTCAGCCACTCGAGGCCGAATCGCGAGCGTCGTGCCTCGTAGCTGCCGAAGCCGCCGTCGCGGTTCTGGCCGCGCAACATGAACGCGATGGCTTCGCGGAGCGCCTGCGGGTCGCCTGTCTCGGGGCGGGACGCAAGCAGGCCAAGCACGGCCTCGGCGGTGCAGTCGGATACCGGCCAGCCATGCCAGACGCCGGCGAAGCACCAGCCGCCCTTCGGGTCGTTCCGGTACGCGGCCCGGTATCCGTGAAAGCTTTCGCGGATCTGTTGGCTGCGAAGGAATTCACTGCCTCTTTGGAGCGCATCCGTCGCACCGGGGACGCCTCGGGCGCTCGCCAACGCCTGTAGGGCGAATCCCGTGTCCCAGGATGCGCTTCTGGCCCCGGTGACGCGCGTCCCGCCGTCCTCGTCCTCCCAGATCCAGCCATCGGCCTGGGCCAGCGCCTTCCGGCAGTCGCGGTCATCAGGATCCTGCAGCCACAACGCAAGGATGTTGAGAAAACCGCTGACGGGGGAGATGCTCGTGTGGCTGGAACTGGCAAGCTCCCAGCGAATGCGCCCCGCCAGCGCCTTCACGCATCGTCCGCGCAGCCGCCTGGAATGCAGCCGTTCGTAAGCCCGCCCGATGGCATAAAGGCCCCGAAGCCGTATCGTGGGTCTCGCGAAGAGATCGCCTTCTCTAAGCCGCTTGCGGCCGGCGGCGAAGTCGACACGCTCGAACCCTTCCGGAAAGAGCTCCTCCCGCAGCGCTTCGATCAGCGGCGTCACCGGCGCCTGGAACCGGTGCGAGTATACCGTCGCCATCGCCATGTAGATGAGGCGCGTGTGGCAGTACCAGTTCGACGGGTGCAGCGGTATGCGGCCGGGCAGGAGCCACAGCTCCGGCAGGATGGGATTCAGGCCACGCCAATCGTAGAGGTTCAGCAGGGCCAGCCAGAACTTTCCCCAACCCGGTATGCGGTGCACGCCTTCCGAGCGGAGAAAACGCCCGGCGCGCGCAATGAGAGGGTCCTCCCGGTGAACGCCGAGCAGCCGCGCAGCCACATAGACGAGGGCCGTCACGAAGAGGTATGGCCGCGAGTGCTCATGGAGACCCCAGAGCCCTTCCTCGAGCCGTGTGCGCCCGAACTGGCACAGCACAAGCTTCTTGCGGCCAGGTTCCAGTTGCAGCCCCATGATGTGATGCAGCAGCACGTACTGTGCGGTCAGCATCGGACACCAGACCATCTCGCCTTCCCAGCGACCGTCCTCGCGCTGCAGCCCAAGCAGCCGTTCGGTGGCGCGTTGCAGCGTCTCGCGCGCATCGATTGCCGCGGTGGGGAACGCCGGCCTGGGATCGCGGCTACGGGCGTGCATGGAGGTCGGCAATGCGCGCGGCAACATGCCCCAGACGCGCTCGTGGCGTTCGCTGGGCGTTTGCCCGGCCCTGTGCAGCCGGCGATATCCACGCAGGAAATGTCCGACACGGGCACCGAGCGCACGAGCCAGTTCACGGGCGCGGCGCCGGGCCGGCAAGTCGACGGAGTGACGGAACGCGCTGAAAACCGCATCGACCGCGACGGCCAGGAACGTCAGGCCCAGGCGAACGACCGATGCATCTTCGCAGGCCAGGAGACGCGTGGTCCTGTCGCGGACTGCGGAGCTTGCCCGCCAGCGCCGGTAGACTGCCTGCCGCATCGCCGCCGCCTCGACCCGGTGGTCGGCAAAGATCTCGTACAGCCCGAGTGACAGGAACTCCGGCGCCCGGGTCGCCTGCCCACGATTCGCCACGAACCTGCCGAAATCCCCGTTCTGGGCAATGGCCAGCGCATCGTCGAATCCGAGGGTCATTCCGACCGCTGTCAGTGGGTGGTAGTGTCCCGCCGCGTCGCCGATGAGCACCCGCCGCGGGGTCCCGTAGGTGACCCGGGGTTGCAGCTCGTTGGCCGCCGCCTGGAAGTTGCCGCGTCGCAACGTATCGACGAAGGCGGAGCGCACCGGGTCCGGCAACAGGTCGGCGTAGGATTCCAGCAGCATGGCCACCCGGTCACGGGGAAGCCAGTGGTCCAGCGGAACATCGACGATGATGCGCACCCGCCGCGCTCCCAGATTGAACATGAGGATAGGGCCCGGTCCTCCGAGGACCACGTGCCCGTATCCCTCGTGGGGGAGGCTGACGCCTTCGGCGACCAACCCGATCATGCGCGAGCAGGTTGCGCGTTGCGGCGACAGCCCGAGCGACCGGCGCACGATGGAAGCGCGGCCGTCCGCGCCGATCACCCGTTCCGCCGCCATGAACCGTTCCGTGCCGTTGAGCGCAAAGGAAAGCCGCCCGTCTTCGACCGTGCGCACGCGCCCGCCGCGATAGAAGTCAACGCCCGCTTCGCGTTCCAGCGCCGCGTGCAGTTTGCCCACGAGCGCCGCATGCTCGTACGCGAGGCCCGTGGCTCCGCCGGGATAGGGCAGCAGGATCGACTCCGAACCGTCTTCCGGAAACACCGCGAAGCCGTTGCAGGTACTGCTGTTGGGGCAGCCGTCAAGCGCGATGCCGATGTCGTGCAACATTCGCACGGCGGGTGGATGGAGCCATTCGCCGGCCAGGCGACCGGACGCCCTGGGATTGGCTTCGAGAAGGGCGACGCGAGCCCCCTTGCGCGCATGGGCGAGCGCGCACAGGCTGCCTACCGGGCCCGCACCGACGACCGCAACGTCGCAACCGGCAGATACGGCGACGTTCATCGCAGCACGCTCGCGCCGGGAAGCCGCCGATAGCGCAGCCGGCAAGGGAGCCTGGGCCCGGTAACCCAGCTACCGTAGTTCGGGGCCGGAAAAGGCGCATCGAGGGTGAAGTGGAAGCGGTCCAGCAGCACGCTCCAGAGCGCCTTGATCTGCAGGATGGCGAAATTCTTGCCCATGCACCGGTGCTTGCCGCCGCCGAAACCGATCAGCGCGTAGGGGTGCTGCTTGTGTTCGCTGGAGGGCGCGGCGAACCGGTCGGGGAAGAACCGCTCCGGGTCGGCGAAGACGTGGGGCAGCCGGTGTGCGACCGCCGGCGACACCATCGCCATGGTGCCGGCGGGCACCACCTGGCCACGGTATCGCAGGGGCCTGACCACCTTGCGGATGAGCAGGATCAATGGCGGGTGCAGCCGTTCGCACTCGCGCACGGCGTTCTCCAGAACCTGTTGCCGCTTGAGGCTCGCGAGGCTCATCGCGGGGTCGTCGGCGTAGACCTCGCACATTTCATGCCTTACCCGGGCGAGATACCCCGTGGCCCTCACCAACTCGAGCCCTGTCCAGGTGGCGAGCACCGCGCTCGTATGCTGGCCGGCGAACAGCGCCGCTACGAGGATTCCCGTGATCTCGGCATCGGTCAGTGACCGGCCGTCCCTGTAACGGGCGCACATCAGGGCCTGCATGAAGTCGTCGGGTTCCGCGCCCGATGCCCGCCGCTCGGCCATGACGCGGCCGAAAATCTCGGTGACCTTGCGCCGGGCCCGGTCGCGGCGGCGATGCGCCGGGATCGGCAGCCTTGGGAAAAAGAACCCGATGGTATTGATGCCGTTCTGAAGCTCGTGATAGGCCTCGGCGAATCCCGTATCCACCTCGCGGCGGACTTCCTCGCCGAGCAGGCAGCGGCTGGCAATGTTCACGGTGAGCTGGTTCATTGCCGCCGGGAGATCGAGTTCGCCCTCGGCACCCATACCGTCGGCGAACAGGCTCGCCTCTTCGAACATGGCCCTGGCGAACCGGCGCATGGCGGATTCCCGAAGCGCGGGGAACAGGAAGCCGAGCTGTTCGGTCATGATGTCGGGAGCGACGTCGTAGACCACGCCACGCCCGAATATGGGAACGGTGAACTGGTAGACGGATTTGGGGTCGAGTTGGTCGTCGGGGGCCTTGAAATAGACGTCGTGGGCTTCGGGACCGGCAAAAAGGGCGAAATCCCGCGGGCCGAGCCGGAACCGGAACAGTTCTCCACGGTCCCGGTAGCCCCAGGCGAGGAAAGCGACCGGATCCCTTTGGAACTCCCGCAAGTGACCGAGCAACGGCCATCCCCCGGCAAGGTCGGGAAGCGCCTCGCTCCGCGGGGCGGGGCGGCTAACCGCCGTTTGTGCCTGATCCGCCATCGCGTTCCAGAAACTCGCGCCATTTGCGCACGGTCACCGTCTGAAAGGCCTGCACCGCCGGGTTCAGTTCGACAGGCGGAGCATCCCAATGGCATTCGTAGCCTTCCTGTTCGGCTTCGACCGCGAACCGGTCCTGATCGAGGAGCGGGCCGATCAACAGGCGGTTCGAGAGCTTCATCACCGCCGTCATCGCAAAGCGGGGAAAGCGGAACGGCAGCCACGGAATTTTCAGCGACCTGAAATAGAACAGGAAGAACACCCGCGTTGTGCGTTCGTCGACGGGCAGCACGAACAGCCAGTGCTTGATGGCGCCGTCGGTGTCGGACCACTGGTAGGGGTACTCGTAACAGAGTTCGATGCGACCGGTGTCGATGCGGTCGTGTTCGACGAAACGACCGGAGATCCGCCCGCGGCCGACCCGCGAGGCGTAGGCGACGTGTACGCTGTCGTCGATGGTTTCGCATCGCGTCAGGGCCGCTCCCTCGAACGGGCGGTACTGCCGGTGAAGATGCGCGTGGGTGAAATCGCTGACGTTGTCGATCACCATGGAGTGGTGGGCGAACCAGGTGAATACCAGCGGCACGCACGCCCATGGCGCCGGCCCTTCGAGCTCGGGAATGTGCGGAATCTGCCGGTCTTGTGCCTGTGCGGGGTCTCCGGGGAAAAGCCAGACGAGCCCGTAGCGCACCTTGACGGGATAGGTTCTGAGCGTGAGCTTGGGAAAACCGCGTCCGTAGCGGTCGTGGGGAATCTCGACGCAGCGTCCGTCACCGTCGTATTGCCACCCGTGGTAGGCGCACACCAGCCGGCATCCCGTCACATCGCCCAGGGAAAGCTTGATCTGCCGATGTGCGCAGCGGTTTTCCACCGCATGGAACGAACCGTCCGCCGTCCGGTAAAGGGCGATGGACCGCTTCCAGAAAACAACCTCCACCACCGTTTCAGGCTTGATCCGGCGCACTTCCTCGACCGCGTACCAGTAGTTCGGGTCGAGCCCCGCCGCCCGCGCCTGCTGGCGAAGTCGACCCGCATCCTCAAAGGCGGGGGGCGTGCTTGTTTGCGGGTTCATGCCGGCCGGTCAGCCATCGGGCGCGCCGCTTCGTCTGCCGCCGGGCCTGGCGGGGAGGCGGCGGGAACCGGTGCAGGCGGTCTTGCGTCGGGGTTCCGGATCGCATTGCGCCCGTAATGGAACGCATAGGCTTCGCGAACCGCCGCCCGGATACTCGTGGGCCGGTATCCCAGTTCCTGTCGGGCCTTGTCGATGTTGGCCCGACGCCGCATCTTGAGCAGCCGGATGGCTCCGGGGGTGAAGCGCTGCGGGAAGTTCGGATGGAATCGGCTCAGGTAAAAGCTGGCCACCTCGGAAAAGGCGTACATGATCGGCGCCGGAATCCGCCGGTGCGGCCGTGGAATTCCCGTAGCCTCTTCGTAAAGATCGAGGATGTCGGATATCGTCTTGTATTCGCTGGCGAAGATGTACTTCTCGCCGCTGCGCCCGTGCCGCATGCACAGGAGATGCCCGGCGACGATGTCCCGGGCGGCGACAAACGCGAAGCCCCCATCGACGTAGGCGTGCAGCTTGCCGTTGGCGTAGTCGCAGAGCGTTCTGCCCAGTCGCGACGGCAGAAAGTCGGCGCCACCGACCACGGCGCAGCAGGTGGCGATGACCACATCCTGCCCGGTTGCGGCCGCGCGCAGACACTCGTGCTCGACGAGCACCTTGCTGCGCTCGTAGGGCATCGTGCGCTCCATGGGGTAGAACGGCATGGATTCGTCGCTCGGAGCCGACGGGTCGTCGAGGTCGTAGCCCACCGCACTGAAAGACCCGGTAACGACGACCCTGCCCGCCCCGGTTTCCCGCGCCGCCTGCAGCACGTTGCGGGTACCGAGCACGTTGCACTCGAACAGCTCGCGCCGGTGGGCGCGATTGCCGTCGATGGTCGAGACCATGGCCGCGCAGTGGTAGACGCCCGCACAGCCCTCAAGGGCCCGCCGTGTGGCGTCAAGATCCCGAATGTCCGCGTGAGCGCGCTCGACCTCCAGGCCGTCCAGCGCCTCGTTGCCGCTCTCCCGCCTCGTCAGGACCCGCACACGAACGCCATCGTCCAGCAATCTGCGCACCAGATTGGCGCCCACATGGCCGGACGAACCGGTAACCAGGACGGGGTACCTTGGTTCTGAAATCTTTCGGTCCACATCCCGCAAGAGTCGACTTGCGATGCTACAAGGTTTTGTGTGAATGTAGTGCCAATAGCGACCCGTTAATCGTGCCCATTACGCGAATACACGCGGCTTTTGGGTACCGGAGCCCAGATGCGTCGTCGGGCCCGTCCATGGCGAAGGAACCCGCACAGCGTGCCGTGCAGCGAGGGATCGACGATTGAGTGACGATGACGACCTGAAGCGAGAGATCGAGGCGTTGCGCGAACACGCCTCCAGGCTGTGCGCCGCGGTGCGGCGCATCAATGCGAACGCGGAACTCGAAAGCGTGCTGGACGCCGTGCTCGAAAATGCCCGCGCGATGACCGGAGCCGCCCATGGTGTCATTGTCACGGTCGATGCCGCCGGCCGGCCCGAGGATGTCGTGTTTTCCGGTCTCCCGGAGGAAACGCGCCGCGAGATGGTGGACGGGAACGGTGGCCGGCGGTTATTCGATCACTTGCGCAAGCTCCCGGGCGTCGTGCGGCTCGACAACCTGAACGCCTACGCCGGCGCGAACGGCCTGTCCGACGTGCTGCTCCCGGCAGCGGCTTTTCTCGGCACTTCGATGCGCCACGGCAGCGAGTACGTCGGCAGCATCTTCCTGGCTGCGAACGGCGAGGGCAATGCGTTCACGGATGCGGACGAGGAGGTGCTCGAACTGTTCGCCTCACAGGCCGCCGCCGCGATTGCCAACACCCACATGCACCGCGAGGAGCGGCGCGCCCGCGCCAACCTCGAGGCGCTGATCGACACCTCGCCGGTAGGTGTCGTGGTGTTCGACGCGCCGAGCGGTCAGCTCGTGTCACTGAACCGCGAGGCCACGCGTATCGTCGGCAGCCTGAGCAGCCCGGGCGGTGCGGAAGAAGAGCTTCTGCGTCTGGCCACCTGCCGGCTTCCCGACGGCCGCGAGATCGCGCTGGACGAGTTCTCGCTGGCGCAGGCCTTCGGCGATGCCTCAACGTTGCGCGCCGAGGAGATCGAGCTCTACGTGCCGGACGGCCGCAGCGTCACAACGCTGGTCAACGTGACACCAATCCGCTCTGAGGACGACGTTGTCGAGTCGGTGGTCGTCACGCTGCAGGACCTCGAGCCGCTTCGCGAGCTGGACCGGCTGCGGGCAGACTTCCTGGGCATGGTCAGCCACGAGCTGCGCACCCCGCTGCTGGCGATCAAGGGCTCCACCGGTACGCTGCTCGGCTCTGCGCGGGCCCTGGATCCGGCGGAGCTGCGCGAGTTCCATCGCATTATCGACGAGCAGGCCGACCAGATGAGCAGCCTGCTCACCGACCTGCTGGATGCGGGGCGCATCGACACCGGTACGCTTTCGGTCGCCCCGGAGCCCCTGGAGGTCGGCGCGCTGCTGGAGCGGGCGCGGACCACCTTCGCCGGCGGCGGAGCCCGCCACAACGTGCTGGTGGACCTTCCATCCGACCTGCCGCGGGCAATGGCCGACCCGCAGCGCATCGTGCAGGTGCTGAACAACCTTCTCGCCAACGCCGCCAGGCACTCGGCGGAGACGGCGCCGATCCGGATCACGGCGGAACGCGACGGCGTGCACATCGCCGTCTCCGTCGCCGACGAAGGGCGGGGCGTGCCGGCGGAGCAACTTCCGCGCCTCTTCCAGAAATACCCCATCGACGGGAGGATCGGGCTGCGGGCGTCCGGACTGGGTCTGGCCATCTGCAAGGGGCTCGTGGAAGCGCACGGCGGCCGCATCCGGGCCGAGAGCGGCGGCGCGGGCAGGGGCACGCGGTTCACGTTCACGATCCCGGCCGCGGGAGAAACCGGCGAAGTCAGTGGCGGCGCACCGGGCCCGCTGCGCGAAGGGGGCGCCCAAACGACCGTCCTCGTGGTGGACGACGATCCCAACACGCTTCGCTTCGTTCGTGATGCGCTGGCCGAAGCGGGTTACGTCACGCTGGTGACCGGTGACCATCGCGAGCTTGCCGACATGATCCGGACCGAGCGGCCGGCACTGGTCCTGCTCGACCTGATAATGCCGGGTGCCGACGGCATCGAGTTGATGGAGAGCGTGCCGGAGCTCGGTGACCAGCCGGTGATCTTCATCTCCGGTTACGGCCGCGACGAGACCATTGCCCGGGCGCTCGATGCCGGCGCCGTCGATTATATCGTCAAGCCCTTCTCGCCGACCGAGTTGACGGCGCGAATCGCCGCGGCGCTGCGCGGGCAGGAGGAGCCGGAGCCTTTCCGTCTGGAAGCCCTCGCCATCGAGTTCGACAGGCGCCGGGTGACGCTGGCGGGCCGTTCCCTGGAACTGACGCCCACCGAGTTCGAGCTGTTGCGTGCGCTCGCGCTCAACGCGGGGCGAGTCATGACCCACGATGACCTGCTGCGCCAGATCTGGAGCCGCCGGGCGGGCAGCGACCCGAAAATCCTGCGGGCGTTCGTGAAGAAGCTTCGCCAGAAGCTCGGGGACGACGCCGAACGGCCGACGTACATTTTCGGTGTGCGCGGCGTCGGTTACCGCATGGCACAGCCGGGAGACGCACCACCCTGAATATTCGCGCAATAAAAACGTTCAAGCGCGGACAATTGGCACTATATTCACATAAAACCGTGTACGCTCGCAGGTTGGCTTGTGCGGGGCGGTTCGTTCGCGCGCCAGTGGCGCAACGGATTCCGCGTGAGCCCTCGGACGATGGAAGCCAGCGGGATGCGCCGGATGCCAACCATGCCTGTTGCCCGTACCGTTGCGGGTCCTTCCCGAGCCGCCACGGCGGGATCGGTTTTCGCCGCGCCCCGGGCGCGAACGCTAACGAAAGCCATGACCGAGCAGGCATGGGCTTACCAGGCACGGGCTCTTCGAGGGGTGTCCCGGACCTTCGCTCTCACCATTCCACAGCTTCCGCGAGGGTTGCGGGAAGTGGTCGGGAATGCCTATCTTCTTTGCCGCATCGCAGACACCGTTGAGGACGAACCCGCACTCGATGCCGCGGACAAGCGGGAATACCTGAGGCGCTTCGTCGGTGTCGTTGCGGGCCGGGTTCCGGCCGGCCCGTTCGCGACGGGGTTGCGCGCGTTGCTGTCGGGGGCCACGACAGACGCCGAGAAGGAACTGGTTGCCAATACCGCGCTGGTCGTCCATCTGACCCACGGGTTCCGAACCGCGCAACGCGAAGCGATCCTGCGGTGCGTGGACATCATGACCGCCGGCATGGCCGAGTTCGCCGACCGGGCGCCCGAGGGGCTCGGCAGCGTACGGGAGCTCGACCGGTACTGCTACCACGTCGCGGGCGTGGTCGGCGAGATGATCACGGACCTCGCCTGCGAACATTCCGGCGAGATCGCGTCCCGGCGGAACCGGCTGTACCCGTTGTCTTCGGAATTCGGACGCGGTCTGCAACTCGTCAACATCCTGAAGGACGTCTGGGAAGACCAGTCGCGGGGCGTGTCCTGGTTGCCGCGCGAGGCGTTCGGGGGCGGTCCGGGCCCGCCGGCCCCGGTCGCGGGCGACCGGGCGTTTGCCGAAGGCATGCTCACTCTCGTGGGTATCGCCCGCGGGCATCTCGAGGCGGCGCTGGAGTACACCCTGACGATTCCGCGGCATGAACCGGGCATCCGGCGGTTCCTCCTGTGGACGCTGGGTATGGCGGTGCTGACGCTCCGCCGCATCGAGGCGAATCCGCATTTCGCCGCCGGCGACGAAGTCAAGATTCCGCGTCGCCAGGTTCGGGCGACCGTCGTGGCGACGAGTTTGGTGGTACGGTCGAACCACGCTCTGCGCTGGTTGTTCGACGCGACGGCGAAGCCGTCCCCGAAAGGGGCCGGCGTTTTAAGGTCGACCTGAACGGCGCTTCAACTCATCGATCTGAAGGGTTGGGGCAGCGTCAATGTTCGACGCCGGCCAGGGACCGCACGAGCCGAACGAGGTCCGCCTGCCGTGTAAGCCCGTGCTTGGTGAACATGTGCTTGATGTGGGAGCGCACCGTGCCCTCCCGGCGGCCGGTCGCTGCGGCGACCTCGCGCGCGGTCATGCCTCCGGCGAGGAGCACCGCCACCTGGCTCTCCGCACGGGTGAAGCGCAGCGTTTCCGCGACCGCGGTGACCTCCACGTCGGAGGCTTCAGTGGCATTGGGTATCAGCACCAGTGCCGCAATCGGCCAAGCCCCGGGGTCAGTCTCCTCACCGCCCACCGGGACCACATGCAGCACCAGGGGAGGCTGACCGGACGGGCGCCGTGCAATCATCGAACCGCCTGCTCCCCCGCTTCCGTACGGCGGCAGGGCGCGGGTCAGCAGGTCCTGCAGTTCGGCATTGGCCGTTGGCGTGCGGGCGAACAGGCTGCCGCCCGTATCGTATGGCCGTGGGTGCAGGTCCGCTGAAACCCGATCCGGACGTCCTCGTTGGACTCTCCGTCGCCGAACATCATGCTGCTGCCATGGACGCCCAGAGCTTCATCGACGACCGCCGAGAAGCCGGGCCAATCTGGCGTTTGAAAGTGCGATTTCCCGAGACGGTCAGGGTTCCCCTGATGGGGGTGCGCAAGGACTTGCAGGAAACCGTGTTCGGCCCCGGCATCGCCATGACCCTGATTCACGCCGCAAGCGCGCCGGCCATCCGGCGGGGAGTCGTGTCCGGGGAGTTGTCGTGGATCCTCGAGCAGAACGCCGGCATGCGGAGCATCATCGAACGGCTGGGGGGCACCGTGTCCAAGCGCTATCGGCTCTATCGGAAAGATCTCTGTGTGGCATGATCGCTGTCGCGCGCGCTGCCGTTGCAGTCACCATCCCACAGGCGGGCGGTGCTTATTGCAAACAGGCAGGGTGGGATCGGAATTGACGTCACTTGCGTACGCCCCGGACTGAAGGAGGGAGAGGTGCAGAAGAAACTCAGGATCGGGGTGCTCGACCTCGCCGCGCGGGCGCCGACCAAGGGAATGTTCTCGCGCATCATGCGGGCCAATCTCGCGAGCATCATGCCGCAGGTGGTTGCCGTCTGGTGCGAACAGGCCGGTCACGAGGTACATTTCGACTGCTATACCGGCATCGGTGCCCCGACCGATGGGCTGCCCGAGGATCTCGATCTCCTGTTCATCAGCGCGTTCACGCGCTCGGCGCAGTTGGCTTATGCAATCAGCCACCTGTACCGGCAACGCGGCACGATTACCGCGCTCGGAGGTCCGCATGCCCGTTGCTACCCGGACGATGCACGGCTCTACTTCGACTATGTGCTCGGTGTCACGGACAGGAGCGTCGTCGACGATATCATCAGCGACCGTTCGTTACACAAGCCGCTCGGTCTGTGCCTCTCCGCCGCGCAACAGCCGCGCGACCTGCCGGGTGTGCGGGAACGCTGGAAATTCATCACGAAGACGCTCGAAAAGGCGCCCACACGCCTTAAGTTCGTACCCATGATTGGGAGTCTTGGCTGCCCCTACACCTGCAGCTTCTGCATCGACTCGCAGGTCGACTATCAACCCCTGGAATACGCCCAGATTCGCGAGGACCTGAAATTCATCGGCAGGAACATGCCCAATCCTCGGGTGCTCTGGCACGACCCCAATTTCGGCATCCGCTTTGACGACTACCTGTCGGTCATCGAAGAGGCGGCGCCGAACGGCAGCATTCCCTTTCTAGCTGAAAGCACGTTGTCGCTTCTGTCCGAGAAGAACGCCATGCGACTCGGCAAGGCGGGGTGCCTGGCAATTCTGCCCGGTATCGAGTCCTGGTACGACCTGGGAAACAAGTCCGGCACCGGGCGGCGCCAGGGCGAAGAAAAGGTTCTTCGGGTGTCCGAGCAGGTCAACATGATCCTGCGCCACATTCCCTATATCCAGACAAATTTCGTGCTCGGACTCGACGATGACGAAGGCGCGGAGCCGTTCGAACTCACCAAGCGGTTCATTACGCTCTCACCCGGCGCCTTCCCCGCTTATTCGCTGCTCTCGGCATTCGGCGAGGCGGTGCCCCAGAATATCGGCCTGCAGCGCGCGGGCCGCGTTCTCGGCTTTCCCCACTACTTTCTCGACAACAACAAGGCGATGAACGTTCGGCCGAAAAACTATGCGTGGCCCGAGTTCTACGACCTGCTGATTGACCTGATGGAGCACTCTTTCTCCAGCGGCGCCGTGTACCGGCGATTTCGTGCAACCAACCGGCCCATCGCGAAACTCATGAACGCGGTGCGCGCCTATTCCTCCGAAGGCTTCTTCCGTCTCAAGTACCACCGGAAGCTACGAGGTTTCATGGACACCGACCGCCAGGTGCGAAACTACCTCGAACAGGAGACCGACGTTGTTCCGGATTTCTACCAAAACACCGTCAACCGCAGTCTCGGCGCCTTCGCGGAGTACCTGCCAACGGGCGCCATGGCGCACGACCAGAACGCGTATTCGAAGAAAGTGGACGTGCGGGCGCAGAACGCAGCTCAGGCGATACGATTGAGCTGAATCGGTCTGCGAGCCGAAAAAACCGTAAATCACCCCAATGTTGGGGACGCGAAAACGCATACCCGAACCTATAGTCGTTTCCGTGCACCTATGAATGACGGAAGGGAGATCCGTGTCGGATGAAGTCAACCGCCTGCGCCTGGAAGTGGAAGAACTCCGGGTACGGTTGGCACAGGAACAAGGCGGCGGCAGCGGCAGCGGCTATTACGACTCGCCGCTTGTCAAGAAAGACTGGTTCAATCTGCGGCGCATTCCCGAAGTCGGGCTGAATCGGGACGCCGTAAAGTTGATGGTGGAGAACGCGCATGCGCTGGACTTCGACCAGCGGCTGAACACCTCGTCCTATGTGAACGTCACGCTTCACCAGGAGGAAGAGGCCATCGCCCTCATGGGATTGAGAGTAAACCTGGCCGACCAGACCGTCTATCCGCAGTCATACAGACTGCACGACACGACGGTGAACATGATCGCCGACCTGTGGCATTGCCCCAAGGGCCCGGACTTCGACGACTATGGCGTTTTTCCGGGTGCGGGCACCGTCGGCTCCACGGAAGCTTGCCTGCTCGCGGGTTTGGCGCTCCAATTCCGTTGGCGCAACTGGTATGCGGAGCGTCACGGCAAGACGGCCGGGGAGACTCCCGGCCCGCGCCCGAACCTGGTGATATCCACCTGTTTTCAAGCGGCCTGGGAGAAGCTGTTCAGGTACATGGAGGTCGAGCCGCGGCTGATCCACCCGTCGGTCGGGAGTTTCACGCTGGACCCCGAAACGGTGCGGGAGGCAATCGACGAACGCACCATGGGCGTGGTGTGCATCATGGGCAATCACTACGGCGGCCACTACGACCCGGTCGCCGCCGTTAGCGACGTCATCGACGAGGTCAATACGGAACGAGGCTATCAGGTCGGCATTCACGTCGATGCGGCTTCCGGCGGCTTCATCGCCCCGTTCCAGGACGAGGCGGC
>CAZWZH010000060.1:0-3853 GCA_964638775.1 uncultured Pseudomonadales bacterium
ATCCCGAGGTCACGGAATCCGGCATGCGATTCTGGGTGAGCCGGAACCTGGATCGGTTCCTGCCGATGCCCGGCGCACAGCCGGCTGCCGAACAGTTCAGAAGTCACGTGCGCCACACACCAGCGGTCGTGCAGTGGATCCGAACGTTCCTGACATCGTGGGTAGCCAGGAAACTGCCCTGAAGGAGCATCGGCTCCCCACGATGCCAAGAGAACGCCCATTGCACGGGCGGCAGCTTGCGGACTATGAGGTTCGATAAACGCGTGCAGGCGTTTCGGGTCGTCGAGCGCTTCCGGCAGCCACCGCAAGGCCCGCGTTACGTAGATTCGGAACCAACGCCGGGACTCAACCCGGACGCCCAAGACTTAACATCGGCATGTTCCAGAGCCTTACCCGTCAGTTCGAACCTCTCCCACCTGTCCTCAACTAATCGGCGTTCAGCCTCCAACGCTTCCTCGATCTCCAGGTACCGCTCGACTGCCGCCTTCATCAGATCGTGGGGGCTTCGGTCGCGGGCTTTGCCCAAAGCCTTTAGCCGTCGGTAAGTGGCATCGCTCAATCGAAGGCCGATTGTCGGGTTCGCCATAGAGGCTCCACCTAAGGTACGAGCGCATGGTACTACTTTGCGCAACAAAGCTTTCGAAAGGTTGAAGGATGCGGCAAGGGCCCGTCAACGGGCAATTGCTGCGCCCGGCCGATCGTTACCGCCGCGTCGTCTGACTAGTCGCACGTCCCCGTCCGTTCAGGCGCTCGCGCGCACCATCGCAGGCTTGCGGTGGAACCAGGGGCGCGCGGCTTCAAGCTGGGCCGACAGCCTGAAGAGGGTGGCCTCGTCGCCATAAGGAGCGACCACCTGCACCGCGACGGGCAGTCCGCCGGCGCTCTCGCCGATCGGCAGCATGATGGCCGGCTGCCCGGTGAGATTGAACCAGACCGTGAACGGCGAGAAGTGGAAGACCCGCCGCCAGTATTCACCCACGTCGTCCATCATCATGTCGAGCCAGCCGAGCTTCACTGCCGTACCTGTCGCCAGCCCTGGAGTCAGCAGCACATCGTAGTCGCGGTGAAACGCAGCCATCTGCCGCCCGAGCCGATGCATCGTCTGGGTGGCCCGGACATAGTCGGCGCCGGTGGCGGCTTCGCCCAGCTTCGCGGTGAGCCAGGTGATGCGTTCGACTTCGTCCTCACGGGCTGGCCGGCCGTCGGGTGGCTCGACAGGTTCACGACGGTATTGACTCCCATCAGGGTAAGGAAGGTCGGCACCACAGCTTCGCCATCGATGTCGGGGTCCGCCTCCACCACGTGGTGTCCGAGGTCCGCGGCCAAGGCCGCGGTTTCCCGCAGCACCCGCAGGGCATCTGCATCGACCCGGGCACCATTCGGGGCGCGGGCGGTGAAGGCGACGCGCAACCTGCCGGGATCGGCGCCGACCTCATCCAGAAAAGGGCGAGCCGGCGGGGCCGCGCTGTAGGGGTCGCCGGCGCCAGGGCCGCGCGTGGCATCCAGGATGGCGGCGCTGTCGCGCACACTCAGGGTGACAGCATGCTCGGTGGACAGTCCGCCGCTCCCTTCTCCAAGGTACGGCGCCATGGTGTTGCGCCCGCGAGTCGGCTTGAGCCCGACAAGTCCGCAGCAGGCGGCTGGCGCCCGGATCGAGCCGAAGCCGTCCGAGGCATGCGCCGCCGGCAGCATGCGCGCGCCAACCGCGGCGGCTGCGCCGCCGCTCGAGCCGCCGGAAATGCGCGTCTGGTCCCAGGGGTTCTTCGTTGCACCGTGCAACCGAGGTTCGCAGGTAAGGCTGAGGCCGAGTTCGCAGGTGTTGGTTCGCCCGAAGATCACCATGCCGGCCCGCTTCAGCCGTTTGACGTGTTCGCTGTCTTCCGCCGGAACGACGTCCTCGAAGAACTTGCAGCCCCTCGTGGTCGGGCACCCGGCAAGGGAGGCCCCGAGGTCCTTCAGGAGGTACGGCACACCCTTGAGCGGCCCGTCGGGAAGGCCGGCGGCAATGGCGGCGCGGCCCTGGTCGTAGAGACGATTGGTGACTGCGTTGACGATCCCGTTCCGCGCCTCGACCCGCTCGATCGCGGCCTCCAGAATTTCCTCCGGCGTGGTCTCGCCATGAGCGACGAGCGCGGCCAATGCGAGCGCATCATGCTCTTCGTAGTCCATGAAGGCAGCCATTACGTATCCTTCCTGATTGGGTTCTCGGGGTACCGTCTCCGCGGCCCGTGCTGGCCCGCATGATCTCAGGTCGTGAACCGCCGAACAGTCCCAAGTTCCGCCATCCGGGCGTACCTGGGGAATCGGCAGGCCGGTCGGCTCCACGGCCCGACGGAGCGCTAGGCGCAGGCGCTGTGTCGCGGTGCCGCCGGGCGCGGAAGCTTGGGTCTGGCGCGACGTTACACGCCCGAGGCGCCCGCGGTTGACCCCTCGGCAGGAACACGCGCGCCGACCGCTTCCGGCTATTTCCGCGTAGCGGCGCTAGACCGTGCTGATCACGCCAGGCAGACCGGGCGTGCCTCGATCAGTACTGCGGCTCCGGAACGTCGATGAGCGGAAACGCGCTCAGCAGGCCCGGCTGCGTCACCAGGGGCGCCGACCGCAGCATGCTTCGGTCCACGTCGGCCAGGCTGGTCACCCCCATGAGACCGAGACAGGTCTGCACCTCGTCCTCCAGGAGTTCCAGCATGCGGACGACACCGGCCGAGCCGCCCGCGCCCATCCCCAGGCCCAGCAGGCGCCCCACGCCGACGGCATCGGCGCCCAGCGCCACCGCCTTCACGAGATCCGTGCCCCGGTAGATGCCACCGTCCACGATGATCGTCGCCCGGCCGTCGACGGCATCGACGATATCCGGGAGAACGTCCGCCGAGCCCAGGCCATGGTCCAGCTGGCGGCCACCGTGGTTGGAGACGTAAATTCCCTCGACCCCCAACTCGACACAGCGCAGCGCATCGTCCACCTCCGCGATTCCCTTGATGAACAACGGAATGTCGTGCTTCGACTTGAACCGGGCCAATCGGTCCCAGTCGAACGAGGACTGGAACTTCAGGTCGTCGAGGGCGCGCCGGTTCCAGGTCTTGTCGAAGCGCTTGGCGATGTCCCGTTCACGGCGGCTGTAGTGCATGACGTCGACGGTGATGGCGAACGCGTCGTAGCCGGCCGCCACTGCGCGCCCGACCATGTCATCCACCCACGCGTCATCGCTCCGCACGTACAGCTGGAAGATCTTCATGTTGTCGGCCGCCGCCGCTACCTCCTCGAGCGACGGCTGCGACACGGAACTCAGCATGTGGCAAACCCCGAATTCCGCGGCGGCCCGGGCGGCCGTGGCACCGCCACCGTCGGCAAACGACTCGAGCGAGCCGATCGGCGCAAGAATCAGGGGCAGGCGCAAGCGGCGTCCCAGCAACTCGCCCGTACAATCCACGCTGGAGACATCCCGCAAGACGTGCTGCCGGAGGCCCACCGAGTCGAGGGCGGCCCGGTTCCGTTTCAGGGTGGTCTCGGTCTCGGCTCCGCCCACGAGATAGTCCCACACCTGGTGGGACAGGTTGTTGCGGGCGGCGCGCACGATCTCGTGCAACGCAAAGAATTCGCGAGGCGGTTCGTTTCTCATGGTCTCTCCAACGGGGCCATTCGGCGAGCCTTCGGTGATCGCCTCATCGCGGCGGCGGGCCCGGCAATTCCGAGCAGGTACTACCGATTCGCTACCAAGAACTTTCCAAGTACCGGCGATCCTCGGTCCAATGCAAATCGCGGGCAGCTTGGTCGCCCAAGCCCGTGCCCCAAGCCGGGATCGCCACCCGGCCACCGCCAAAACTAGCGGATGCTGTCGAGGATTGTCGTCCGG
>CAZWZH010000061.1:0-20185 GCA_964638775.1 uncultured Pseudomonadales bacterium
GCGGCCCGGATACCTCGCCGACGGTTTCCCCCGATGGCAAGCACATCGCCTATATCGGCTTCGATGACAGAAAACAGAACTATCAGCTTGACCGCCTGCACGTGATGGACCGGGACGGGGGAAACGGACGTGTGCTGCTCCAGGATTTCGACAGGTCCATCAAGGGCCCGCGCTGGGCCGCTGACAGCAAAGGCATCTACTTCCTGTACAACCACCACGGCAATACGCGACTCGCCCATGTGAGCCTGGAGGGAGAGATGCAGGACAAGGTGTCCAACGTCGGGCCCGGCTATATGAACTACGGTTTCGGAGGCTCCTATTCCCTGGCGCCGGATGGGTCGATCGCCTTCACCTATACAGACCGGCACACTCCCGGCGGAGTCGGTGTGCTGCGTGCGGGCGAAGACGAGGCTGAAGTTGTCCTGAAATTGAACGATGACCTGTTCGGCTCGAAGCGACTCGGTTCAGTGGAAGAAATGTGGTTCGAGTCGTCCCTCGATGGCCAGGAGATTCAGTCCTGGATTCTGAAGCCGCCGGACTTCGACCCCGGCGGAAAGTACCCGCTGGTACTGGAGATTCACGGCGGTCCCACGGTGGATATCGGCGGTGACCGTTTCGATGTCGAAAAGCAACTCTATGCCGCCAATGGCTATGTGGTGCTTTTCATGAATCCCAGGGGGAGCACAAGCTATGGCGAGAGATTCGGGAACCTGATCTATCACAGCTATCCGGGGGATGACTACTTCGACCTGGTTTCCGGTGTAGACGCCATAATCGAACGGGGCTACATCGATGAAGACAATCTCTTCATTACCGGCGGCAGCGGCGGGGGCATTCTCACCTGTTGGGTGATCGGCAGAACCGACCGCTTCGCCGCGGCTGTGTCCCAGTATCCCGTGATCAACATGCTCAGTTTCGCATTGGTGACCGACGACCCGCTCGTTTTCAACAAGTACTGGTTTCCCGGTCCGCCCTGGGAGTATCCCGAGCAGTACTGGGAGCGCTCTCCACTGTCGTTGGTCGGCAATGTCACCACGCCCACGCTGATGCTCGCGCCGATGGAAGACGTGATTACGCCGCCGAGCGAAGCCGAGCAGTTCTACACCGCTCTCAAACTGAGAGGCATAGATACGTTGCTGGCACACTTTCCGGACGAGCCTCATGGGGTTCGCATTTACCCGAGCCATCACATGGAGAAGGTGTTGACGATCCTTGCCTGGTTCGAGAAGTACCGGACCCGTCCCGATACCGCTTCGAACCGGTAGCACTTAGCAGGGGCTTGAGTGCACCAGTCCGAAGGCGCCGGTAGCCGAGGCCATCGTTAAAAGGCGTCCCCAACGTTGTGCTCTTGCCCGATCCACATTGATGATGCGGTCCTTGTATTCCTGAACGGTTCGGTGCAGCCAGCTTTCGAGAGTGGCGGCCGATGCAGGGTCGCGACGTAGAATCCGCTCCATACCGTGACGTAGTTCGTCAAGGGTCAGGACGCTCAGAAACAGCTCCTCCGCCTTGCGTTCCCGGAACCAGCCAACCACCTGAGAATCCGCTCTGCGCTGTTTCCGCAGTTCGAAAAGCACGTTGGTATCAACCAGTACGTTCATAACTCGACGCGGCGCGGAGCCGATCGATCACGTTCGAAATCGGCGTCGTCGCCTACATCGGGAATGGAGAGCAGGTGCTCGACGAAAGGAGTGGGCGATTTCGAAAGGGAACTGGTAACAAAATCGGTACCTTGCTCCGACAGCTCCCAAGTGCCGCGCGGCGAGTCGTCTCGCAGATAACCCTCCTTGACCAGATTGCTGCGTTCCCAACAGGTTGCGTTCCACCATCTCTCGTCGCCGGTGGACAGCGGTTGCCGATCGCCCGACAACAAGGCGGATGCCATCTTTTTTTGCATGAGCGGTTGGAGATCGGCAACCTGTGCAGCGCCGCCGAGTTCGTAGAGAACTTCCAGCAATGGCTGCCGGAAGGCTTTTTGCGGGAGCTTTTTCTCTGCAACGGGGCGTCGCTGCCTGGGGCGTGACCGTTTTGCAGCGGGCGTGGGGTAGTCTCGACTCGGGAGCGTGGGCGCTTGTTCTGCCGCGTCCAATGCTTTGGCGAGTGCAGACTCTGCTGTATCTACGAGCGGTTCCGCCCATCTCTTGAGACGCTCCAAGGTTTCGTCGGTTACCCTGATGACGGGCATAGTTCACCTGATACGTTGTTACCGTGAACCAATTTAACTGACGATGTGGCTAAATCGTATTGGAAGATTAACCACCCGAAACAAAGCCCCACAGGCTGCTGTGGAGTCCTGGCGGCCCGCCTTTCATTCTTGGAGCCTGACGTGGGTCAAGCGATCCAATATAGACATATATTGCCATTAAACATATTTTTCGGAGATAATCGTTCAAACCGCCATCGATAAGAAGATGGCACCAACAGGAACAAGGTAATGAATGACCGACCGGTCCTGTATCCGAGGCCGCGTGCCGGGACGCGAACAGGCCGCGTGTGGGAGGTCGCCGACGAAATCACCCGCGACCGGGGCAGGCGTGCTTCCCGCCGCGAGGTCGTGGAACGCATCGCCGCCGAAAACGGCAACCCGGCCACGGCGAATACCCAGTACCAGCATTGGAAAACCAGCTATGAGGCGTCTGCCAAGCGCCCGCCGCCTCCGCGCGATGCGTCGCGCGATGTGGAGGCGCAGCCGGTGACGGTGGCGCCGGACGGCAGGCTGGTGATCCCGCAGGAGATGCGGGACGCAATGGCGCTCGACAAGGATGGCCGCGTAACCGTCCGCGTCGAAGCGGGCGAGTTGCGAGTGATTTCGCGCCGCAATGCGATCCGGCGCATGCAGCTTGAATTGCAGAAATACAAGTCCCCTGGCGAGAGTGTGGTCGATGGGTTCCTTGCGGAGCGCCGGACCCTGTGGGGAGAGGAGTAGGCGGAGAAAAGCAGGCGAAGGCAACGCATGGCGATCGTGTTCGACAGCTCCGCGCTCCTGGCCATAGCTTTCGATGAAACAGGGGCAGAAAGGGCGGTCGAGGCCCTGCCCGACGGCATCCTGTCCGCCGTAAATGCATCGGAAGTGGTCGCCTGTCTGATCGACCGCGGTGTTCCCGAGGCAAGCGCGCAGAGCAGGCTGCGCGACTTCGACATTCCCATCCGTCCCTTTGACGAAGCCCTGGCAGTGGCGGCGGGGTCACTACGAACAACAACCAGGCAGCAGGGGCTGTCGCTCGGCGACCGGGCATGCCTCGCCCTGGCCAGGCGCGAGCGCGCGCCCGTGATCACCGCAGACCGGAACTGGTCAAGACTGGCTCTCGATCTGGATGTCCGGTTGATACGCTGAGAAGGTCGTGGACGAGCTGCGGGTCAGTCAAGCCTGACTCCTGCAGCCCTTTCGCGCGTCGCGAAATTCTGCAGCGCGAGCACCAGGGTGGGGACGAGGCCGACGGCAAGGATGGTGAGCGAAGCCGTCGATGCCTCGGCCAGGCGTTCGTCCGAGGCGAGGCGGTAGGCGCGCGTCGCCAGGGTTTCGAAATTGAACGGCCGCAGGATGAGCGTTGCGGGCAACTCCTTGATCACGTCCACGAACACCAGCAGCATGGCGGTGAGCAGCGCGGGCGTGAGCAGGGGCAGGTGAACGCGCGCCAAGAGCCCGGCCGGGCTTGCACCGAGGCTGCGCGCCGCGCTGTCGTAGTTGGGGTGAATGCGCGCCATGCCGCTTTCCAGGCTGTTGAATGCCACGGTGAGGAAGCGGGCGAGGTAGACGAAAACCAAGGCGGCCATGCTGCCCGTGAGCAGTAACCCCGTGTGCACGCCGAACGCGCTCTCCAGCCAGCCCGCGAGTTGCCTGTCGAGCGCGGTCAGCGGTCCGATGAGCCCTACCGCCAGCACCATGCCTGGAATCGCATAGCCGAGGGTGGCGGTTCGCACGCCGACCTTCAGCAGCCGTGCGCCCCCCTGAAGCCGCACCGCGTAGTTGAGCCAGAGCGCGCACAGCGCGGCTAGCAGCGCCGCGACCGCAGCCACCGTTACGCTGTTGGTAACGTAGCCGACAAAGGAGAAGCCGAAGCTTGGGTCGCCGCTGACCAGCGCGTGCCGCAACAGTGCTGCGGCGGGCAGCAGCAGGCCGACAACCAGTGGAACCGCGCAGGCCAGCGCGGCCAGCGCGCCTCGCCACCCCGTCAACCGCACGCGGGTTGGCGGCATGTTCCTCGACACCGGGTTCGCGCGGAGCCCCCGCCGCGCCAACTGTTCCAGCACCACCAGCACCACCACAATCAGGAACAGCCAGCCGGCGAGTTGCATGGCGGCCTCATGTTCACCCTGGGCAAACCAGGTGCGGAAAATGCCGTTGGTGAGTGTGGGAACGCCGAAGAAGTCGACCACGCCGAAGTCTGCCGCCGCCTCCATGAGCGCCAGCGCCAGGCCGCCGGCGATCGCCGGGCGCGCGTGCGGCAGCGCGATGCTGAAAAAGGCCCGCCTCGGCGTGGCGCCGAGCGTTCTCGCCGCTTCCGTGAGCGGCCCGGCATGGTCTGCGAAAGCGGTGTAGGCGAGCAGGTAGACGTAAGGATAGAGCGTGAAGCCCAATATCAGGCCGGCGCCGGGAAGGGAACGGATCGCGGGCAGCCCCTCGCTGAAGAGGCCCATGTCGCGCAACCAGGCCTGCAGGGGGCCTGCGAAGGCGAGAATGTCCGCGTAGGCGTAGGCAACCACGTAGGCCGGTGCCGCAAAGGGTAGAATCAGCGCCCAGACGAACACCCGGCGCCCGGGAAAGTCCCTGGTTGCGACGAGCCAGGCACAACCTGCGCCAAGGAGCAGGGCCAGCATCGCCACCAGCAGCAGCAGCGCCAGAGTGTTGAGCACGTACTCCAGGAGCACAGTTTCGCGCAGATGCGCCCATACCGCGGATTCCGGCGCAACAAAGGAGAGCAGAACAGCAGCCATCGGTACCGCGATGGGCAGCGCGATTGCCAGGGCACCCAGGGTCCATGCCGAGGGGGCGCGAGGCATCCGCGGCCCGGCACGAGCCGACGTTGGCGCCTGATCGAACATGGTTGAGGATTGTAACGAAAAGCGAGAACGCGCCGACGAGGCACCTGCCACGCGGGTGGCAACGCTCCGGCTCGAACAAGTCTGCCATGGCTATGGCTCCGACCCTGTGCTCGAGGGCGTGGACCTGTCTGTCGGCGCCGGTGAGATCGTCTGCCTGCTCGGCGCATCCGGCAGCGGCAAGAGTACCCTCTTGCGCATCATCGCCGGGCTCGAGCCGCTGCAGGCGGGGGCCATCTTCTTTGACGGCGCGGAGCTTGCCAGGCCCGGGCGGGAGCCGCCGCCGGAAGCACGCCGTTTCGGCCTGGTCTTTCAGGACCATGTGCTGTTCCCGCACCTTACCGTTGGTGGCAACGTGGCGTTCGGGTTGCGCGGGCACGAGGCGCGCGAGCGCGAGGCGAGGGTGGCCAGGCACCTGCGGCAAGTGGGGCTCGAGGGATACGGTGACCGCTACCCGCACACCTTGTCCGGTGGCGAGCAGCAGCGCGTGGCACTGGCCCGGGCGCTGGCCCCGGAGCCGGTTGTGATGCTTCTCGACGAACCCTTTGCCAGCGTGGACGCAACCCTGCGCCGCCGCCTGCGGGAAGATGCGCGCCGCGCCCTGCGTGCCAGCGGCGTGCCCAGCATCATCGTGACGCACGATGCCCGGGAGGCGATGGAAGTCGCCGATCGCATCGCGGTACTGCACCGGGGCCGGATTCTGCAGGACGATACGCCCGCGGCCGTCTGGCGTACGCCCGCGGTGCGCTTCATCCCGGAACTTCTCGGCGAATCGAATGCCATCGACGGCACCGGTGCGGCGGGTGGCGTCGAGACCCGCTTCGGACGAGTAGATCCGCGCGGTGTTGAAATTCGGCCGGACGAGCCCTACCTGGTGGTAGTGAGAGCCGGGTCCGTGCAACTCGCGCCCGGAGCCTCGGGCGATCCACGGGTGGTGGACACGCGCTTCCTCGGCGACCGCCATCTCGTCACCCTCGAGGCAGGCGACGAGCGCCTGCGCACGCTGCACGCCACGGAACCCGGGGTTGCGCCAGGCGAAAGCGTGACGCTTGCCTTTGATCCGGCGGGCGTGATTGTTTACCATAAACACGATAACGATTCTCATTTGCCTTCAAGCTCGGGAATCCCCTTCCAACCACCAGAGAGTAGATTCGAACCGTGATCCAGAATTTTTCGCGGGCTGCCAGAGTGCCCGCCCTGGTTTTCGCCGGTCTTGTGGCCTTGGCCCCGCCGCTGTCCGCCGATCAGGTCAACCTGTACTCCGCGAGGCACTACGACACCGACTTCGCGCTCTATGACACCTTTACCGAGCGCACCGGCATCGCCGTCAACCTCATCGAGGGCGGCAGTGACGCCCTGATCGAGCGTATCGTCAACGAGGGCGAATACACGCCCGCCGACCTCTTGATCACGGTCGATGCGGGGCGCCTGTGGCGGGCCCAGCAGCGCGGGATCTTCCAACCCGTCTCCTCGGAGGTGCTGGCCGAGCGCATCCCCGCCTACCTGCGAGAACCCGGCGGGCATTGGTTCGGGTTGTCGAAACGCGTTCGGGTGATTGTGCATGGCAAGGACAGCACGCTCGTTGGCGCCGTCGCGCGCTATGAAGACCTTGCCGATCCCCAGTTGCACGGCAAAGTCTGTATGCGATCGTCTTCCAATATCTACAACCTGTCGCTGATGTCGTCACTGGTCGATGCCCTCGGGGCAACCGCCGCGGAGGAGTGGGCCGGGGGTGTCGTGGCAAACTTCGCGCGCCCGCCCCAGGGCAACGACACGAGCAACCTCGCTGCCGTGGCATCGGGCGAGTGTGGGCTGACCATTGCCAATACCTACTACCTCGGGCGCTGGCTGGCGAGTTCGCGCGAAGAAGACCGGCACATGCTGGACCGGCTCAGCGTCGTGTTTCCCAATCAGGGCGACCGTGGCGCCCACGTCAACGTCAGTGGCGCCGGCGTCACGCGCCACGCACCGAATCGTGACAATGCCGTAAAGTTCCTGGAGTATCTCACCAGTGACTTCGCGCAAAAGGTCTTCGCGGAAGGCAACAACGAGTATCCCGTGGTCGGTGAGACATCCGGCCCCATCACGGCACTCGGTGCCTTCAGGGAAGACGGCATCAACGCCGGGCTGCTCGGCCGCAACCAGGCCGAGGCGGTGCGCATTTATGACCGCGCCGGTTGGCGATAGCGGCGCGCGGATCTCATTCCGCCCGGAGCCAGAGCAGACTGTTGCGCACCGGTTTCAGTTTTCTCAAAACCTTTTCCAGGCAGACCATCATGAGCACCAGTATATCCAGCAACCAGACGAACCGATTTCATTGCAAGACCTTCAGTGCGCTGGGCGCGGCGACCTGGCTGGTGACCAGCGCGCTTGCCGGTTGCAGCAGCGAAGAGGGTGCGCGGCCAGGGCAGGCCGAGAGCGAGGATACGGGCGCGCTCACCCAGCCGCTCATTGAAGGCGAAGACGCAGGTGGAGAAGCTGAGGGCGCGGGACCAGAAGGCGAGGGCGCAGCCACCGCCGGGGCCGGATTGATAACCGACGACACTGCCTATCTCACACAGCTCGGATTGATCCGCGGGCATCTTGCAGTGGGTTACGCGCTCTATCGGCGCGACTTGCCGCTGCTGTCCGAAACCCACATGAAGCACCCTCGTGAAGAGATATACGCCTCAGTGGTTCCGGCCTTCGATGCACGCGGCTGCGATGGCTTCGCGAGCGATCTGACATCGCTCACCGAGGCGGTAACGGCGCGTGTTGCGCATGAAGAAGTGGCCGCGGTCTACGAGGGGCTGACGGCGAACATCGCGCGCTGCGAGCAGGCGGCCGGCACGAACGACCCGGCGGTTCTTGCTAAGGTGATCGAGAACCTTCTGCGCAACGCGGGTGTCGAGTATCAGGTCGGGATCGTCGACGGGGCGATCAACAATCTGCATGAGTACCAGGACGCCTGGGGTTTCACGCAGGTCGCTGATTCCTGGGCGCGCTCGAGGGCGTTTACGGACAGCGCGAGCGCGGCAGCGGTAGCGGCGCAGTTGCAGGACATCATCGCCGGCCTCGAAGGGCTCTGGCCGTCCCTGAACCCTGAACGTGGTGTCGATGGCGACGCCGCACAGATCTTCGGCGCCGCTGCCCGAGTGCAGATCGCTGCATTGCCATTGCAGCGCTGACCCCCACTGCGCCCCCGAGCAGCCCTCCAACCCGAAGCGCCGCCGAGGGTCGCGTTTTTTCCACGCCTGTCCGACAAGAGGCGCGCCGCTGCGGTAGCTGGTATTTTCAAATGGCGTCAACGGGAGACGTTCGTGCCGCAGCCTTTGGAACCATCGAAAGCAATCCGATTGCTCCTTCTATGGGCCTTCCTCGCGACGATGTCGTCCGGAGCATCTGCCGCGGGAAGCGAAGACAAGCCAAACATCGTGTTTATCCTCATGGACAACTTTGGCTGGGGCGAGATTGGCGCTTACGGCGGCGGTGAGATGCGCGGCGCGCCGACGCCGAATATCGACAGCATTGCCCGAGAAGGACTGCGGTTGACTAACTACAACGTCGAAGCCGAGTGCGTGCCTTCGCGTGCTTCCATGATGACCGGGCGTTACGGCATCCGTACCCGACAGCGGCCGGGCGGGCCCACGCGCGGTGTCTGGTACGGAATCACCAAGTGGGAAAAGACGCTTGCCGAAGTGCTGTCCGATTCAGGCTACACGTCCGCCATCTTTGGCAAATGGCATCTTGGTGACACGGAAGGCCGGTTCCCTACCGATCAGGGTTTCGATGAGTGGATCGGCATCCCACGCTCCTCGGATCGCGCATTCTGGCCAGACAGCAACAGCTACGATCCGGACGCCCATCCCGACGCCGTGTTCACACGGATCATGCGCGCAATGCGCGGTGAGAAGCCGACGGAGCACGAAGTCTTCGATCGCAGGAAACGGGCAACCATCGACAGGGAAATCACGGATCAATCCATCGACTTCATCAAGCGCAAGGCCGATGGCGACCAGCCGTTTTTCGTGTTCCTGTCCTACACACAAACCCACGAGCCGGTCGACCCGCACCCCGACTATTACGGCAGGACCGGTCACGGCAGCTTTGCCGACGTTCTCGCGCAAACCGACGACTATGTTGGTGAGGTACTGCAGACACTCGATGACCACGAACTGAAGGACAACACTATCGTCGTGTTTACATCGGATAACGGCAGGGAAGGCATACCGCGGTCATTCGGTTTTACTGGACCCTGGCGCGCGGGCATGTTCTCGCCGTATGAGGGCTCGCTGCGTGTGCCCTTCCTGATTCGGTGGCCGGGCAAGGTACCCGCAGGCCGGGTATCCAACGAGATGATGCACGCGGTCGACCTGCTGCCGACGATTGCAGCGATCGTCGGTGGCGAGTTGCCGGATGACCGCGTCTATGACGGCGCCGATCAGGTCGCTTTCCTGACGGGGGAGAGCAGCAAATCGGCCCGCGAGTCGGTTGTCATCTATATTGGAAACGTGCTGTTCGGCGTCAAGTGGCGCAACTGGAAACTGCTGCTCCGGGAAATGGATGAGGATACGTACGCGATCAAGGAGATGGCGTACCCCTCCGTTTACAACCTGATCGTAGATCCCAAAGAGGAAGTGCCGGAACTGAATTACCTGAACGACACCTGGGTCGACTTCCCGCTGTATCAAGTGCTGGAAGATCACGAGGTATCGATAGAGGATGATTCGGGGGCGCCAGACCCGTAGTTGCTGAACGCCGGCATCGGACGGTCAGTCGTTTGCAGGGTTTTTTCCGAGACCGGTGATATCGGTTTCGAGCGGATCAGGTGCGGTCAGCTTGCGGGTTCAACAAGAAAGATGTGCACGTTTTCCTGGCCGGGGCTGCGCCAATCGGGATACTTGTCCAGAAAGGCTTGGTAAACCGGGGCCCGGATGCTCTCGTCATCTGTATGCCTGAGCGTCTGATCGAACAACCGTTCCCCGATCTTGAGCCGCACCCGGGGATCTCGCAGCACGTTCTGGTTCCAGGCCCTCTTGTCCGGGAAATTGCCTCCACCGCGGTACGAGGAGAACAGGTAAAAGTCGCCGTCGTATACCGCACACCATACGGTCACCGAATGTGGAATCCCATAGGTGGTGCTGGTCTGCAGGTATATTTCCCCGAACTGATTTGTGAAGTCCCAATCGGTTGTTGGCTCGGTGACAAGTTCTCCGGCAAGCCACAGTCCCGGGCGCCCGTCACGGGGTTCAAATCCGAAAATTCTCAGTGAGGCCAGTGCGATCAGCAGCACCAGAATGAGGGCGATACCTGCTATCTTGAGGTATTTTTTCACGTAGCCATTCAGTTAAGGCACTCGACTCATTCTACGCCAATCTTGCAGGGGAGGCGTTTCCGTGGCTGAACTCAAGTCCAACTGGGGTTGGCGGCGTTACTGGCGAGAGAATCGCCTGGCTGCCTGTGTGCCCGAAAACCCCGAATCCGCCGCTGCTATCGAGAGGCACTGGAGCGAGTTCTTTTCGGAGTTCCCCGCGGGCACACGCGTGCTGGATATTGCTACCGGTAACGGAGTGCTGTTGGTCTGGGGGGCGCGAGCCGCGCGCGCGGCCGGGCGCGAGCTGGCGCTGATCGGTATCGACCTTGCCGATATCGATCCGGCGCGCTTTTTGCCGGAGCACCGGGCCGATCTGGCGGCAGCGCGATTCATCGGCAAGACGGCGGCGGAGTCGTTGCCGTTTGCCGATGGCAGCTTCGATGTAGTGGTCTCGCAGTACGGCCTCGAATACGCGGATCTCGAACCCGCCTTGAGCGAAGCCGCGCGGGTGCTGGCATCGGGCGGTCAACTGCACTGGCTTGCCCACGGCAGCGACAGCATCGTGGTTGCCCAGGGCCGTGCCCAGCTGGTGGATATCGACCTGCTGCTGGGGTCGAGGGGCCCCTTTGCTGCGATGAGGGCCTACACGAGGGCTCGAGCTCGCGGCCGCAAAGTGAGCCGGGCGACGCGCGAACTCACCGAGGCCCTGCGCTCGGCGGAAGCGCACTGCGCTGCCAATCCGCCCGCCACGCTGGTTCAGCAACTCTCTGCCGGTATCCTCGACACCGCCAATCGATTCGAAAAGTACCACCCTGCCGATGTCGAACGTTGGCTTGAGGAAAACCTCAAACGCCTGCGCGGCCAACGACAGCGGGCCCGCGACCTGCAGGCAGCGTGCCTGTCCGGGCGCCGTCTGGCGCAAGTCGAGCAGGCTTTCGGTGCGGGGTCCTGGTCCGACCTCGAGATCTCCTCGCTCAGCGTTGGTGTATCGGGCAATTCCGTCGGAAAACTCGTTGGTGCCGTCAGGCACTGAGGGAGAACGCAAGCGCAGTTGAGAGAGGATTTGCGATACACGCCAGATGGGCGTTATGAACGACATCGATTACATCCGGGTGTTTTACAATGGAGTCATTGACACAGTCAGGTTGGTGGCATCGGCACTGAGGCGTTTGCCGGGCACCGCGCCGGATTCTCCGGTGTCGTCAAGCGGCGTAGGGATGGTTCGGATGCCGCAAGCTCCTGCCCGAAACAGTTGATGTGTGTGAACTGCGGAAACGCGAATGACGGCCAATCCTCAGTCATCTGATCCCTTCGCATTCGACGCCGTCGTGGTAGGCGCCGGTTTTGCAGGCCTTTATGCACTGCATCGATTGCGGGGCATGGGGCTCAGGGTGCGGGTCTGCGAAAAGGCCCGTGGCGTGGGCGGCACCTGGTACTGGAACCGCTACCCGGGCGCCCGCTGCGACGTGGAGAGCCTGGAATACTCCTACCAGTTCTCGGCGTCACTGCAGCAGGAGTGGCACTGGGCCGAACGCTACGCGACGCAGCCGGAGATACTCGACTACGCCAATCACGTGGCAGACCGCTTCGACCTGCGGCGGGACATTCAGTTCGACACCAGCGTGGAATCTGCCACCTACGACGAAGCCGCCGGCCGTTGGCAGGTGGCGACGAGCGCGGGCGATGCGCTTTCCGCGCGATTCCTGGTCATGGCCACCGGCTGCCTGTCGGTGTTCAACCGTCCGAGCTTCCCGGGTCTTGAGGACTATGACGGCGACGTTTTCCGCACGGGCGAGTGGCCGCACGAGGGTGTCGACTTCACCGGCAAGCGGGTCGGCATCATCGGTACGGGTTCCTCCGCGATCCAGTCCATTCCCATCATCGCGGAGCAGGCGCGGCACCTGACGGTTTTCCAGCGCACGCCCAACTACTCCGTTCCTGCCCACAACCGGCCGCTCGACCCGGTGCTCGAACGGGATGTCAAGGCCGACTACGCCGGCTTTCGCGACGGCAACCGCAGCCGGAACGTGGGGTTCGGGTCGCGCTATGTCCTCAGGGAGGACTCGGCCCTCGAGGCCAGCGAGGCGGAACGGCAAGCGCGGTTTGAAGAATGCTGGAACACCGGCGGGCTGATGTTCATGGGCGCCTTCGGCGACCTGTTGCTCGATCGAGAAGCCAACGCCACTGCCGCCGAGTTCGTTCGCAACAAGATTCGCTCCATCGTCGACGATCCGCGCACGGCGGAACTGCTGTGCCCCGATAACGCCATCGCCTGCAAGCGGCTGTGCGTCGACACCGGTTACTTCGCGACGTTCAATCGGCCCAATGTCACGCTCGTGGATATCAGCGGGAGTCCCCTCGAGCGGTTCACTACCGGGGGGCTCGTTACGGGCGGCAGGGAGTACCCGCTGGACAGCCTGGTCTTCGCCACCGGGTTCGATGCCATGACCGGGGCGCTGCTCGCCATCGACATCCGCGGCACCGGCGGGCAGCGTCTGGCGGACAAATGGTCGGAAGGGCCGCGAACCTACCTGGGGCTCGCCGTGGCAGGCTTTCCCAACCTGTTCACCATCACCGGGCCGGGCAGTCCCTCGGTGCTCAGCAACATGATCCAGTCCATCGAACAGCATGTCGACTTCATTGCCGAGTGCATCGCCTACATGCGCGAGCGCCACCATGAAACCATAGAGGCGAAGCCCGAAGCCGAGGAGAACTGGCGGATGCTGGTCAATGCCATAGCGGACGAAACCGTTTTTCCGCACTGCAATTCCTGGTATGTGGGCGCCAACGTGCCCGGCAAGCCGCGGGTCTTCATGCCGTACCTGGGCTATCCGGACTATGTCGAAAAGTGTGAGGCCATCGTCGCGGCGGGCTACGAAGGCTTTCGGTTGACCGGCGCGGCGCAGCCCTGAATTCGTTCGCCGGCTGTTTGCTGTTGCTCGTACTCAAGCGTTGGCTGTCGACCGACAGGCAGGCGGACAGCAATCGGCTTGCGAGACGGTCTGCGGCACGGCTTGACGGCATTGCAGGCGGGCGAGATGCCGCGGGGGTCGCGGACCCGGGCGCTGGGAATCGATGGAACGAAACACTGGAGGCAACACCGATGGGAAACACGTGTAAGGTCGTTCTGGCCGCAGCAGCGGCCGCATTGCTTGCCGGGTGCGGCGCCGAACCTGCGCCGGAGGCACCTCCGGAATCGCCCGCGGACCTGATCATCGTGGGCAAGCACATCGTCACCATGGACGATCGGTTCGCCGGTGCGACCGCCGTGGCGGTGCGGGGTGAGCGCATCGCCGCCGTGGGCGCTGCCGACGCGTTGCTGCCGCTCGCCGGGCCGGACACGCGCACGGTCGAACTCGGCGAACGGGCGCTGACGCCGGGCTTCATCGATGCCCATGGTCACGTCTCGTTCGTCGCGCGGCTGATCGACTTCGTCAACCTGTCCTCGCCCCCCGTCGGCCCGGTGCAGAACATGGATGACATCGTGCGCCTGCTGGCCGAGCGTCTTGCGGAGCGCGAGCTTCCGTCGGGAGAGTGGCTTTTCGGCTACGGGTACGACGATTCGCTCATCGCCGAGAACCGCCATCCGACCCGGGACGATCTCGACCGGGTGTCTCGCGAGCACCCCATCGTATTGATGCACGTTTCCGGCCACCTCGCCGCCGTCAACTCGGCGGCGCTCGCGGCCGTGGGTATGAACAGCGGCACGCCAGACCCGGACGGCGGCGTCATCCGCAGGCGGCCCGGCACGAACGAACCGAATGGCGTAATGGAAGAGGCCGCGGCTGCTACCTTCACCCTGGGCCAGTTCGGGCGGATCGATGCAGAGCGTTACGAGGCTCAATTGCGGCGTGCCCTGGACTACCACGCGGCTTTCGGCATCACCACGGTCCAGGACGGCGGGGCCATCCCGCCCGATGTGGCTGTCATGCGTGCTGCCGCAGAACGGGAACCGTTCCCGGTGGACGTCGTGGCCTACGTCTTTGTCAGTACGCTGAGCGACGGTGCAATCGACGGATTTGCGGCAGATTCCGCCTATACCGGCGGGTTCCGCGTGGGCGGAGTGAAGTTCGGGCTCGACGGCTCACCCCAGGGGCGCACCGCCTGGCTGTCGCAGCCCTACACGGAAGGCCCGGACAATGCGCCCGATGGCTATGTAGCCTATCCGACCTACGACATCGAAACGTACAGGCGTCAGGTCGCCGGGTTCATCAGGCGCGGCGTACCCGTGCTCGTCCACGCCAACGGCGATGCCGCCATCGATGCGATGATCGAAGGCGTAGCCGGCGCTGTCGATGCCGATGCGCTTCCCGACCACCGCTCGGTGATCATCCACGCCCAACTCACGCGCGCAGACCAGCTTCCCCTCGTCAAGACGCTAGGCATAGTCCCCTCGTATTACGCGGCGCACCCGTTCTTCTGGGGCGACTGGCACCGCAGGAGTTTCGGCGAGGAGCGGGCGGCGTTCATCAGTCCGATGAAGGCGACCCTCGAGCTGGGTATTCCGTTCACGATTCACAACGATGCACCGGTGGTGCCGCCGGATATCATGCGCCTCATCCACATCGCGGTGAACCGCACCACCCGCAGCGGCCACGTACTGGGCGCCGACCAGCGCCTCAGCGCCTGGGAAGCCCTCCACGCCGTTACCCTGGGCGCCGCCTACCAGTATTTCGAGGAAGACACCAAGGGGTCGATCACGCCGGGTAAACGCGCCGACCTGGTGATTCTCGGCGAGAACCCGCTGAGCGCCGATCCGGCAACCCTGGCGGACATACCGGTTATCGAGACCTTTGCACGCGGCCAGTCGGTCTTTCGGCTGGAATAGGCCAACGGATTCGACCCGGGGCGGAACACCGGGCCTGCCCCTAGTGCCGACGTGTTGGAATCAGGCTCGATGGTTCGCTGAAGGTGTGTCGGCGCCGGTCAAGCCGGCCCTTCCAGCGCGCCCAGCGCTTTGGCGCGCTGCACCCGATGGCGCCGGGCCAGTTCGCGCATGTCGGTCGTTGCGTCTGTTTCATCCACGATTTCCAGGCCGAGCAGGGTCTCGATCACATCTTCCATGGTCACGATGCCCGCCATGCCGCCGAACTCGTCCAGCACCACCGCCAGGTGCTCCTGGCGTGCCCGCAAAGCGGTGAACAGGTCGGTGATGGCATAGGTCTCATCCACCGCCACGATCTCACGGCGCACGGTTTCGATGGACTGCCCGCCACGCCCCTCCAGCATGGCGATGAGCAGGTCGCCCCTCAGCACATAACCGGTGATGTGGTCCTTGGATTCGTCGTGGACCGGAATCCGTGAGAACGGCAGGTTTTTTGCCCTGTCGTAGTAGTCGGCGATGGTCTCGTCCTCCGATGCCACCTCGACGACCGTACGGGGCGTCATCACGTCTCTCACCTGAATGGTCTGAAAGCGGATCAGATGGCCGATCATCTCGCTTTCCTCAGCCTCGAAAACGCCCTCCTGCGCGCCGAGTTCCGCCATCGCCAGAAAGTCGGTGCGCGTCAGTATCGGCTGGGTCGTGCCCCGCTTCAGGAGCCGGGTGATGTACTGGCTCAGCCAGACGAGGGGCGCCAGTGTCACGATCAACAGCCGCAGCGAGTGCACGGTGAACGTCACGAAGCGCTGCCAGTACAGTGCGCCGATCGTCTTGGGCACGATCTCCGAGAAAACCAGTATGGCGATGGTCATGCTCGCCGGAACCGCGACGCGGGTAATCCACGGATTCGCCTGTGCCCAGATGGTCGCCGCCTGATCGCCGACGCCGATGGCTCCCACCGTGTGCGCAATGGTGTTCAGGGTCAGGATCGCGGCCAGGGGACGGTCGACGTTAGCTTTGAAATCCTCGAGATACCTGCCCACTCGAGTCCCTTGCCGGGATTTCAGGGCTGCATGGCTCGGCGTGATGCTGAGCAGTACGGCCTCCCACAACGAGCACAGGAACGAGAAGACGAGGGCGAGGAAAAAGAAGGCGAGGAGCAGGCTGTACATCAATGGAGCCTACAGCGCGGGCGCCGTGAAATCGAGGATAAATCGGGAGGTTCGGAGGGGGTCATGGCGACGATTGTACCAAGCGGCGGACTCTGTGCTTAGCGCAATATCCGCCTGCCTGGATGAACGCCTTCCCGGAACCGGCCGTCCCGCACTACGAAGGTGCCGCCCACCAACACGTGAGCGATACCCGAGGACGGCTGAAACGGGTTCTGGAAAGTGGCGTTGTCGATAACGGATTCGGGGTCGAATACGGAAATGTCCGCATCCGAGCCCGGCTGGATACGACCCTTGCGCCTGAAGGCGGGGCTGTAGTCCTGGAGGATGGAGGCAGGCAGTATCGTCATCTTCGCGAGCGCGGCCATCAGGCTCAGGCTGCCTTTTTCGCGCACGTAACGGCCGAGCACCCGGGCACTGGTGCCGATGCCCCAGGGCGGCACGTTGTTTTCCAGGTTGAATATCGGGGCGCCGTCGCTGGCGACGGCGACGTCCGGCGCGTTGGTGGCGATTGACGTCCATTCTTCCCGATTGTAGTGATGGATGACGCCCATGCCCGGGAATTTCTCCCGGTACTCGTGCCAAGTGGCTTCGGTGAAGCGCTCCCCGGTGGCCGCGACCTCCACGTCCTCGTAATCGATGGCGAAGATGCTTCGCCAATCGCGGTTGAACACGGCCGCGGTGTTGGAAGTGGAACCGGCGTTGTAGGGAAACGACTCGGTGGTCACCGTAACGCCCCGGTCCCGTGCGGCGCGGATTGCCCTCAGGAATTCCTCCATGCCACCCATGGCGCTGGCCTGCAGGTGGCAGACGTGGACGGCGGCCCCGGTCTGTTCCGCAAGCCCGATCACCTCGTAGAGCCCGGTCGGGTCGCCGGCGATGCCGCGGCGGATATGCACGATCACGGGCGCCCCGCGTTCCGCCGCGACCTCGAACACGGCGAGCAACTCGGCCCCGTGCACGACCTCGCTCATGTAGTCGAGCAGCATGCCGATGCCGAGCCCTCCCTGGTCGAGCCCGGCACGCAGGTGCTTCTTGAGTTCCGGCAGTTCCTCGGGCCGCATCGGTTCGCGGAAGGCGGGACGGTTCATGCCGATGGCCGCGCCGTCACTGTCGCCGATGAGGGCGCCGAAACCGGAGACGGCGGCATCGCCTTCCTTCATTTTCGAACGGACCCAGGCATGGCCGAGAGAGGCGCCGTAGTTGATGACCGCGCGGCCCTCGATGGCGATTGCGCCATGCGTCCCGAAGTCAGCGACGGGGTAGGCGCCGGATTCGAGTTCGAGTTCGGTGGTGACGCCGTCCTGCGCCTGAAATTTCTGGCCGAGCGGCGTCCAGGCGTGGCTGTGCAGGTTGATGAATCCGGGGGCGACCACCAGGCCCGAGACATCCACCGCCTCGGCGCCGTCGAGGGGGACTTCGGAGACCGCCACGATTTTCCCGCCGGCGACGGCGACATCGCGTATCCCGTCGAGCCGGGTCTCGGGGTCGATGACCCGGCCGCCCTTGAGCACGAGTTCGTGCTCCTGGGCAAGCGGCCCGGCCGTCAGGAGAAACAATCCAAGGAAAAACGGCGTCAATCTCATGGACGTTGGCATTCCGTAGTGAAACTTGATTCGTCGATGCAGCAGTCCACCTGATTCCGTGTAGCAATCCGGTGGCCGGATTCGGCGACAAGCCCAAATTTCGAATTGGTGATCCCTCGCCGCTAGAGTACCATTCCGAAGACCTGCCTCGTACCTTCTACAGAGGTCCCCATGCGGTTGCCCATCTTTTTCCTGATCGCCGCCACGGTGTGTTTGCCTCAGGCGCAAGCGGCGGAACCCATGCGTGTCTATACGGCCGGGTCCATCATCACCATGGATGAATCGCAGCCCCGGGCACAGGCGGTGGCGGTGGCGGACGGGCGTATCGTTGCGGTGGGCGACCTTGCGTCGATGGACGCCTGGCTCAAGGCGCGGGAACATGTCGTCGACCACCGGTTTGCCGACAAGGTGCTGCTGCCCGGGCTGATCGACAATCATCTGCACCCGCTGATGGCAACCATCCTGCTCAACACCAGGTGGATCACGCCGCAGCGCTGGTCCCTCCCGGGCAGGAACGTGGAGGCCACGCGGGGGCGCGCCGCCTATCTCGACCGCGTCGCTGCCGCGGTTGCGGAGTCACCTGGCGAAGACGAGCCCTTCATCACCTGGGGGTATCACGAACTCTGGCACGGGGTAGTGCGCCGCGAAGATCTCGACCGCATCGCCGCCGAGCGCCCCGTGATTCTCTGGCAGCGCTCCTTCCACGAGATCGTGGTCAACACCCCTGCGTTACGTTGGCTCGGATTCGATCCGGAGCGGGACGAGGAGCCCGTCGATGCGGACTTCGAGCAGGGCCTGTTTTCCGAGCGTGGGCTGATTGCCGCACTCGGCCGCATGGTTCCCTACCTGCTGACGCCGGAACGGCGCCGGGCCGGGCTCGATGCGGTGCGCTCGATCGTGCACCGGGGTGGCATCACCACCATTGCCGACATGGGTGTCGGGAACTATTTCGGGCTGGAAGAGGAGGCGGCGATTTTCCGGTCGGTATTCGGCCCCGAGTCGACGCCGACTCGTATCGTGCTGATTCCCGTGGGATCGCGCATGCCGGAGGAAGCCGCGCGGGAAGCCTGGCTGCAGTCTTTCGATGACTTCTCCGAGGCGACCTCCCACAAGGTGCGTATCGGGCGGCACGTGAAGCTGATGGCGGACGGCGGCTTCTTCGCCCAGTACATGCGCATGAATCCGCCCGGCTACATCGACGGGCACGAGGGCAAGTGGCTGACGCCGCCCGCGGAACTGGAAACGCTCGCCAGGCTGTTCTGGAACCGGGGCCTGCAGTTGCACGTGCACGTCAACGGCGACGAGGGCATGGACGTGGTGCTCGACATCCTGGAACGCGCGCTGACGGCGAACCCCCGGCCGGACCACCGCACCACCCTGCATCACGTCGGCTTCGCCACCAACGACCAGCTCCGCCGGGCCGGCAGGCTCGGCGTGGTCATCTCCGCCCAGCCCTATTACATCTGGGCGTTGGGCGACCTCTACGCGGCTCACGGGCTCGGCCACGACCGCGCGTCGCAGATGTCGCGTATCGGCGCCATGGTGCGCAACGGCATTCCCACCTCGCTGCATTCGGATTTCAGCATGGCGCCGGCTGCGCCGCTCACCCTGGCCTGGGTGGCGGTGAACCGGGTGACTTCCGAGGGAACGCTGATGTCCCCCCACGAGCGCATCACGGTGCAGCAGGCACTGCGCGCGATCACCATCGATGCCGCTTTCGCCCTGCGCATGGAAGACGAGATCGGCAGCATCGTCGCCGGCAAGCGGGCCGACTTCACGGTGCTGGAGCAGGACCCGTTTGCCGTGGAACCGATGCAGCTCCGGGACATCCCGATCTGGGGGACGGTTTTCGAAGGCAGGCCCTATCCGATCCTCAAGGGGGCGATGCCTTGACCCGCAGCCAGTAGGCATCCAGGTCACGCTTCACCAGGGGCGCGAGCAGGTAAAGGCCGAGGACGTTTGCAAGTGCCATGGCGAAAATCATGGCATCGGAGAAATCCAGCACCGCGTCGAGTTGCGTGGTACAGCCGATGATCACGAAGGCACAGAAGACGGCGTTGAACGCCAGCTTGGCGCTGCGCCGGTTTCCGAACAGGTAGATGCAGCCTTCCAGGCCGTAGTAGGACCACGAAATCATGGTGGAGTAGGCGAACAGCATGATCACCACCGCGAGCGGTATGGGGAACCAGGGAATCACACTGGCGAACGCCGATGAAGTCAGTTCCACGCCGCTCATTGTTCCATCGGTCAGCAGTGCCGGGTCATAGACGGTCAC
>CAZWZH010000062.1:0-21299 GCA_964638775.1 uncultured Pseudomonadales bacterium
GCTGTGGGACGTCGCCGAGGGAACCCTGCACGACGTGCTGACCCTGCTGCGCATCAATCTCGAAGCGGCGATTGCCGGCGGCGGGCGATGGCGGCCCTTGCGCGCCCTGCTTTCCTCCCTGAACGGGATCGCGGCGAGCCGGCGCAATGCCAGCCATCACTACGACCTTGACGAGCCCCTGTTCCGCGCCTGCCTGGATAAGACCATGCACTACTCCTGCGCCTATTTCCGCGACCGCGGCATGACGCTGGAGGAGGCCCAACACGCCAAGAGCGAACACATCGCCGCCAAGCTGCACCTCCGCCCCGGCCATCGGGTACTCGATATAGGCTGCGGCTGGGGCAGCCTGGCCATGCACCTGGCCGAGCACCACGACGTCAGGGTGACCGGGCTCACACTGTCGGCCGAACAACTTCGAGTTGCACGCGAGACGGCCGCTGGCCGCGGCCTCGACAACCAGGTCGAGTTCCTGTTGCAGGACTACCGGGAACACCCCGAAACCTACGACCGCATCGTCTCGGTGGGCATGTTCGAGCACGTCGGCAAACAGAACGTGCAACGCTTTTTCGACAGCGTGCGCGGTGCCCTCACCGACAAGGGCGTGGCCCTGTTGCACACCATCGGCAGCAGGAATCCACCGGAGCCGGTAAACCCCTGGATCCGCCGCTACATCTTCCCCGGGGGTTACATCCCTTCGCTTTCGGATATCGCCCCGGCGGTGGAACGCGCCGGCCTCGTGACGACGGACATCGAAGTGCTGCGGACGCACTACGCGTTCACCCTGAAGGAGTGGAACCGGCGCTTTCAGGGCGCGCGAAACCGGTTCGTCGAAAGCAAGGGCGAGCGGTTCTGCCGGATGTGGGAGTTCTACCTGGTCATCTGCCAGACTGCCTTCGAGGTCGGTGACCTGGTGGTATTGCAATGGCAATTCGCCAGGCACAACGAAGCGGTTCCGATCACGCGCGACTACCTGTACGACGATGCGCTATCGGAGCCAGAGTCGATGCAGCCGAGGCGGGTTGCAGGCCGCCACTGATTTTCTCTGCCGCGCGGGCCCTAACCCGACCCATCACCCTTTGAGGCTTGCCAGAAACTCCAGCGTGCGGTCGTATGCTCCCGCCTCGACGTCCATAATGGCCGCATTGAAATCGGTGACACCGGCGTCTTCGAGCCGCTTGATCTCGCCGCGCACCAGGTTTTCATCGCCCGCGATCGCGAGGTCCGCCGGCCCCTCGACCCCTTCCCGGTCGAGCATCGCCCGGTAACTCGGAAGCTGGCCGTAAATCGTCAGGCTTACCGCGATCTTCGCCTTCGCCTCGTCGGGCTTGTTGGTCAGCACCACCGGAAAACCGCCGACGATCTTCGGTGCCGGCCTTCCCGCCGCATCGGCAGCGGCGGTCAGGCGCTTGACCACATGTTCTTCCATGGTCCTGGGGCCGACCATCCAGGTGTTGGTACCGTCGGCAAGCTCTCCGGCGACCTTCAGCATGGCCGGACCCAGGGCGGCAACCACTACGTCCATGCCTTCCGAGCCCCGAACATCCATGGTCACGCCCCGCACGCTGTACTCCTCGCCGGAGAAACGCACCGTCTCACCGCGAACCAGCGGCATAAGCACGCTGAGATATTCGCGCATGTGCGCCGCGCGGCGGCTGTAGGAAAGGCCAAGCATCGTTTCGATGACGATCTGGTGCGACAGACCGATACCCAGGGTGAAACGGCCGTTGCAGGCCGCCTGAGTGGTGAGTGCCTGCTGTGCAATGGCGGTCGGGTGGCGTGGGTAGGTGGGGGTCACCGCCGTACCGACACGGATGCGCTCCGTCTCCCGGCCGATCAGGGCAAGGGTCGTGATGGCATCGAAAGAGAAGATGTTGGCGAGCCAGATACTGTCGAGCCCGGCCGCTTCAACCCGCTTGGCGGTGCCGATGACGTCGTCCAGGGTCGCCCCGGTGCCGTCCGCCCCGAGCATGGTTCCGATACGCAAGGTCTGCCTCCCGCCGTCCGGCAAAAGCGCGCACAATAAACCAATAACCGTCATAATTCGCCGCTTTTTGCGAAACACCCGAATTGCGGAGACAAGATGAGGAAAAAAGCGGACAAGGAATCCATCGCCATTCTGGGCGGCACCGGCGACCTCGGCACGGGGCTCGCCATTCGCTGGTCGAAGGCAGGCTATAAGATGATCATCGGCTCGCGCACCCTGCCCAAGGCGCAGAAGGCGGTGGCCGCACTCCAGGAAATCAGCCCGGAAACACCGGCAGATGCGATGGAGAACGGCGATGCTGCCGCCGCGGGCGATATCGTGGTCATTACCGTGCCCGCAAAGCATCAGGTTTCGACCCTGGCCGGAGTCAAGGACGCCCTGCGCGGCAAGATCCTCATCGACGTCACGGTTCCCCTGGAACCTCCCAGGGTCGGGACGGTTCAGCTACCCCCCGAAGGCAGTGCCGGCAAGCGGGCCCAGGACCTGCTCGGCCGGAAAGTCATGGTGGTCTCCGCCTTTCAGAACGTGGCCGCCCACCTGCTGCAGAAAGACGTTCAGATTGAATGCGACGTGCTGGTCGCCGGCGACAAGCGGGCTGCCCGGCAGCGGGTGATCGATCTCATCGGCGAGGCGGGCATGACCGGCTGGCACGCGGGCCCCATCGAAAACGCGGCAGCGGCGGAAGCCCTGACCTCGATCCTGATCCAGATAAACCGTCGCCACGACATCTCGCACTCCGGCATTCGCATCGTCGGCCAAGCCGATCACTGATGACACAGGCGCTCCGCTTCGACCCTGTTCCCGGCCTGCCCATGATCGGGGCGGGCGACGATCTGCCGTGCCTGGTCGCGCAGGCATTGTCTCGGATCGGGCTCGATCTCGCCGACGGCGACGTGGTGTGCATCGCCCAGAAAATCGTCTCCAAGGCGGAAGGCCGGGCCGTCCCTCTTGCCAGCGTGCAACCCGGCCCGGAAGCCATTCGCCTGGCCCGGGAAACCGACAAGGACCCGCGGCTGGTGCAACTCGTTCTCGACGAGTCCACGGAAGTCATGCGGCATCGTCCCGGGGTCCTCATCGTCAGGCACCGGCTGGGTTTCGTCTGCGCGCACGCCGGCATCGATCAATCGAATATCGAGCATGGCGACGACGAATGCGCCCTGCTGCTGCCGGCAGACCCCGATGCATCGGCCGCCGGGTTGCGAGCGCGCCTGCAGGAGGAGACCGGCGTCTCTCTGGGCATCCTGATCACCGACAGCCACAACCGGCCCTGGCGCCTCGGCACCATCGGCACGGCAATCGGCGCGTCCGGCATGGGGGTTCTCGACGACAGGCGGGGAACCTCCGACCTTTATGGCCGGGAACTCAAGGTTACGCTCAGCAACCGGGCCGATGCCGTGGCCGCCGCGGCAACGCTTCTGATGGGCGAAACGACGGAGAGGGTTCCGGTAGTGATCGCGAGGGGGGTTCTGCCGCTTGAGAGCAACGATACCGCAATGTCGATCAACCGCCCCCTGGACGAGGACCTGTTCCGCTAGTGGCTTACCTTGCCCTGACCGGCGGTATCGGGGGCGCGAAGCTGGCCCTGGGCCTGGCCCATGTGCTGGGCCCGACGAAAGTCGCTTTCGTGGTCAACACCGGCGATGACTTCGAGCACCTGGGCCTGCACATCTCGCCGGACTTGGACACACTCACCTACACCCTGGCCAGCCGCAGCAACACCGATACGGGATGGGGCCGGGGCGATGAGTCCTGGCACTTCATGGATGCGCTGGAAGAACTGGGCGGCGAAACCTGGTTCCAGCTCGGCGACCGCGACCTGGCGCTGCATGTGGAACGCACCCGCATGCTGGCGGCGGGCGCCACGCTCACCGAAGTGACCCGCCACCTCGGCGCCGCACTCGGCATCGACCACCCGATCCTGCCAATGTCGGACGACCCCGTGCGCACCATCGTCCATACACCGGATGGGACACTATCGTTTCAGCATTATTTCGTCCGGGATCGTTGCAGGCCGAAGGTGACCGGCTTCACTTTTCAGGGCGCCGGCGAGGCGGCCCCGAACCCCCGCATTCTGGAAATTCTGGAAGAGTGCCAGGGCATCCTGATCTGCCCCTCCAATCCGTTCGTCTCGGTCGACCCCATACTCGCCGTCTCCGGCATGCGCGCCGCCCTGAAGTCCTGTTCCGCGCCGTTGGTCGCGGTCTCGCCCATCGTCGGCGACCGCGCAATCAAGGGGCCGACCGCAAAGATGATGCGCGAACTCGACGTACCCTCAACTGCCCGGCAGGTGGCGCTGCACTACGGCGACCTGCTGGACGGTTTCCTGCTCGATGAACAGGACGCATCGCAGCACGGCACGCTGCCCGTGCCGACGGCGGTTGCCCAATCCGTCATGGTGACACTCGAAGACCGTATCGCGCTTGCCGAAGCGGCTGTCGCGTTCCTCGAAGATCTCAGGTAACCGCGTGGCCCCCTCCCGGGATACAGACGAAGCGCGCCGGGGCATCTGGGCCGTCGTGCCGATCAAGAGCTTCGATGCAGCGAAAAAGCGCCTGGCCGGCATGCTCGATGCGGATGAGCGCCGCGCCCTGATGCTGGCCATGGCACGCGACGTGCTGACCGCCCTGTCCGGTTCCCGCCGGCTTGCAGGCATCCTGGTCGTCTCCCGCTCACCGGAAGTGGATGCCCTGGCCGGTTCGTTCGGCACCGCGCGCTTTGCGGAAAGCCCCGGCACCGACCTGCCCGGGGCCCTTGCGGAAGCCGCGGGCCACGCAGCCCGTCACCACCACGCCGAGGGCGTCTTCATCGTGCCCGCCGACGTACCCCTGATCCGGGCTCATGAAGTCGATGCGCTGCTCGAGCAGCACCGTCAGGTGACCCTGTTGCCCGACAGGAACCGGGTCGGCACCAATGGCCTGATCCTTTCGCCCCACGACGCTATCGAACTCGTCTTCGACGGCAAGAGCTTCGGGCCGCACCTCGAGCGGGCCCGCGCGGCCGGCATCGCCCCGGCGGTGGTCGCCGACGGTGGGTTCGCTCTCGATGTCGATACGCCGGGAGACCTGGGCCGGCTGCTGCAGCTCGGTCCGGACACCGAGACCGGCCTGTTTCTGAACCGGGCCGGCATCGCCGGGCTGCTGCCGGGCGGAATTCCTACATCGAATAGCTGACTTTGGCGTAGACCAGCGCGCCGTTGTGCCCCGCCGGGGAATAACGCGGATACTTGCGGCCATCGCCACACGCATAGAGCCGATGACCGTCGGCAAGATCGATGCCGATGCTGGCCGCCGCCTTGATGCCTCTTGGCAGCGAGGGAACCAATCCGCCAGGCCATTGTCACAACACCCGGTCCCCGACGATGGGTTTCGGGTTGCATGGAAACTTGACCACAGCATGATCGCAGCCCTGTGACGCAACCAGCCGGGCGCTGCCCGCGAATCGACTATGCGCAGGATCCGAATACATCGTGTGAGCAAGATCATGCCCGCCACCCCGCACGGCGAACGGCAAGGGTCTGCCAATCAGTCGACCGGCCTGGAACAGCACGACGAGGAGCCCCGTCACTCGCGCAAACGCGGCACTTTCAACAGGCGCGCGGTCGGCGTCCGGGGCACGTCTTACCGGCGAGCCGGCGACGATCGCGCCAAGCCGCGCAGAGAACCGGAAATCGCCGAACCGCTTCGTGAACGCGCGGTTTCGGTTTCGGAAGGCTCCGCGCAAGACAGGCAACTCTCCGCCGCGCCGGACCAGGCGGACGAGCGCCCAAAGAAAAGACCTCCTATAGCAGAAAGGTACTGATGGCCGGGAACACCGCCACCAGCGCCAATGCCATCAGCAGCAGCCCGACAAACGGCAGCACTGCCCGGGTCACCGTGGCGAAATCTTCCTTGAACGCACCCATTGCGACAATCAGGTTCAGGCCCATGGGCGGCGTCAGGTAGCCGATTCCCAGGTTGACGATCATCAGTATGCCCAGATGCACCGATCCGATGCCCAGCGCATTGGCCAGCGGCTCGAGCATCGGGCCGAGAATCAGCACCGCGGACCCGATATCGATGACCATGCCCACCCCGAGCAGCAGCAGGTTGCCCAGCGCCAGGAACTCCACGGGCGAGTCGATCATGCCTTCCACGGCGGCCAGCATGTTCTGCGGGGTCTGCTGATAAGTAAGAAAGATGTTTATCGAGACGGCGAAGGCGAGCACCGGAAACAGGCTGCCCATCAGCCGGCTGGTCTCGAGGCCAACGTCGCGAAGGCCGCGCAGGTCGAGGTCGCGATGCACCGCCAGCTCTATGAACACGGCCAGGGCCACCGACACCGCCGCCGCTTCCGTCGGCGTGAAGATGCCGCCGTAGATGCCGCCGAGCACCGCCAGCGGCACCGGTACCGCGGTCAGCGCGCGCAGGCCGGTGGCCCTCACCTCCGCCGTATTCCAGGCGCCGGCGGTGCGCCGCCCGTGCCGCGCCAGCGTATAGGCCGCCAGCACCCCGATCATGACCAGGGCCGGCCCGATGCCGGCGATGAAGAGGTCCGCGATCGACGTTTCCGTCATGACCCCGTAAAGGATGAGCGGGATCGAGGGCGGAACGACAATTCCCAACACCCCGCTGGCACAGATGATGCCGATGGAAAAATGCCGGCCGTAGCCGTTCTCGAGCAGCGCCCGGTACATGACGGCGCCCACCGCGAGCAGCGTCACCGTAGCCGACCCGGAAATCGCGGCGAAGCCCGCCGCCGCAACCACGGTGGCGATCGCAAGCCCCCCCGGCATGCCACGGGTGACAGCCACCGCGAAGTCGATCAGCCGCCGCGCGATCGACCCCCTCGACATCACGGCGCCGGCAAACATGAACAGCGGAATGGCGAGCAGCACCTCCTTGTTGAACGCCTCCCACAGGTCGTAGACGACGTATTCGGGATGACCGCCGTCGAACACCGTGTAGGTGAAGAGCGCCGCGGCGCCGAGCAGCACCAGTACCGGCTGGCGGAGCCAGAGCAGCGCCGGCAGCAGCATGACGAGCAGCCAGATCACCGGCCAGGCCCGGGCAGGCTGTCGGCGCGAGCCCCGTTACGCGGCGACAGGTCGGGACGGGCCGCGAAGAGCGCATAGCGCAGCGCATTGAGCCCAAACGCCGCGACGAACACCGTCTGCAGCAACCACACCGGCCAGCGCAGCAGGCTGGTAACGTCATCCAGCCGATGCGACTCGATGGCGACGCCGGCCGCAATCCAGGCGAGGAGCGCGAAGAATCCAGCGGTCAGTGCATGGCCGGCGCGTTCCACCCCCGGCTCCCAGGAAGGCGGACAATACCTGTCGAGGATGCGGGGCCGCAAATGCTCCCCGGCATCCGCGGCCGGTCCGATCCCGAAAAGCGCCGTCAGAAGCATCCCCACCAGGCCGAGCTGCGCCGCGCCCACCACGCCGTGGCCCACGGTCAGCCGCGCGCCCACATCGACAACGAGCGCCAGCGCCATGACGGCGAGACCCGTCATGCACAGGGCCGACTCCAGGCGCGCCAGCCAGGCAAGCCCGGTCACGGCCCGCCTCCGGCACCCCGCGCAAAGGCCCGCTTGCCCGCGAACACCGCATCGCGTACGCCCTCTGCATTCCCACCGATCCGCGCGACCAGCTCCGCAACGATACCCTGGACGCGCTCTCGCCAGCGCTCCCGTTCCGCCTCGCCCGGTTCGTGAACCACGATTCCCTCTTCGCGCATCCGCGCGACCGCCATTCCGGTAAGCGCCCGAACCGCGGCCCGGGCGTCTTCGACATTGCTCCAGGCGCGGCGAAGGATTTCCTGCTGTTGCGCATCGGCCCCGTCGAACCAGGCCTTGTTCGCCACGATCGCCCCGGTGTCATAAGAGTGCCGCGACAGCGTGAGATGGCTCGCGTACCGCCGCGTCACGAAGAAGTGAAAGATCACCGACGAGACGCCGCCCTCGATGAGGCCCGTCTGCAGCGACGGCACCAGGTCGGCGCTGCCGAGCGGAATCGAGTCGGCGCCGATCGCCTTGAGAAACAACTGGGTCGCCGGATTGGGCGAACCGCGCAGGCGCAGGCCGGCGGCATCCTCCGGCAGCCGTACCGGCGTATTCGAATAGATGCCGTTCCAGCCCACCTCCACCCACTGCAGCAGCACGAGGTTGCGCTCCGCGAACAGGGCGTCGAACACCTCGAACAGATAGTTGTCGTAGACGAAATCCACCTCCGCGGCGGAGTCGAACACGTAGGGGGCCATGGGAATGTTGAGTTCCGGCACCACGGAGGCCAGGCCTTGCAGCGACATGCCGCCCAGGTGCGCCCGCCCCCGCCGCAGGTCGTGCAGCATCTGTTCCTCGCTGCCCCGCTCACCGCGGGTGAAGAAATCCAGGTGCACCGCTTCCTGTTCCGCCAGGAACTCCCTGGTGCGTTGCCACTCCTTGTCCCATACCGAGTTCGGCCGGGCAAACGCCACTGCGCGCCCATACAGGATGTCCGCGGCTGCCTGAACGGGAGCAGCGGCTGCCACAACCAGCAGTCCGGCCAACAGGCCATGGCGGTAAAGGAGATTCGGCACTACAGGAACTGCTGTGTCTGCACGGCCTTGACCAGTATCTCGTCGGACCCTTCGGCGGTCACGAAGGCATCGAAAACCGCCTGCCGCCGCCCGGCCCGAACCAGGCGGCAGCTCGCCAGCAGCGGCGTACCGGCGGGCACCGGCCGCAGGTAATAGCAAATCAGGCTGGTGGTCACGAAGGTGCGCTCGTTTCCGGCAAACCAGGTGGCGAGGCTCACCGCATCGTCGATCATGGCGGCCACGAACCCGCCCTGCACGCCGCCGTGGGGATTGGTCATTCCAGGCGGCGGCAGGAACCGCACCGTGGCCGACTCGCCCGCATCGTCGAGGGCGAGTACCTCGCCGTGCATGACCTCCCGGGTCTCGATGCGCGGCAGTTGATCGATATCCATCGTTGTTTGCTCCACTCAGGGAACGCAGCCGGCAACGTCGGGGAAGAACTCCCCGGCCGCCTGCAGCACATCCGTACTGGCCAGACCCGCGATTTGCAATCCCATCGGCAACCCCTTGCCCGACGTTTCCATGGGAACCGATATGGCCGGAACGCCCGCGATCGCCGCCGGCGCCGTCAGGTCCGCCAGCGTGACCGGAACCTCATCGGCAAGGGCGGGCGCCAGGTGCGGCGTGGTGGGACTCAAGAGCAGGTGTTCACCGACGTCCGCACGAAGACGGCGGCGGGCGTCCTCAAGCAGCCGCTCGGCGTGCCGCACCTTTTCCCGGGTCTGGGCGGCACCCCACTCCGCCGACTGCCGGAACGTCGGGCTGAATCCTTTGGGGTTGTCGCTCAACGCCCGGGAAAACAGTTCCGCGCCGTCGCGTTCACACATTAAAAACCCGGCACGGCGCAGAGCCGAGAGATCGACATCCGTCCAATCGACATCCCGGGAGACGCCATGATCCCCAACCAGGCGGTCGAAGGTTTCGTCAATCGCGCCGGATGCCGGCCCGCCGACTGCAACGGCCCACCGGGCGAGGCGGGTAACGCCGCCTGCGCGCCGCTCCGTCGGGCTACCTTGATCCGCGCCATCGGGGTCTTGCCGGAACAACCCGGCAACCGCCGCCACATCGCCGACGCTGCGTCCATGCACCCCCACGTGATCGAGTTGCCGGCAAAGGGGCATGACCCCTCCCGTGGGAATCTCGTCGCGGCCCGGCTTGAAGCCCACCACACCGCACAGTGCCGCGGGGAGACGCACCGAGCCCAGGTTGTCGGTGCCCAGCGCAACCGGTGCGAATCCCGCGGCCACGGCCGCGGCGCTGCCGCCGGACGAGCCGCCGGGAATGCGGGCGGGATCGTGCGGATTGCGCGTCGTCCCGAACGCGGGGTTGTCCGTGGTTACCCCCAGCGCCGCCTCGTGCATGTTCAAAACCGCCAGGGGGATCATCCCCGCCGCGCGGAGCCGGCCGACGCAATCCGCATCCGTCGTTGCCCGCCGTTCCCGAAACGCCGCGATGCCGCCATGCCACGGAAAACCGCCGACGGCGATGTTGGCCTTCACCCCGAAAGGCACACCGTCCAGCGGGGACAGCGGTGCTCCGGCCCGCCAGCGTTCCAGGGAGGCGGCTGCCTGATTCAGCACGTCTCGGCGGTCGGCTACATGGTTGCAGATATTGAGACGGCAATCGTACCGGCCGATGCGCCCCAGGCAGTGTTCCACCAGGTCTGCGGGCCTCGCATGCCCGTCCGCGAAGGCGGCGGCCCAGGCGCGGGCATCCCGGCCGGACAGCTCAGCCGCGTTCATCCACCAGCCGTATGGGCTTCTGGCGGCTATCCACTTGCGTCAGCGATGCCGTACCGCCGCGTTCCACGAGTTCGACCTCCACCGCGATCCCCAGCTTGTTTTTCAGAAGCTCGCCGATGCGGACCGGCAATTCGGGGCCCGGCCCGCTCACTTCTGCCACGATCACGAAACCGCCGTGCGGGGTAACCCGGCAGACGAATTCGCCCAGGAACTCCGGCACGTTGTCCAAGAGCGGCCCCACGGCCTGGGGAAAGATGTTTATGCCCTTGACCTTCACCATGTTGTCGCTGCGCCCCAGAAAGCCCTCGATGCGGCGCAGGTTGAAACCGAGCGCCGAGATTCCGGACCGCTCCATGGTGACGTCGTGGGTGTTGAAACGAATGATCGGGTAGATGTCGTCCTTGAAGAGGCAGGTGCATACCATGTCGCCCTGCCGCCCCGCTCCCACCGGAGCCCCGGTGTCCACATCGAGGAGTTCCAGGTAGTGGGCATCTTCCATCACGTAGAGCCCGTCCCGGTCCGGGCCCTCGCCGGCAATGATTCCAGTGTCGCCGACGCCATACCAGTCGTAGCACTCGGCGCCACCCCAGAGATCCGCGATGGCGGCCCGGTTCTCGCGGCCCATCTGGCCGCTGATCATGCGCACGCGAATGTCGTCGCCCATGACCAGCCCCTGCTCCGCCGCCACGTCCGCCAGGCGCTTGAGATAGTCGGCGAACCCGACGATCACCGTCACCCCGAAGTCGCGCATGAGTTCCACCTGGAGCTTCGAGGGCGTTTCCACGCCCGTGCCCGCCGAGAGGAAAATGGCGTTGGTCCAGTGCAGCACCGCCTCGCGGACGTAGTGCCCGCCGTTGATGGGGCCATGGCCGTACACGGAGTGCACGACATCGCTGCCGGCAATGCCCTGCAGGCGGTAGATCCTGCCGAGCAGCAGGTTCTGCACCTCCCTGGACTTCGCGCCGAACAGGAGCGGCTGAGGCTGTCCGGTGGTGCCGCTGGTGGTATGGAAGATCACCTGCTCATGATCCGCATCCCGCGGGTCGAAACCGCCGAAATCGCCGAACGGCGGATGGGCCGCGATGCTGTCCATCAGGTCCGACTTGTCGAAAACCGGCAGTTTTCCGATGTCGGCCAGGCCGCGGATGTCACCGGGTTCGGCGCCGGCCCCGCCCCAGAGTCGCCGATAGAACCCGGTCTGCCAGGCCCGCTCCAGGCAACGCCGGAACAGGCGGTCCTGGCGGGCGAAGAGTTCGTCGCGGCTGAGGTTCCGGGCCAGATTCTCGAAATCGGTACCGATCGGATGATTGTCGAGCATGGCGTCGATGCCCGCTGCCTCGAAGTAGTTATCGTGCATGATTCATCCGCCGGTGACAGAGTCGAGAACACGGGAGGCATCGGGCGAGCCCGGTAACGCCGAAACGGACTCGGCCAGAAGTTCGCCTCGGACGGGTCCACCGTAGACGCCGTCCAGGCAGGCGTCGACCTTGGCGTGGCGGGCTGCCTCGTCGAGCGGACACTCCGGCGAACCCGGCACGGCGTCGACCGGCACGGTTCGGCGGGATCCGTCCCGCAGTTCAGCCGTCAGCACCTGGGGTAAGAAAGCGGCAGGGTCGGAAACCGCATTGAGCTCGGCACCAAAGCGCCCGGCAACGGTCAGGACGCCAGGGTCGCGCAGGCGCTTGGCGGAAAAATGATCCAGGCTCACGCTGCCCTCAGACAGTGCAACCGTCCCCACGTACGCGAAACACAGGCGGGCATAGTTGACGTCCATGACGGGCGTTGGCGGGCGGATCACAAGCTGGTGGATCAGGGGCGGGGCCGCGAGCGTCAGCTTCGCCAGGTTGGCGGTGGTTACGCCGTCTGCACGCAATTGCAGAACGCCTGAGATGCCGCCATGGGTGGCTCTGCCGGACGGCCAGGGCTTGTGGCTCAGGCGGGTGACCTGCCAGACATCGCCCAGACCGTCGATCAGGTCTCCCGCATCCCAACTCTCTTCGAACAACCGGAAATACCCGTAGCGGCCCTCCAGGCTGTTCCGAGGCGCAGGGATCCCCGCTTGCGCCAGATCGGCAGCCACCAGCCCGGCCCGCGCGGCGCCGGCGATCTGCAGCGGCAACGTCGGCTTCCCTTCCTCGTGGGCCTGCATGGTGCCGGCGGCCTGCGAGAGGGCATGGCCCAGGCAATCCCGCATCCGGGCCGCGTCGAAGCCCCTGAGCACGCCGACTGCCGCCGCAGCGCCGAAAACGCCGGCCGTTGCCGGACGGAAGAACGTCAGCGGCGCCGTTGCCGCCAGGCCCAGCAGGGAAGCCACCTCGACGCCCAGCACCAGCGCCGTGAGAAGCTGCTGCCCATCCACCGGCGCCGCACGCTGCTCGCACTCCGCCAAGGCCGCCGGCGCCACCGCCGTCATGACATGCGCAACCGCCTGTTCGTGGACACAGTCAAATTCGAGGCAATGGATCTGGTAGGCGTTGACGAACGCAGCCGCCGCCGCGGGCAGGCGCAGCCCGTCTCCCAGAACCCGCGCATCGTCGCCCTCGCCCCAGCTCGAGGCGACGCTGACGACGGCATCGCGATGCGGATGCAGCTTGCCCGCCACGCCGACGGCGAGGCTGTCCATCAGGAACGACTGTGCTGCGCGTACCGCCGGCGAAGGGACGTCCCGGAACCGGGTCGCCGTCACGAAACTTACGAGTTGCTCAAGCACCCGGCGTTCGCCGTACTGCGTACCCACTCGGCGTCCAGAGAGCCAATTCCGCCAGAGCATGCTCCACGCAAGTCGGGAACCTGGCGCGCCGGGTCGCTGACGTGGAGCGAATAACGCCGGATTCTGGGGAAAGAGTTCGTATGCGGAGCTTCCCTTTCGGCGCGTTAAGCCCGCCCGAAAGCCTTGCGTTTGGCAGGATAAACGGGCCGTGCGCCGAAAGGGAAGCGCCGCATGCGAACTCGCTGCCCGGTGCTGGCGTCAGTTCCACGGTAGAGCGGCATCGCAACGCGTCGCAATGACCCGAGCACATCAGATGACCCCCCGGTCCTGCCAGCGGGCCAGGGTTTCCTCGTCGATGCCAAGCGAACGCCCGATCTCGATGGAGTGCCCCCCGTAGTCCGGAATTTCCAGTTCGGGCTGTGCAGGATCGTCCGCGTACTTGATCGGCGGGCCGATATGCCGGTTGCCCCGCGCATCGGTGAGCAGCATGCGCCGGTGCAGGGTGTGCGGGTCTTCGAAGGCGTCTTTCAGCGAGCGCACGAAAGCCCAGCAGCAATCCACCGGTTCCAGGAAAGACTCCCAGTGGGCACGGGGGTGCTCCGCGAACCGCTCCTTAAAGAAGGCGCGCAGCGGTTCCTGTTCCGGGCCCGGTTCGATCTCCGCGTAGGGCAGCAGGTCCAGCCGGCCGAGCGCCGTGAGCAGGTTGCGCGCGAACTTGACCTCCGAACCGCCGAGCACCAGGAACTCGCCGTCCGCGGCTTCGTAGATGTGGTTCATGGCCGCGCCCCCGAAGGAACGCATGGTCTTGGGTTCGGGATGCGCGTCGTCGCCGAAGACGGGGCCGGTGACGTTGGGCGTCCAGGCCAGCAGCGCATCGTACATGGACAGGTCGATGTAGTCGCCGCGCCCGGTGCGCTCCCTGCCCAGCAACGCCATCAGGATCGCGGAGGCCGCCATGAGCGAGGCGATGGCGTCCGCGGCCGGTACGTTCGGGGCGGCCGGCTTTTCGTCCTCCAGGCCGCGGTTGAGCGCCAGCAGGCCGGCCGCCGCCTGCACGGCCAGGTCGTGGGCCGGCTTGTCCCGCAAGGGCCCGTCCTGGCCGAAGGCGGAGATCGAGCAGTACACGAGCCGCGGGTTCAGGCCGCTCAAGGTCCCGTAGTCGACGCCCAGCCGATCGACGACGCCCGGCCGGAAGGCCTCCACGAGCACATCCGCGGTCTTGACGAGTTCGTGAAACAGGCGCCGGCCGCCGTCGTCCTTGAGATTGACCTTCAGGCTGCGCTTGCCCCGGGCGATGTTGCGGAACCACACGGATACGTCCTCCGCATCACGGTAGCCGATCACCCGGGTCGGCTCGCCGACGCCGTTGGCCGGTTCCACCATGATCACGTCGGCGCCGTGGTCGGCCAGCATCATGGTCATGTGCGGGCCGGGCAGGAACGCCGACAGGTCGAGCACCCGGATACCTTCAAGCTTCACCCGGACCTCCAATCACAACATCCGGTTTCCGATCCCCGGGAAACTGCGTTCGTCCCGGGTAAAGGGGCGGGGGTTGTCGTACCCGCTCTCCACAATCCGCAACACGCCGCAAACCCGGTTTCAACATGCTGGTCAACGGAACTCTTCGTCATGCTCGCCAAGCAGGGGTCCCCGCCGGTCCGGCGCCCTGGCGCCATCGACACGGAACGGGCTGGACAACAGTCGCAGCTCACCTTCCCGGCCCGGATATTCAACGCTGTTGGTCATGCCCACTTCCTGGACGAACGGGTTGTCAAGCGCCTGGCCGAGGTCGTTGACCCGGGCGACCGGCACCTGCCCGGAAAGCAGTTCCAGCCAGTAGCCCGTCGACTCGCCGGCGAGCGTTTCCTCGATCGCTTCCTGCAACCCTTCCCGATTGGCGAGGCGATCCGCGGGGCTTGCGAACCTTTCGTCAGCCAGCAGGTCAGGCCGATCGATTGCTTCGCAGAAAAGCCGCCAGAACTTGGGCGTCTGGCACATGACGAACAGCCAGCCGTCGCCGGTGCGGAACAATTGGCTCGGCACGACGCTCGGATGCGAAGAGCGCGTCAGCCGTTCGGTGCGCAGACCCTCGTTCAGATACCAGACAGCGGGATAGGAGAGCTGGTGCAGGGCTGTCTCGAAAAGGGTCACGTCGATGTCACATCCACGCCCCGTTTCCCGGGCGCGCAGCACTGCGGAGACCAGGCCCAGCGCCATGAGCGAGCCCCTCATGTAGTCCACCATGGACAGGCCGAAGCGGGCGGGAGGGCCGCCCGGCTCGCCGGTGAGGCTCAAGAAGCCGCACTCGGCCTGCATGAGGTAGTCGTAGCCCGGCCAGGACGCCCGGCTGTTGTCGCGCCCGTACGCGGACAGGTGGGCGCAGACGATGGACGGTTTCAGGGGCGCCAGGTCCTCGTAGCGGATCCTCAGCTTTTCCGGCTGGTCGCCCCGCAGGTTGTTGGCTATTGCATCCGCATCGGCGACCATCCGCTCGAACCGGGCGCGGCCTTCCGCGGACTTGAGGTCGACGTCTACGCTCTTCTTGCCTCGGGCGAAGGACTGATGGAACTGGCTGTCCCCGTCACCGAGCGGGTACGGGCCCACGGACCGGGAATAGTCGCCGCCGGTGGCTCCGTTCTCCACCTTGACGACCTCCGCACCCAGTTCCGACAGAAGCTGCGTGCCGTAGGGCCCGGCTCCATAGTGCTCGATGCTCAGCACCCGGACGCCTGTCAGGGGACCGATGGCGGCCTTTTCTCGCATAGAAAATTCAACCTGTTGAAAAAAAATAATTTTCTATATGATCGTCAGTCTCATCAGCGAGTTCGCATGCGGGGCTTCCCTTTCGGCGCACGGCCACAACATCCTGCCAGAACGGAGGTTTTCGGACGAGCTTAACGCGCCGAAAGGGAAGCCCCGCATACGAACTCTTTCCCGAGCTTCGGCGTTCTTCCTTGCGCGTCAGCATCCCGGCGGGGCGGGTTGGAAACTCTCATGGAATCACCCGCAACTGCTCAATCTCGTTCTCGACAGGGTCAGACCGGGTTCCGGGCGACGAGCTGGCGGGCGATGATGATGCGCTGCATCTCGTTGGTGCCCTCGCCGATGCACATCAGCGGCGCGTCGCGGTACAGGCGTTCCACTGCGTATTCCTTGGAGTATCCGTAGCCGCCGTGGATTCGCATGGCCTCGGCGGCGTTTTCCATGGCGCTTTCCGAGGCGAAGTACTTGGCCATCCCCGCCTCCATGTCGCAGCGTTCGCCGGCATCGTAGGCGCGGGCGGCGTCCAGGGTGAGCAGTTCCGCGGCCCGGGCGCGGGTCGCCATCTCGCCGAGCTTCAACTGTATGGCCTGGTGCTGGCAGATAGGCTTGCCGAAGGTTTCCCGGGTCTGGGAGTAGGCGGTAGCTTCCCTGAGCGCCCGCCGGGCGCTGCCCACGGAACGGGCGGCGACGTTGATGCGGCCCAGCTCCAGCCCGCCGACGGCCATGTAGAACCCTTGCCCCGGAACGCCCCCGACCAAGTGCCGCTCGGCATCCAGCCGGTAGTTCTCGAAGATCAGCTCCGCCGAGTCGATCCCCTTGTAGCCCAGCTTCTCCAGCTTGCGGCCGGTCTTGAAACCCGCGTGCGGCGCGCCGGTGTCCGGGTCCGCCTTGGGTGCGATGAACATCGACATGCCCTTGCGGGGCGGCGTGGCTTCCGGGTCCGTCTTGACCAGCAGCGCCACCGCGCCGCCCTCGATGCCGTTGCTGATCCACGTCTTGGTGCCGTTGATGACGAACTCGTCACCGTGGGCGTCGGCGCGCGTGCGGATGCCCTGCAGATCGGTGCCCGCATTGGATTCCGTGAGCGCCAGGGCGCCGCGGATCTCTCCGGTGACGAATTTCGGCAGCCAGTATTCCCTCTGCCGGTCGGTGCCGTATCGCTCGACGATGCGCGCCATCATCAGGTGGGAATTGAAGATGCCCGACAGCGACATCCATTCCTCCGAGATCAGGGCAACGATCTTGGCGTAGGTGCTCGCCGACAGGCCCAGCCCACCTTGTTCCTCGGCGATGGTGGCGCCGAACAGGCCAAGCGCCCGCATCTGGTCGACCATGGCCTGGGGATAGATGTCGTCGTGCTCGAGCGCGGCCGCGTGGGGCTTCACTTCCTTCTCGACCCACCTGGAGACGGTGTCGAGAATGGCCTGTTCGTCCGATTCGCTGTAACTGAGTGCGGCTTCGGTCATGTTGCGGTCCTCAATTCAATCCGACGCTCCGGTCCGGTGTATCGACACGGCGCGGTCAGTAGTTTTCCATCCGGTCCTCCACGGCACCGCCTTGCGCCGGAATCAGCACGTTGCGGAGGAAAGAGCAGACCTCCACGCCGTCCTGGTTGAGGCCGATGGTCTTCACCGTGACGATGCCCTGCCCGGGGCGGGATTTCGACTCCCGCTTGGCCAGGACCTCCGAGGCGCCGTACAGCGTATCCCCCACGAACACCGGGGCCGTGAACTTGACCTCGTCCATCCCCAGGTTGGCGATGGCCTTCTGGCTGATGTCCGTGACGCTCATGCCGATCAGCAGAGACAGGGTATAGGTGCTGACCACCAGGTTCCGTCCGAACTCCGTCGCCTTGCCGAATTCCGCATCGAAGTGCAGCGGGTGGGTATTCAGCGTCAGCAGCGTGAACATGTGGTTGTCGTATTCGGTGACGGTCTTGCCAGGGCGGTGCTCGTAGACGTCGCCGACCTGGAAATCCTCGAAGTAGCGGCCGAAGGTTTCCCGGTAGCGTTGCGGTCCCACCTGTTTCATCGTCTTGGTCATGGGCTTTCAGTCCTCCTCGAAGCGCTGTCCAAATCGCCTCCCGTGTCGTTCATTCCAGTTCCGGCACCGCGGCAGCATATGCGTTCGCGATCCGCTGCCGGGTCGCCACCCAGACATCGTCATGGCCGTGCACATGGTCCAGAAACCGCTCGAGCGCCCCGATACGGCCCGGCCTGCCGATAATCCGCAGGTGCAGCCCCAGTGACATCATGCGCGGCCCGGCCTCCCGCGCCTCCCGGGCCAGCCAATCATAGGTGTCGATGGCGTAGGCTGCCCAGTCCCTGGGGCTCAGCGAGGGTGCCGTCCACATCTTCATGTCGTTGGTGTCGAGCGCGTAGGGCACGATCAGGAGGGGACGGTGCCCCTCATCCCCACAGTCCACCCGTTTCCAGAACGGCAGGTCGCCGGAGTAGTCGTCCATGTGATAGGTGAAGCCCTCCTGCACCAGCAGGCGCTGCGTGTTGTCGGTGTGCAGGAAGCGCGACAGCCAGCCTACCGGGCGGGTGCCCGCAGTGCGCTCGATGGATTGCCAGGCGTCGCGGATGAACCGGCGCTCCTCGTCTTCCTCCATTCGGAACTGGTGTACCCAGCGGTAGCCGTGGCAGGCGATTTCGCAATCCGCATCGACCAGGCGTCGCGCCAGGTCGGGCGCTCTTTCCAGGGCCAGGGCGGCAGCGGTGACCGTGAATGCCATGCCCCGCTGCCCCAGGAGGCGCAGAACGCGTTCCGCACCCGCTTCGATGCCATAGCGATAGTTGGATTCATTGCCGTGCACCCGCATGGGCCGGCGTGGAATGGCGCCGAGTTCATCGACGGGCTCGGGAGCGGCATCGCCGTCCCGGACGTTCATCTCGGCCCCTTCCTCGACGTTCACCACGATCGAGAGCGCAAGGCGCGCGCCATTCGGCCAGGCGAAGTCACGGGGCAACGCCGTCACGTTTCCACCCGCTCGACGATGCGGGCACGAACCGTCTCATGCCAATTCATGGTCAACCCGGCAAGGGCACGAAATCCGCCCCTGCCTCCTCGCATCATAAAGACTCAATGATATATTAATATGTCATTTCTGCGAATCAGGGTAGGGCCCCGCATCGAGACTGCGAACCACGAGTTCACAATACCGCAGCTTCGTCTCGACGCCCTGTCGCCGTATCGGTTGAGGGCACCACCCGTTGCCGGATGAGCTTGCCAGACCACCGCGCCAAGCGGTAGCCTCGGCTGAGTCGGAGAGCACAGTGAACGAACAGATCTACGACGGTCCCCCTGACTATCGCGCCGTAGGAACGCACGGGGTCTTTCCCGAGACCACCCACGATCAGACCGAACGCTACAACTTTCTTGCCCACCTGAATCGTCACCTGGCCGCCAACGTCATGCCGGGCGTTGCCAGGGCCTATGAAGCACGGGTGGCTCCCTCCTTCGAGCGGCAGCACGGCCGCAGGCCGGAGAACCGAAAGGAAGTGCGCAAGGCGCTGGCCGAAGAGCCGCTTTACCAAGCCTGGAGCGCCCTGCGCCGCAACACCATGGAAATGCGCCAGCAGGCGGGCCTGTCGGTGGTGCTGCCCCAGCTCGCGGCCCTCATGGAACAGACGGACCGCCTGACGCACCACGCACGCCTGCGGCTCGACGAGTCCCTGCCGATCCCCGACTACCTGACCGCCGTCGACCACCATTGCATGCCGGGCAGTTACTACTCCGAGCGAACCCGGGACGATGTCAGCGCCGCCGCTAACTACGACTCGGGCATGTTCGTCACCACCGGCGGCATGCTGGGCCGCTACACCGACGGCGGCGGCCGGGGCATCGTCGACTACCTTCGCCGCCACTATCCCGAATTCCGGCCGCGGCGGATTCTCGACCTGGGCTGCGGCCTCGGCCACAACGTGCTGCCGATGGCGGAAGCCTTTCCCGATGCTGCCGTAACCGCGGTGGACGTCGCTGCCCCGATGCTGCGTTACGGCGCCGCACGCGCCGCCAGCCTCGGCATCGACAACGTGACCTTCGTACAGGCGGATTGCGCCGATCTCGGCGAGTTCGCGGATGGGAGTTTCGACTGGATTCAGAGCACCATGTTCCTGCACGAGACATCTGCCCGCGCCTTGCCGCGAATCATGGCGGAGTGCCGCCGGCTGATTGCTCCGGGAGGGCTCGTCATCCACATCGAGCAGCCCCGCTACGATGCGGACATGCCCGCGTTCGAGCAGGCCATGCGAGACTGGGATGCCTTCAATAACAACGAGCCGTTCTGGACCAAACTGCACGGGATCGACCTGGATCAGGTCATGCTGGACGCCGGTTTCAGGCCGGAAGAGCTGATCCACGGAGGCGTCGCCGCGGTGGTCGACACCGACCTGTTTCCCGACGCGGCCACCGACGACGTCGAAGACTACGGCCGCAAGCCCGCCTGGCATATCACCGGAGCTCGGGCAGCGGGTTGACGACGGGCGACTATCGGACAAACCCGCCAATGAGCAAACCCGCTCCGAACCCTGAGGATCTCGACAGCATCGCCCTTGCCGGCGCCAAGGCAAAAGGCAAGCGGCCCTGGTTCCTCGCCGACCCGAACGTCGAACGGGTACTGTCCATCACGATGGCGGTGGCCGGCGAACTGGCCGTGCTGCGCCAGCGCCTGGACACCATCGAGACCCTGCTCGAGGAACGCGGCAGCATCAGCAAGGGGGACATCGAGGCATTCTCGCCCAGCCCGGCCCAGCAGGAGGCGCGGGGGCGCTGGAACCAGGAATACCTTGCCCGGATATTGCGCATCCTGCAGCAGGACCAGGATGCGATGGAGCGGCCTGACGAGCTGACCTCCGAGGAAGCGGGCGAGCGCATTGGCGAGAAATAGGCGCGCACCCAATTCTAAAGCCATTTCTCCATTGACCAAGTTGATCATTTCACCGCGTGCGATCGCGGCTACGTTTGTACGACGCCAGGTGCAAGCGTGAAGTTCAGAACCTGTCCCTGCGTTACGGCCGCTCGGCCGGGTCGAGCATCGACAGTTTTTCAAGCAGATTGGCCGGCTCCGAAATCCCCACGATATAGACCATCCGTTCCGTTACCTCTCCTTCCGCGTGCAGTGCACCGGCGGGAATGACGAGCTTGTCGCCCGGCCCGAGGGGAATGCGCTCACCGTTTTCGTCAATCACGTAACTGGAACCGGACAGCACGTAACCGCAGTTGTCGACGTCGTGCCAGTGAAGGGGCAGCTCCTGCATGCGTTCCGATACATACGTCGTCGGCCACAGGTCGAGCCTGTCGATGTCGCGGAGCACTTCGGACTTCGTCGTGAAGAAACTGTGGATGACCCGCATGGGTCCTGGTTTCAATGCCACGGGCAGCCTCCTGAGCCGTAATCAATCGTTTCCTTTCTTTCCGCCGGCCACCGCCTCCGCCATGAGGCAGTAGATTTCGAACATCATCTGCACGCCGTTCAGGCCGGTGATGCCCGACGGGTCGAAGGGTGGTGAAACCTCCACCACGTCGCCCGCAACGATGTT
>CAZWZH010000063.1:0-4914 GCA_964638775.1 uncultured Pseudomonadales bacterium
GGGCGGCGGGTGTCGTTCGGTGAACTCGAACGCTCGGTCCGGCGGGCCGCCAACGGTTTTCTCGGGCTCGGGTTGCGCAAGGGCGACCGGGTCGCGATACTCTCGAAGAACAGCATCGAGTACTTCGAGACCTACTACGCCTGCGCCCGGGCCGGCTTGATCGCCCAACCCCTCAACTGGCGGCTCGGGGTGCCGGAACTGGCGCGCATCCTGGAGGACGGGGAGCCGGGTGCCTTGCTCACCTCCGCCGACTTCGCGGCCGAGCGCGAGGCGCTCGGCGGCCTGGTCGAGATCGACCACTGGCTGCAATACGGGCCGGACAGCGACCGATCCTTCGAACGCCTGAAGGCGGGCGCCCCGGAAACGGCCCCTGCAAACGGCGCGGGCGGCGACGACCCCGTACTCATTCTCTACACGGGCGGCACCACCGGGCTCTCCAAGGGCGCACTGCATTCGCACCGGACCCTTTTCACGGGCATGCTGAACCAGACCGTAGCCGAACGCATCGTGCCGACCGACGTGTACATGCTCACCGGGCAGATGTTCCACATTCCCGTGGCGCTGGCCATGAACTACATGGCCCACGGCTGCCCGGTGGTGCTGATGAATTTCGAAGCGAGGGAAGCCCTCGATGTCATCCAGGCGGAACGGGTCTCGGCCCTGCTCGGCATCACCACCATGCTGAACTGGATGATGGCCGTGGACGGGTTCGACAACTACGACCTCTCCAGCCTGCGCAATATCCAGTACGGCGGCGGACCCATGCCCGAGACCGTGGTCAAGGCGGCGCTGAACGCCTTCCCCTGCACCCTGATACAGGGTTACGGCCAGACCGAGGGCATGACCATGACCTTTCTCTCCCAGGAGGACCACGCCGACGCCGTGGCCGGCAACCGGCCGCACCGCTTGAACTCCTGCGGCCGCGAGGGATTCGTGACCCGGGTGCGGGTGGTCGACGACAGGGGCGTCGACGTGCCGAAGGACGGTGAAACCCCCGGCGAGATAGTCGTCCGCTCGGAAGCCAACATGCTCGGCTACTGGCGCAAGCCCGACCTGACCGCCGAGACCATCCGCGACGGCTGGATGTGGACCGGCGACGTCGCCACCTGGGACGAGGACGGCTACCTGTTCATCGTCGACCGGGCCAAGGACATGATCATCTCCGGCGGCGAGAACATCTATTCCACCCAGGTGGAGGCCGCCATTCACCAGCATCCCGGCGTGCTGGAAGCGGCGGTGATCGGCGTGCCGGACGACGAGTGGGGCGAATCGGTCAAGGCGGTGGTGGTCATGAAACCGGGCGAGACGGCAACGCAGCAGGAAATCATCGATACCGCCCGCAAGTACCTGGCGTCCTACCAGAAGCCGCGCAGCGTGGACTTCGTGGACAGCCTGCCCAAGGCGCCGACCGGCAAGATCCTGAAACGGGAACTGCGGGACCCGTACTGGAAGGTTCGCTCGCGCCGGGTATGAGCGTGCTCACCCCAGACCTGCTGGCCAACATCGGCAGGACCAGGCCGCCGCGCACGGAGGTGGTAACCCGGCGCGACATCAGAAAGTACGCCATCGCGTCCGGGCAGCGGCAGCGCAGGTACCTCGACGGGGACGAAGCGCCGCCCCTCTACCATGTGGCGCTGTTCTGGGACGTGGTGGAACGCGATGAGCTGACGCCGGACGGGGTGTCCATCGACCGGCTGCTGCCGAAATTCCCGCTCACCCGCGCCATGGCCGGCGGCCTCGACATCCGCTATCACGACAGCATCCGCCCGGGCGACGTGCTCGTGGGAAGGCGCACGCTGACCGACATCTACGAGAAGGAGGGCCGCTCCGGCCCGCTGATCTTCTACGAGGTGGTGCTCAAGGTGGAACGCGAGAACGGCGACCCCGTGATCACGGAGAAAACCACGAGGATTCTGCGGTGAGCGATGCCATCGAGGTCGGTGAAGCCTTGCCGGAGCGGGTCTGTACGCCGGACAACATCCAGTGTTTCTTCTACAACGCGGCACTTTGGAACGCCCACCGCATTCACTACGACCTGCCTTATGCCCAGGATGTGGAGGGCTATCCAGGCCTGGTCGTTCCGGGGCCGCTGCTCGGCGACTGGCTGGGACAGTGCGTGGACGAATGGGCGAGCGGCCGGGGCGCCTTGCTGCGGCTGGAGTATTCCAACCGCCTGGCCGCCTATTCCGGCGACTCCCTCACCGTCGGCGGGTGCGTGCAGGCGGTCGATGCACAGGCACGGGAGGTTACCGTCGAGCTGTTCGTGAAGAACGCGGAGGGCGCCGTGGTCACGCCGGGCAAGGCCGTGGTGCGCCTCGATGGTTGATACGCGGCACCCGATCCGGGGGCGGACCGCCATCGTCGGCATCGCCGACACCGAGGTGGGCAAGGTGCCCGGGCGTAGCGCCACGGGGCTTTGCATCGATGCCGCCATGGGCGCCCTGGCCGATGCGGGGCTCGGCAAGGATTCGGTCGACGGGCTGGTCACCTGCAACAGCATGGCCGAGCCGCACATGTACCACGCGGAAGCCATGGCCGAGTATCTCGGTATCGCGCCCAGCTACTGCGTCAGCGCCGGCGCCGGCGGCGGCACCACGTTCACGGTGCTCTACCAGGCGGCCCTAGCCATCGAGGCGGGGCTCTGCCGGACGGTGCTGGTCAGCATGGCCGACAGCCTGCGCACCGGCCTGTCGCGGGAACAGGCGATGGTCATGCAGTCCTCATCGGGCCATCCGCAGTTCGAGACGCCGTATGGCGCCACCGTGCCCGGCTATTACGCGCTCATCGCCCGGGCCTACATGCACCGCTACGGCGCGACGCTGGAGCAGTTGGCGTCGGTGGCCGTGACGGCGCGGCGGCACGCGATGCTGCATCCCGGCGCCCAGATGCGCACGCCGCTGACCATCGATGACGTCATGGCCAGCCGGCCGGTCGCCGATCCGTTGCGGCTGCTGGACTGCTCGCTGGTATCCGATGGCGGCGCGGCGGTGGTGCTGACCGCGAGCGAGCGGGCGAAGGACCGTCCTCACCCCCCGGTCTACCTGCTCGGCGCCGGCGAAGGGCACGGCCATGAGCACATCAGTCAGGCCGAGGACCTGACGACTTCCCATGCCCGCCATGCGGGCGAGCGCGCTTATGCCATGGCGGGCCTGGGCCCGGGAGACATGGACTTCATCGAGCTCTACGACTGCTTCACGCCCGTCGTCCTGATCGAACTGGAGGACCTGGGCTTCTGTGCGCGGGGCGAGGCGGGCGCATTCGTCGCCGAGGGCCACGCGACCCTCGGCGGCGCGCTGCCGATGAATACCCACGGCGGGCTGCTTTCGCACAGCCATCCCGGCAATCCGGGTTCCATGCTGGCCCTGACAGAGGCGGTTCGCCAACTGCGCGGCGATGCCCTGGAACGCCAGGTGCCGGGCGCGGAGACCGCGCTGGTGCATGCCCAGGGCGGCATCATGTCGAGCCATTGCACGGTGATCCTCGGTCGGGGGACGGAGCACTAGCCCATGGAGAAGCCGATGCCCCCGGTCAATGCCGAGACCGCACCGTTCTGGGATGCCTGCGCCGAAGGTCGCCTCGTCATTCAGCGCTGCCGGGACTGCGGCGGTTACCAGTTCTACCCGCGCCTGGTCTGCACGGCGTGCGGCAGCGCCGGCCTCGGCTGGATCGATGCTGCAGGAGGGGGCAGCCTGAAAAGCTGGACGATCATCCGGCGTGCCGTCTCCGCGGCTTTCGATGCCGATGTGCCCTACGTGGTGGCGCTGGTGGAACTCGATGAGGGGCCGACGATGATGGCCAACCTGATAACGCCAAGCCCCGAAAGCCTCGTCATGGGCCAGCGGGTTCGGGTAACCTTCGAGCCTCGCGGGCCGGAGCTGCGGGTCCCGCAGTTTCAACCGGAGTATTCAACCCGACCCATTGATGAATTGGTCGGGTCAGGAACCTGAACCGCCGCGCGGTGCGGATGAACCGATTGCGGCGCGGCATGGATTGACGATCGACATCAACCTGCAAGGAAAGCAAACGATGAGCAGAGTACTGATAACGGGGGCGAGCCGGGGGGTCGGCGCGGAACTGGCCAGGCAGTATGCGGCGGCGGGGGACGAGGTCATCGCCTGTGTTCGCGACCCGGACGCGACGCCGGGCATCGACGACATCCGCGACAGCGTCGCCGTGCAGCAGATGGACACCGGCAGCCCGGAGTCGATCGAAGCCGCCGCCGGCACCATCGGCGCAGGGCCGATCGACATCCTGATCAACAACGCGGGCGCGGTCGGCGGCATGCGGCAATCGGTGGACGACCTGGACATCGAGGAGTGGCACCGCTCGCTAGACGTCAACACCATCGGCCCGCTGCTCATCGCCCGGGCATTCAAGCCGAACCTGGCCGCGTCCGGCAACGGCAAGCTGATGAACGTGACCAGCCAGCTCGCCGCGTCCACCTGGCCCATGGGCGGCATGTACATCTATTCCTCGACCAAGGCCGGGCTGTGCAAGATCGGCCAGGCGCTGGCCATCGACTGGAAGGACGAGCCCATCACCGTAGCCCTGATGCACCCGGGGTGGGTGCGCACGGACATGGGCGGGCCGCACGCGCAAATCTCCGCCGAGGAGAGCGCCGCCGGCATCCGTAAGGTGATCGCGGGCATGACCAAGGCCGACTCCGGCAAGTTCTACAAGTGGAACGGCGAGATCCATCCCTGGTAGTCGCCGGCAGTCAACGCGGAGTCGCAGGCGCAAGTGAGGTTTGAATGGGCGTTCTGGACGGCAGGACGGCGGTGGTGACGGGGGCGGCCGTCGGCCTCGGCAACGCCTTTGCCAGGGCGCTGGCCGGTGAGGGCGCGTCGCTCGGCGTCTGCGACGTGCGCGGGGAGATCGCCGGTTTCGGCAGCCTGGTCGAGACGGATGTGCTCG
>CAZWZH010000064.1:0-2765 GCA_964638775.1 uncultured Pseudomonadales bacterium
TTGATTTGCGGACTACCGAGAAACTTCGCGACCCGGACATCCGTCGGATCGGAATACAGCGAAGCAGGCGGCCCAACCTGGACGATCTCGCCATCCATCATGAGGGCGACGCGATCGGACATGGTCATGGCTTCGGCCTGATCGTGAGTGACAAAAATGAACGTCGCTTCCAGACGGCGGTGAAGCTGCGCCAGCTCAGCGCGCATGTTGATGCGGAGCGTTGCGTCGAGATTGGAAAGCGGCTCGTCCATCAGGAAAGCCAGCGGTTCCCTCACTACCGCGCGCCCAACGGCTACCCTCTGACGTTGTCCGCCGGAAAGTTGGCTGGGCTTGCGGTGCAGCAGATGTTCGATCTCCAGGGCGCGAGCGACGGACTGGACGCGCGTTGCAATCTCGGCCTCCTTGGATCGCGTCTCCGGCGCAAACCGGGCGACGAAAGGCAGTCGCTCCCGAAACTTCAGGGCCCGCATCCGCAGGGGCAGGGCCATGTTGTCGAACACGGTCAGATGGGGGTACAGCGCGTACGACTGGAAAACCATTGCGACATTGCGATCCTTCGCGCGGAAATGATCGACCCGGCGGTTGCCGATGTGGATTTCACCCGAATCCTGTGGCTCCAGGCCGGCAATGATCCGCAATAGTGTCGTTTTTCCACATCCGGACGGGCCAACCAATGTCAGGAATTCGCCAGGGGACACGTCCAGGGAGATGCCCTTCAAAACCGGTGTATCGCCAAAGTTTTTCGTGATTGACGCAATCTTGAGGCCGTGAGAGCCCCGGGTCGGTTGGTCATACGAAAAGGTATTCATCAATCCAACGGTCGTCGTACCATGTCGTGCAACCCATTGCCACCTGCCGAATGGAGTGTACGCCACTCCCTGTACCCCTGCACGGAGTGCTCCGCTTCGCGGACGAATCCGCGTACCCTGGTCGCCGGGAGGCGTCGGTGGCCGTATCGTGGCCGAGTGGGAAGCCCATCGCCGGGAATCGTGGGCATGACCGTAGCGCGGAACGCCGCCGAGGTGTTGGCGCAGCACACGACGCTGGAGCCGGGGTGCATCGACCGGTTGGGGCTAGAACGTCAGCCCTCTTTCTGCACGCGATTGATTCTCGTCGCGAGTGTCGTGCGGCTGCCCAGGAGGCCGATGCCGATCGTTGCCCGACTCTACCAAATGAACCCCGGAAGCACCCCGCTCGGCCATCGGCCGGAGTGTTCGCAGGCGGCGGCAAGGACCTCGGGCGCCGCATGGGTGCCGTGGGTGGTGCCGAGTTCCCCGGCGTGGATGCCGCTGCTCACCCAAAGCGCGTCGATGCCGGCGTCCTGGGCACCGGCGACGTCGGTGCGGAGCGAATCGCCGATGCCGACGATCTGCCGGCGGTCCTCCAGGCCGAGCAGCTCGAAGCAGGCGTCGTAGACGCCCGGCAACGGCTTGCCGTGCCAGCGCACCTCGCCGCCCAACTCTTCGTAGGCCTGGGCCAGGGCGCCGGCACATACCTGCGGTTGCTCGCCGAACATCACCACCAGATCGGGGTTGGCGCAGACCATCGGCAGCTCGTGCGACCGGGCCGCATGCAGAATGGGCAGGTGGTCGGCTACCGTTTCGCCATCCATGTTGGGGCCGGTGTTGAGCACGAAACTGGCCTCGGCCGGGTCGGCCACCTCGTCAATGTCGAGGCCGTCCAGTATGCCCTTGTCGCGTTCCGGTCCGAGGTGCAGGCAGGTCCGGCCGAGGGCTCGATACCAGGCATCCGGCCGATGCAGCAGATGCTGATAGGCATCCTCGCCGGAGGTCATCAGCCCGTCGTAGAAACGTTCGAGGATGCCGAACGGCTCAAGCCTGGCGACGGCCGGGCCGGTGCGCCGCGGTGCGTTCGACAGGATGACGACGCGCTTACCGGTGGACCGCAGTCGCTCCAGGCAGTCCAGGACTCCGGGATAGGGGCGCTTGCCGTCGTGGAGCACACCCCAGACGTCGAGAATGAAACCGTGGTAGCGCTCGGCCACCCCCGCCATACCGGGCAGCAATGGAATCTCTGCGGGTTCCATTACGATATTGCGAGCGTCTCAAGCGCCGCTTGCTGCGACTCGAACAGCGCCCGAACCGGCGGCGCAAGCGAACTCGGATGGACTATGGCGGGGCACGACTGCATGCCGAGATAGTAACATAAGATCAGCATCTTATAAAAAAGAGGGGCTGGACAACCCCCTTCGAAAATCACCCTGTGGTGAGCGGCCGGCGTACCGCTGGTCGCCACATCCGGCGCCAGTCCAGACGCTCGAACAGCGCCTCGAACCGCGCACGGGAAAGGCGCATCACCCCGTCACGCACCGACGGCCAGGCAAAGCGCCCTTGCTCCAGGCGCTTCGACGCGAGTACCAGACCCGAGCGACGCCGCGAGCCCCGGCGCGCAGAAACTCCTCGGCTCTCCCCGCCTCGCCTACTCATGTCAGCGCCCGAATCTCGCCGAACGCCCCCCATCGACTGACCCTCCTGAAAAAAGGGTCATCCAACGGAATCGCTTCAAAGAGTCACAGGTGGGGCCGAGCCGCCGCTTGCCATGTGACAAGAATTGGAGAAGTTTCCGGTCTAGGACCACTTTCCGGCGTGCGCCCGGTCGGCCCCCGCGACGATGGCTTCACCGCTACGGCCCAACTAACATTCGGAGCGGACGGCCCGATGAGGTCGGGCCGCGGGGGAGAAGCAGGTGGGTGACGGGAAGGGAGCGATGATTCTCGGCGTCGATGTCGGAGGCACGTTCACCGA
>CAZWZH010000065.1:0-3092 GCA_964638775.1 uncultured Pseudomonadales bacterium
CCATGTAGACCGTCTGCACGGCCGTGTGCGTAATCATGTAGACGGTCGTGGACATCAGGCCCAACCCGACAACGAGTGGCAGATACCTCCCGAAACGCATGCCGACAGCGGAGGCCAGCGCCGAGCCCAGGGGCACGGCGAACACGCCGACGCCCAGCACCAGCCCGACGGTCTTGATGTCGAGGCCGATGGAAACGGCGACGCGCTCCGTGAACGACCAGATTCCCGCATCGCCCACAAGGAAAACGAACAGGGCGCCGATCATCACCATCTCCATGGGCTTCGGGAACCATTTCTCCTTCACCCGGGTCTCAGGCGGCGCCTCGTCCCTGGGGAACAGGAAGAAAACCACCACCAGGTAAAACGTCGCGTTGAGCGCCTGGTAGGCGTAAGCGCCCGCGTGGCCGCCCAGTTCGATGAAATAGGGCATCACCGCGATGGTGAGGGCCTGAATGGGCGTGATGACGATGAACGACCAGGCATACACCTGTTCCGGTTCATCGTGGGATGCGACCATGGCGTTGGCCGCGGCCATGGCGCAGCCGGCGCCCATGCCGGCAAAGACGCGGCAGGCGGCGATCATCGGCACCTGGTCGAAGAACGACGAGGCGATGTAGCCCAGGCCCGCGAGCGCGATTCCCCCGATGGCGAGCTTGCGCTTGTCGATGCGCTCGATACGCGCGGACAGCACGATGATGGTGAAGGCCAGGCACAACAGCTCGATGGTGCCCACCAGCCCCGCCATCTTCTCGCTCAGGCCGATTTCCCCGGAGACCAGCCCCTCGATCAGGTGCGGCATCAGGAAATAGGACATGTTCCCGACGCCCCACTGCGCGGAGGCCACGCCGAGCGCGAATTTCGCGAGTTGCCCGTAGTTTCTTGACTTGCTCATGGCTTTCTCTCGATGCGTGGCATCCGGGAGGCGGGCTTCACTGTCGCTCAGTCGCCTGCCGGAATCACGGGCAATATCAAGTGCGACGGATGCTCGGCGGAGTGATGGACGCTGTTTTCGGCAACCACCCAGGCCACTTCGTCATAGTTGTTGCCCCCGGTATTCAGGTTGCGCTCGTAGAGCGGGAAGTCGCTGCTCGATACCTGCAACCGTATCCGGTGCCCCGGGGCGAAATAGTTGCTGGTCGCATCGAGGTCGATGCGCAACTCGTAGACCCCGTCCGGCTCCATCCACACTTTCCTGGTGAATCCCTCCCGGTAGCGGGCGCGCAGCACCGAACCCTGGACGTTGTAGGCGGTGCCGTCCGGGTAGACATCCACGAGCTTGACGGTGAAATCCGTATCCTTCGCCGACGACGACACATAGAGTACCGCGGTGATCGGCCCCGTCAGCTCGATGCCTGTCTCGAGGGGCGGCGTGGAATAGACCAGCACATCGTCGCGAACTTCCACCCGGCCCTGGTCCACCGCTCCCGCCTTGGTGCCCCAGTCGGTGCCGCGCGGCCCGCCCGTGGACGGCACCGGATTGGCCGGGTCGTAGACGAAGGAGTCTACGGGTTCATCGCCGGGCGGTTCCATCGAGAGCCGCCCGTCGCCGTAACGGCTGTTGGCATCGCCGCCGCTGCGCAGGTAATAGTTCGTGTATTCCACTTCGGGTAGCGGCCAGACTTCCGCGGAACGCCACTCGTTGCGCCCCATGGTGTAGTAGCGGACCTTGGGCCCGTCCACTACCCCGTTGTCGATGCCCTTGAGCCAGTAGTCGAACCAGGCCAGGTAGATGCCGTAGTAGTCCAGGCGCGCATCGCCAAGGTCGCGGTCGCCGACCAGGGTTCTTGCCGTGGCCTCTTCGTAACGGCAGTGGGTTGACGGCGCCAGGATCAGGAACTGGCCGTTTGCCGCGGCATCGGTGGTCGCGTTCTCACGGAAATAGTTGAATTCGAAGATGCTCTCGTCGACGCTGATGTCGTACCAGGAACTCACGTGCAGCGCCGGCACCGAGATCGTCTCCGTGCCGTCGTAGTAGCCCATGGTGTCGTGCCACCAGGGGTCGCCGAAATCCCGCGTAACCAGTTCCAGGAAGTCGTTCGGCAGCGCCCCGGCCTTGTTCATGATGTCCACCAGGGGAAGCGTCCAGACGAGCTTCTCCCAGTCGGGTTCGGCCAGCTTCGACGGGGTCGGGTCGTAGAACTCCCTGATCCTGGCAAGTTCCTCCTCCGGTATGCCTGCCGGCGGTTTGAACGAGTACTTCACGCCGGTCTCGAAATACCAGGGCAGCGACGCCGCGAAATCGAACACGCCGCCCTTGAACCCGGACCAGTATCGATAGCGGCCGTTGGCGGCGCCGATCATGGGGCCGTTGCGCGGGATCATGGTGGTGAGGTTCGGGTGTTTCAGCGGAGCCGTCGCCGCCTGCACTTCCGCGGGATACGAGCAGCCGTGCATGCCCACCCTGCCGTTGGACCAGGGTTGCGCGGCGATCCAGCCCACCGTGTCGTAGCCGTCCTCCGCCTCCTTGCCGGCGGGCGGGGAGAAGATGCCCTCGGATTCGAACTTGCCGCGGCTGTCCTGGGCGACGACGACGAAGCCGTGCGAGGCGAACATGTGCGCATCGCCGTCGGCTTCGTCTCTGAGCCGGTTCTTGTTGTAGGGCGTGCGGATCAGCACCGTGGGCAGTTTCCCGCCCTCCACGTCGGGAAAGTAGATGTCGGCCGCCAGGCGCACGCCGTCCCGCATCGGCACCATGCGGCTTTTTTCCAGCCGGAAGCCGTATTCCCCGTCCGGCCGGGCGATGGGGCCGGAGTCCGCTGCCTGGATGCCGGAACCGGCCATCAGCAGGCCGGCAAGGCCAAGAGGAAAGACGGGTATCCAAGGGAGCCTGTGCATGCGTTTCTCCTGAATCCGTTCATTGAGGGCGTCTTTTCGGCCGGTTGTACCACGGAAATCCGGCAACCCGGGCCCTGATCAGGTTCGACGACGCCCAAATCGCCGGATTCGGCGCTCTAGCCCGACCTATTCGTGAATAAACTACTGCGGCCGTCAATAGCAGCGAAATCACTGGGCGTGCTCCCGCCGCGTGCTCAACGTGCTGTAAGCACGCCTCCGCGCGCTCTGGTCCGCGCCACCCAGTGCTTTCACTACTC
>CAZWZH010000066.1:0-65435 GCA_964638775.1 uncultured Pseudomonadales bacterium
CGGTTTTCTGGGACCGGGTTGATCGGACCATATGACATAAAAGTATTACCGTTTGCGACGAAGATCAACCAACTGCCGGTCTCGCCATCCCAGGAGCTGACGCTCAAAGCGAAAGTTGCCTTTTGCGTTCAGGGTGTCATCAGCCCGATGCTCTCCAACGTATTCCTGCACCATGTGCTGGATGCGTGGATCGAGCGGGAGGCGAAGCCCCGGCTGAGCGGGTCGTGCCAGCTTGTGCGGTTCGCCGATGACTTCGTTCTGGCCTTCGAGGATGCCCAAAGCGGCAGGCGCATGCTGAATGTTCTCGGCAAACGCCTTGCCCGCTACGGGCTGACGCTCCACGGGACCAAGACGCGCTATGTGGACAGACCTCGCCAAAGTGCCGGAAACTCCGCTCGTGGGCCTCGAACACCATCTCCTGGCCTTCGCGCGGGAAAATCTGAACCAGGAAAACGCGACTGTGGCACAGCCGCATGTGCGCCGCCTTGACCCGCACGGTGGTGCCGGCGATCACCGCGTACTCGTGACTCCAGTCGAACTGGTACGCCTCGCCGGGATCGAACGTCAGCGGCACAAAGGCCTGCCCGGCCGATCCGGGGTCGTCGCCGGCGCCAGGACCCCGCGTAACGACGTACCGCATCGTATCCGCCGTCTTAGCCCAGACCGGCCAGTTCCTCGTAGATCCGCGCCAGCGACAGGCGGTCGCGCCGACTCTTGCCCTCGTTCGCCTCCAATAGCTGCTCAAGTTCCCCGGTCCAGGCACCGAACTTCGGCAACGGCTGAATCGACCGTTCATAGCGAAACGACGTCTCATCCGAGCGCACCACCCTGCGCACCGTGTTCCGCGACAGCTTCAATTCCCGGGCAATCTGCTTGATCGGTATGCCCCGACCCAGATGATCCCGACGAATCTGCGCAATGGTCTCCACAACCAGCATCTCCACTCACCTCGCCCGTCCTTGCAACGAGGTAAGTTGATGGCCTCAGTTCAGGGGGGTCAGTTTTGGACGCCGATTCCCCCGTCAGGGGGGTCAATATTGCACGCCGATTAACACACATGTCGCAGGTGCGAGCGTTGTTCGGTTATAGGTCCGTCTCTCCGGGGACGCGGTATGACCAGCCCTTCTGGGGCCAGCCCGCCAACCGCCACTTGCCAATACCGCGACCTTCCATCGTCCGAACGCTGCGCTGCGAACCCGGGAAGTTACCCGATTTGGCCACGCCGATGGCCAAAATCGTGGCCTGTTGGAGAGAGCGGGTTGTAGCGGTGTTCTACCGATGTTGAAGTAAGGATTCGGCGAAAGTGGAGAGGTCGAGCCCACACTAGCTTCGTCCTTGCCTCAAAGACCTTGACCGGGACCGCCGAGCAGCCCGTTCGCGGCAGACGCGACGGCCGGCCTCCCCGCATGACTTATGCCGCGTGCCCCCGTCGCCGACAGCTCCGCCAATTTGCGGTCAGCGATGTGCGAGAGGGTCCCGACTTCGTTGACGACACAATCGCAACCGGAGGCTACGGCGATGGCGCGCGCTACTGTGACTGCTCCTGCTACAGCACTAACGTACGGCACGGCTACGCTGGCTCCGCCTAACTCCGCTGCCCCGCACGCGCCTATCTCCCGTTCGAGGCGCAGATAGGCATCGGCACTAGGACGCTCCTGTCCTCCGGGAGGATCCTCGAGATCGGCGAAATGCTGGTCGATGCGGCGATTTTTGTCGAATACGGTGACGCGATACCGGTCGAAGTCTGTCGCCGTGCGTCCCAAGCCCGCATCTACAATGCAGTCAAAACCGACCTTTGCCATGAGCTTGCGTCCACTGACCTTGTCCAGGCCCGAAAGCGCGAGCCGCGGATCGTCATCCTGAACCCGGTCTCGCGCCGTGAGCCAGCGATCGACTCGTCGAACACGAAACCCCTTTGCCGACGCCCAGTCTTCAGCCACCTTCGTCTTCAGCGTCCCGTAAGTCTCGGCCTTCACCAACACCGACGTACCCCAGTTCTCTTCGCTAACACTATCTCTGTCCTGAAGGACCAGGGAGACGTTGCGGGCATCAGCGAATGGCAGCGCGGAAAGCGCCCAGAGATAGGCCTGCCCCAAGTTCCCGAGCCCGACCAGCCAGAGCGCCCCGGGCAGAAACACCTCTCGGAACCGGGGCGCTTCCTCGCCCTCAGCGACGGGCCAGAGGTCGAGCTGACCCGTGAAATCAACGAGCCGGTTCCTCTCCGCCTCAAAGGCGACGCCCACCGCCATCGCGCCGGCAGCGATACCGGGCAACGGGTTGTCCCCTTCATCCGGGCGTACCTGGCCTAGTTTCGCTGTCCCCGCTCTCCAGCCCGTCCACCACGGCGAAACCGCCCAACCCGGCCTAGCGTCGTCTGTACCAATGACAATCCTGCGCGATGCAGCTCCCCGGAAAGACGAAGCGCCAACCCGATGCGCCGCCCCGGCAAGGCTCTCGCAGCCCAAGGGCAGGTAAGTGTTCGCAGGGCCGTCCACGGCACCGGCCAGCCGTACGCCACCGACGAAGGTCCTGCTCGCGACCGACACTGCCGTAAGGGCCGCCGCATGGGCAGCAGGCGAGGAGGCTCCGCTGCCGACGACGACCTCGAGAGTCAGTTGCCTCAGCTTGGCCTGCGCTTCATCGAACGAGATCCCCTCGCTGTCTACGAGTAGCTTGGAGAGCCGGGCGATCTGTCGGTCTAGCGCCACGGCCACCATCCGATGTGCAGCGGAGATGGCTGCTCGAAGCTACGGTCCCGCCAACGGCGCGATCCCAGGTACTCGTACACGCCGATACCCTCGGGACCGGTTTCCCGCGTAGCGAATTTCGGGAGAATCATGGCCACGTGACCGACTTCTGCTATCACCGGATTGGCACGATCTGAAGGGCTTTGCCCGAACCCGGCGGGGTGGACGTGAATGTCTGCCACAACCGAGCGCCCGACCCTTCGGCAATAGGTCCAGAGATCACCCAGATGCCGGCCATCGATGAGGACCATCCCTGTCTTCAGTGCGTTCGGATCGATGTCGTCGTAGAACACGAACTCGTCGATCGCGCGGGCCCGGTTGTTGGAGCCCAGAAGGAAGGCCCCGCTTTCTCGCCGCCCGTCGGCGCGTCGCCTCAGTTCCGCGACCCCCCGGCGCCACACTCTGCCACCGCACACGATCTCAGGCGGAGGACCGAGAAGCTTGCGCGCGAGCGTTGCTGTTAAGGATGCCATGCAGGTCCTGAAACACGAAAGTAAGGCGCCGCTTCGGATTCCACGCCAAGTGCGGGTAGGCGGCTGTGTTGTTGTTGTGGGGTCCAGTCTTGCGGTCCCACGGGCGGTAGACGGTGTCGTCGCCCCAGTTCTTGAACGTCTGCTTGACCCGTCTGCCTCCCTGAGGCCGACGGTCGACGGCTAGAGGGGCGTTGCGCTCGTGGTCCCAAATGCGGACCAAAGGCGCCTGCGCGGCGTAGTTCGAAAGGTCCGCCCGGAAGCCATACTCGCTGGCCGTGCCGTCCGGCTCTGTAGCGGAGACGGCAAAATCCAGGGTGGGGAACTCGAACGAGACGACTCGCCAGCGGCCCTGGTCGCAGCCTCGGACGAAGTCGCCTTCCTTCAAGTCGGCCTCGATGCGCGCGATGGCGGGATCCGCGATCATCAGGAGCCTCCGTTGGCGATGTCGCCCCGCACCAGATCGAGCGCGAGGTCATCGTCCTTACCCGCTAGGCGCCCGATGTGATCCCGCTCCGGTAGCTCGTCCTTCTCGCCATGTCGGACCAGAACAAGCTCGGTCGCCAAGCTCCCGTCGACCTTAAACACCTTGATCGCCCAGCTGAGCACGTCCTTAACGGCTTCGAATCGTTTGAACTCGAGGCTCTCCTCGCCAGACTGGTAGTAGACGGTAACCTTTACCTCGACCGCTTCCTTCCCTTCGACAATCTCACTCATTCATTCGTCTCCATGCGCCCCAGCGATGTTCGCCGGCGTTGAAACCCTATGCGGAGACTGGACTGTGGCGCGGACATTGACCCATCATGTCCGAGCGGGCAGGAGGGGGCCGCATAAGAAGAGGCAGACAAGATGCGGCCACGCCGGATGAGCCCAGATGAGATCGCCCAGGCGATCGAAACCCTATCGGATGCTAATTGGGTACGCCTGAAGAAGGCTGCTCAGCACTACGCCCGCCCCGCGGTCTCGGCTGACGACCTGCTGCAGGAGGCCTTCACCCGCGCCTTGGCGGGTAGTCGAACATGCCCGGAAGGCGTGGATGTCGTTAAGTTTCTGGCCGAAGCCATGCGCAGCATTGCTCACGGAGAACAGGAGAAGTTCCGTGAGTTGGAGGAACTCGATGGTGTCGATGGTGCTGCCCTGCCCGCGTCCACGCCCTTGGAGACCGAGATCGCCGACACGGAGCAGTACGAGGTGATCCTCGGGAAAATCCTGTGTCTCTTTGAGGACGACCCTACAGCGAAGGAGATCGTGGAGGGCATTACGGCGGGACTCACGGCGGAGGAGCTACGAGAACTGACCGGGCTCGACCAGACGGCGTACAACTCCAAGCGGAGGCTCATACGCCGACGCATCGACAAGAGATTCCCTGAAGGATTCACGCTATGACCGGAAAGAAAGAGAGCGCTCGAGAGGACCTCAACCGGTTGGCCGATGCCCTCGTCGAGGACATTCTGAGCACGCCGGACGACGAACTGTTGGCTGAATTCCGGGAAGAGGGGCAAGACCCACAGCGCAATGCCGCCGCATTGCGCAGTCTCTTCCGGCAGAGCCTGTTGGCAGCCAGGAAACGGAGAATGTCGGATGCGAAAGCAGGCGTCGCGGCCGTTCGCCAAGCTGATCGGGCGGGCCTGGGCGGTGAGGTGACGGACATTGCAGCGGCGCGGGCGCGTCTCCAGTCTCTGATTAAGCGTCACCCCGGTCAGTTGACACTGGCAGCGCGCAATGAGGCCGAGCTGTCGGACGCGGATGTCCTCGGCATGCTCAAAGACCTAGCAGAGCTTGGCCTCATCGATCCCGAGGAGTAGGGCGGGGAAGTGAGGCTTCGGCCAGCCGAGTTGCTGCTGCAGGACTTGGGGGTCACCGAGCCGAAGGAGATCGATCTCGAAGCGATCGCGTTCTATGTTAATGCGCAAGTGCGCTACCGGATCCTGGACGGGTGTGAAGCACAGATAGTCGGATCGGCCGATAAAGCGATCATTACGGTCAACCAGAGCAGCCCCAGGCGCAGGAAGCGATTCTCGATTGCCCACGAGCTAGGCCACTGGCACTACCACCGCGGGCGTCGCCTGACCTGTGTGGTTGAGGCGTACCGTCCCCGAACCGCGTCCCCCGAGCGGACTGCGGACGGCTACGCTGCTGACCTGCTCATGCCACGATACTTGTTCCAGCCGCTCATCCGCCAACAGAAACAGCTGGACTTTGCAGCAATCGGGTTCCTTGCGGCGGAGTTCGATGTGAGCCAGACCGCGACGGCCATTCGAGCTACCGAGAGTGACCACTCGCCAGTGATGCTGGTCTGTCACGGGGACGGTGGACGCAAGTGGTTTGCACGGGCTCCGAGCGTACCTGAACGGTGGTTCCCCCAGAGTCAGCTGGACTCGGATAGTTTCGCCTACGATGTCCAGTTCGGCTCTGAGCCCGACGGCACGAGGCTCAGGAAGATTGACGCTGATGCTTGGTTTGACCGGCGGGACGCTGGTCGTTTCGAACTCCTTGAGCAGACCATCACCGTAGGTCCAGACGAAACACTGACGCTTCTCGTCTTCACGGACGAGGAGATGCTCGACGAGTAGCGGAAGTAGATGTGGGGAACGCGGGGCCACCGCTTGGCCCCACGCCCGCGGCCGACTATGAGCGGCACCGCCCCGAAGAGATCCCGCTCTACGCGATCATCGAGACGTACTACCCGCAGTTTCTCACTCGGCTCGAAGCCCACGGTGGCTCGCTGCCCGCGTTCATCAAGCGGGCGTAAGCGAAGTGGAAGCGGATCGAAGCATGCACCGCACCCCGGTGCCACGGGTGATTCACGATGCCGGTACCAGCGGTTCGAATCGATCGGGCAACGGCCATGCAGTCTGTACGCATTCAACTCGCCAGGGTGCCAATGATGGTTTTCGACATCGCCGCATCGACGGCGGAATCCTTCCCCCCAAGCCTTGATGCAACGCGTTGCTTCAACTACGGTGCCGCCGAGAACCGAATCCTGCATCCGGGAAATCTTGCGACCGTCCCGCTAACGAAGCAAATTCTCGACAGCAATCCGCACACCCCAACCCCCAAACTGAAGCGATCCCATGGCAATAGCACGAAACACGATCGACCCGGCGTACTTCAACCCAAAGCTGAAGTTCCCCTACCAGTTGAGAACGGACGACTTCCGTTCGGCAATGCAGGACGTCTATGACTTCTTCCACGACGTAAACGAGCATCTGGTTGCAAAAGGTCTTCAGCGACTCGATGACAGCCTGCGGCCGGCAATCATGTCAGGCGTTCTTTCGGACTTGCTTACGTCCAGCCTTGCCACGCACTCCAGGGTCCTCATAGAGAACAGGTACTTCAACGGACACCCAGACCTCTTGGTGCAGGGCGTATACCCGAACAACGCCGTCAAGGCGGGCGAACGAGGGGTGGAAGTCAAGACCACTCGAAAGAAGGGTGGGGCAGTCGATACACATGGCGCTCGAAACCAATGGATGTGCGTTTTCGTCTACGAGGTCGACACCACATCGGAGCCGGCCGTGGAAAGGCTGCCGATGACCTTCAGGGAGGTCTACCTTGGCGAGGTCACGCTCGATGATTTCAGAAGGAATCCCAGGGGAGAACTCGGCACCAGAACGGCGACGCTGCATGCGGAAGGGATAAGCAAGCTTCGGGAGAATTGGGTGTACAAGATTCAATCGGACCCGTTGGGGGCATAAGCGGTGAGTTTGGGGATCGCTTCTACAGCGGTCCGGAAATAGTCCCTGTCTATCTCGATGCCGATGCTGCTGTAACCCACCGCATTGCTGGCCGCCAATGTCGACCCCGCGCCGGCAAAGGTGTCGAGCACGACTCCTTCTCCGAGCGGCAGCACCCCGCGAACCAGTGTACGAAGGAACACCTGGGGCTTGAGGCTGGGATGCGGCGCCAGTGCTTTCTCGGCCCGCCGGGTAGGGGCCGATGCAATGACGTCGCCGAAGGGCTTTTTGGCTTCCGGGCGACGGAATCCGCCCGTTTTCCATTTCCGCAAGTTGTCCTGAACCCTGCCGTCGAGGGGTTTTCTGAAAACCAGCCAAGGCTCCCACATCGAGCGAGGCATCACGCTGACATCGGAGAATTCAGCGTGGGCACCCTTGGGACGGTCGCCTCCTCGCATCGTCATTGTCAGCCGTATGATCTCGCCGCGCCGCTGCAGACCTGCCCGGGATAGTGCGACCGCAACAATGTGGGAAACCAGCGGATTCGAAGCGACTATGACGTTCGCGCCGGGAACCAGTACGCGATGCGCGGTTTTTCCCCATGCGACGAAGAAATCCCCGATCTCACCGAGTTGACTCTCGTCCAGGGTCGTAAAACGGGGCAGGGGCGACCTCCGGTGGCCGTCAAACGACGGGGGAATGCGCCAGACCCCACCCTTGCCGGCCCGCAGCTTGGTCTGTTGTTCAGCCGTGTATTCATGCAGACCGTATGGCGGATCAGTGACGATCGCGTGCACCGAATTCGGGCTGGCTGCGTCCAGCCAGGAGAGGCAATCGTCGTGGTGGAGCGTGGAGTTCTGGAATGAAAACGGCTTTTCGGATGCCTCCACCGGTGCAAGAAATCGTTGTCGCAGGCTCGGCTTCGGCGACCTGGCCCGATACACGCCTCTGCTTTCGCGGACGAATCGTGCCGGAGTATTGAGCCGAAGATACGACCTGATCGACGAAGTCGGCGTTTCGCCGATCTCTTTGCGAACACCTGCTTCGATTTCGAGAACGCTGAGGGGCGCGGCAGATTCCTCAAGCACCTTGACTATGGCATCCCGGACGAGGCCTGGGGCCCGTTTCTTGGCGGACTTCATTCGTAGAGAGTATGACGTCTGGACGTCTGAAGTCAACGGAAAACATGGTCAGAAATACGCGTCAAGCAGCGCCTGGTGTTATAGCGGTTTCAGTGACCCCTTGGCTGTACGACGAGCGGTGCAATGAATCGAAGACTCCGGTAAAGCCTCAGTAATACTGAGCCTCACCAAGATCAAACCGGGCCTCGGTCAATCGGCGGAATGGCCTCGGGCATCGCACGGACGTTGGTTTTCCGAGGTATCGCACGGCGCGATAGCAGGAGCGTCGGCGCGATGCGGCGCATCGTGCATCAATAATACTTAGCCACACCCCCACCAACTTTCGTTGCGGGAGACCGCGCGCCGATTCACCATAACGCGCCAGATTCGCAGGCCCCGGATGGGACTGCTCCGTGGACGGACCTGGCGCATGGAGGGTGCGGATGACGACACAAGACGATCTGAAGAAGCCGCGACCTGGCCGGTGCGCGGGGCTTGCCTAGTGCGGGGCAGCGTTGGTCCTGGCGGTGTCCGGCGCTCCCGCAGCCCGGAGGGCCTGGCTGATCGCGGTAAAGGGCGCTGGGGTGGGGTGCACGCCGAGGCTGGTGCCGACACCGGCTAAAGCGTTGGGATGGGTCGTGCATCTCTTGGCCACCGCGACAGGCGGCACGCGCGCGGTTTCGGCACGGACGCGAACACCGGGGGTGCAACCTGGCGTCTGTGGGGGGCCGTGTCGGCGATGAAGATCCCGAGGCGGGTACCCCGGGAACCCGCGAGGAGGACCGCCAGGCGGGCGGGGTCAGCGTATCGACGCTGCGCGGAGGGCGCGTTGAAGGCTGCTGAGCCGGCGGTTGGCGTCGTACCGGAGGTGGCAAACGACTCCCTTGTGCGAGCAGCGCGTTACGGCACCGCGGTCGCGCTGACCATCGCCTTGCTCGCCGCCGTCACCGCGTCGCCGGTTCCGCCGCGTGCGTTTGCGAGTGAAGCCGACGTCTCCATGCAAGACCCCCCTCGCGGCGTTGCGGTATCGATCGAGTCCAGCCCCTCGGATAACCGCAGTTCCTACCGGATCGGAGAGACGATTTCGGTGGCGGTGGAGTCCGACCAGCACGGTCACCGGGTCGACGGCGAGAGGCCGAAACCGTCTGCCGGAGCCATCGCCGCGGCGGGCAGCGAGGTCTCGATCGTCTTCGACGAGGTTCTGGACGAAGACTCCGTACCGCCCGCCGACGCGTTCTCGGTGACCGTCGACGACGCGGCGTATCCGGTGACAGCCGTCTCCGTGGCCGGCGACTCGGTCTCGCTGACACTGAGCCGGGATGTTCCGGCGGCCGGGCCGGATCTCGTGGTGACTTACGTGGATCCGGTGGACGCGTCCGCTGTCCGGATCCGCGACACGGCCGGCAACGCGGCGGCGAGTTTCGTGTCGGACCGGGGTCGGGAAGGCACTCAGGATGCGGACCCGGCCCCTCGGACAGGGCGCGAGATGCCCGCGGCCGACAGGCCGAGCATCGGCGAGATCCTTGCGCAGAAGGCGTTGCGAACGCCGGCGGAACGCAAGGTGAGTTCCCGGCTTCTGCAGGCCCGGCGGGATCGAGGCGCGGACGGACCGGAAAGAGCGGACGGGGCCGACAGCCGGCCCGCTGACGACGAACGCATCCTGGTGGACATCCGGGCGGACGTGACATCCGAAGTGCTCGAGCGCATCGAAGCGCTGGGCGGTGAAGTGGAGGATCGCCACCGGCGCTACCGGTCCATCCGGGCGCGACTGACGCCGGAGGCGGCGCTGCAGCTCGCGGAACTGGACGCGGTGCAGACCATCCATCCCGCCGACCGGGCGAGGACGCATCAAAACGATGAGGATGAGGAAGAGGATGAGGAAGAGCCCCCGATGCGCAACACATCGGAGGGCGATGCCGCGCACGCCGCGGCCGCCGCGCGCGCCACCTACGCGGTCGACGGCACTGGAATCGGCATCGGCGTGATTTCGAACGGCGTTGGGTCGCTCGCGCAACTGCAGGCGTCGGGCGATCTTCCGAACCACGTCCACGTGCTGCCGGGGCAGCAGGGGGAAGCGACCGGAGAAGGGTACGAAGGCGCGGCATTGCTCGAAATCGTCCACGATCTGGCACCGGGCGCCGACCTCTACTTCGCCACCGGCTTGGGGGGCAAGGCGCGGTTGGCGGCGAACATCGATGCGCTTTGCCGTGCAGGCGCCGACGTCATCGTCGACGATGTCGTATACATCGAGGAGGCGGCGTTTCAGGACGACGTGATCGCGCAGGCCGTCACTGCGGCGGTGGCCGACGGCTGCTTCCATTTTTCCGGGGCCGGCAACTGGGGCAATCTCACGCACACCACACGCGGGGGACGCTCCGGGGTCTGGGAAGGCGACTTCGTTGCCGGGACGGCCTTCACCGTGGCTGGCGTAAACGTAGGGACCCGGCACGCGTTCGCAACCGACATGGAAGAGAACGCGTTGACGACCGTGCTGCCAACTTGGCGTGGGTCGATAACCCTTCAGTGGGCCGACCCCTGGTTCGCGTCGGACAACGACTATGACCTGTTCCTGGTCGATTCTGAGGGCGCGGTCGTTGCGAGTTCGACGAATGTGCAGAGCGGGTCCCAGCGTCCGTTGGAGGTCATCGAGACGGAAATCGTGGACACCGCAGATATCCGCGTGGTCGTGGTCAAGGCCTCGGGCAGTGCGGACCGCTATCTGCGGCTGGTCGCGCACAACCTCGCGTATTTGGACATCACCACGGCCGGCTCCACCTACGGCCACGCCGCCTCCGCGAATGCCTTCGGCATCGGTGCCGTCAATGCACGCGCGGCCAGGGGGACGGACGGCGCTTTCGACGGCACGGAGTCGGTCCAGTGGTGGAGCGCGGACGGGCCGCGGCGGATGTTCTTCCATCCGGACGGCGCCGCGGTCACGCCGGGGGACTTCAGTTCGACCGGGGGCGTACTGCTCGCCAAGCCGGACCTCGTCGCGGCTGACTGCGTGACGACGGCGACACCGGGGTTCTCGTACTTCTGCGGCACCTCGGCATCGGCGCCGCACGCCGCGGCGATCGCCGCGCTGGTCCTGGAGGGGGCCGGCGGCCCGGGCAAGGTCACCCGGGCCGAGCTTCGTGAGGCAATGGCCACCACGGCCCTCGACATCGGGGCCACCGGCCCCGACCGGGACTCCGGGGCGGGCATCGTCATGGCGCCGGCCGCGGTCGGCGCGCTCTACGTGCCGGCGGACGTTCGCAACGCGCCGCCGACGGTCGCGAACGCCGTCGGGCATCGGTCGCTGGCGCCGGACTCCCCGCCGTTCGAGATCGACCTGGCCAGCGTGTTCTCGGATCCGGCCGGGGACGCCCTGACCTACTCCGCCCGGTCGAACCGCCCGGACGGACTGGCCGTGAGCTTGACCGGCTCAACCTTGACGCTGACGCCGGGATCGGCGCTGGGTCCGGTGGTCGTGGACCTGCGCGCGACCGACCCCGACCGGCTTGACGCCCGACACAGGTTCATCGTGACGATCTCCAACAGCGCCGAGCACGTGGTCCGCTCGGACTGGAGCCTGCTGCCGGACGGCGTACCCGTGGGCGGGAGCTTCCGACTGCTGTTCATGAGTTCGACCAGGCGCGACGGCACGTCGGCCGACCTCTCGGACTACGACAGCCACGTCCAGAGCGCGGCCGCCGGCGGCCTTGCGGACATCCAGGGGTACAGCAGCGAATTCGCCGCGGTGGTCTGCACGAACAACCAGCAGGACGTCTTCGAGAACACCGGGACGTCTGCGGACGACACCGACGCGCCGATCTACTGGCTGAGCACGGAGGGCGACGGGGAAGCCGTGGCGAGCGGCTACGCCGATTTCTACGACGGCTATTGGAACCCTAACGAGTACCGCCCCCGGAACCAGGTGGGATACCGGGGAAGAATCTCAAGTAGCGACCCCGTTATCACCGGCTGCGAAAACGACGGCACGGTGCGTCACGACGGGCTGGGTTCGGGCAACATTTCCGTGAGAGGCTGGTACGTCAGCAGCGATGGCACGGTGACTGACATCCGATTGGGACCCATGGCGTCGCAGAGCCTAAGGGTGCTCGCGCTGTCCCCGATCTTTGTGTACTCAGGAGCGGACGACGCCGCGCTGTCGACGCTGTCGCTCGAGGGCACCGAGGGCGCCTTGTTGGACGAGGAGTTCGATCCCGAGACGTTCTTCTACCGGGTCACCGTCGATTTCGCGGAGAGTCTCACGTTGGACTTCAAGGCGCGCGGCGCGGCTGCGGGGGCGACCGTGTCGGTCCAGGACGCGAACGGTCGGGTGTTGGACGATGCTGACCCGAATGCGTTGGGTTTCCAGGTCAATCTGGGCCCGCAGCGGAACGTCTTCCAAGTCATGGTGACCGCGGCGGACGGGACCACGCTCACCTACCGGGTAGAGGTGTCACGAAACTATCCGACGCTGCTGACGAACCAGGCTATGCCACGCAGTACCCGACTCCACGACGGGTCGGCCATTGCGCAGGTGTTCAAGACGGGCAACCACGGGGGCGGCTACCTGCTGGACGCGGTCATCGTGGAACTGGTGGACCCCCCAAGCGCGCCGGAGCCCGGCACCGCCTATGTCGGGCTATGGTCGGTTGACGAAACCGACCTCTTTGAAGACGCAAACACCAACCAGCTTGTGGTACTCCCTTGGAGCCGCCCGGGGGTCCTGCTCGAGTCGCTCGCGTCACCGGACGTTTTCGTGGACGGCCCCAACCGCTTCAGCGCGCCACTCGGGACGGTCCTGGAACCTGACACCTACTACTACGTGATCGTCAACGAGGGGGTGGACGATGGAGTGTCCGTTGCGCTTTCTGCTGACTACCTAGTGCCTCCCTACGAGTCCGACTACGGTTGGGACGCAAACAACCACTCCTACGGACCGACCTTCCGGGCAGACGACATTGGGGACAGGCAGGCCATTCCCAACAGTGTGATTATGCGCATCGAGGGCGGACTGTTGGCCGTCTCGTGCCCCATCGACCTGGGGGAGCGAACCGCCATCTGGTGGGCAGAGTTGAGTCCGGCAGAGCTAACCGGCCGTTCCTATGACACGTATGGATTCGACCGTGCGAACGCGGAGGGCGATCTGTCCATCGACTCTTTCGATTTCGGGGGGGCCACGTATGAAGTTACGGACCTGCGCGTCGCGCCGTTGACCGACCCGGCTCTCACCGTCTTCGGCATCGAGCCGCGGTTACCGTCGGAGGACGTGCCGGCACTGGCGCTGCACCTATGCGACCGAGTGTTGCCCCTGAGTGCTGGTTCTCTGACCAATGTGGTGACTTGGGCCGGCCCCGTTGACGACTGGTCGGACGGCGAGGCGGTCACGGTCGCGCTGTCGGCGGCCAAGGATGCGCTCCTGAGCGGCCTCTCAGTGCGGGGGGCCACGTTGACTCACGCGACTACCGGGCTCGCAGGGGAGAACAACGAGGGCTTCGAGGCGACCAAGTTCGACTACACCGCGGTGGTGCCCTCCATTCCGGTGACGGTGACGGCGACGGCGAACGAGCCGGGCGCGCTCATCGCCTACTTCGACAGCGATGGCGCCGCGATCGCGGACGTGGACACCGAGGAGCTGGGCCATCAGATGGACTTGGACGTCGGTCCAAACGTCGTTTGGATCGTGGTGACTGCGGGTGACCGCAGGCACAGCACGTCCTACAGCGTGACGATCGTGTACGAGACGGGGGTGCTGTTGACGAACGAAGGCAACCGTTCCATTTCGTTAGCTACTGAGAATCCGCTTGTTTTCACGCAACCGTTCACGACCGGATCCCACGCGCACGGCTACCGGGTCGACACGGTCTGGATGGACACCCGAGACTTCTATTTTACGGATTGGGACCCTTCGCAGACGATTATGCGCCTCACCGAGGAAAGGTCCGGAGGATTGCCGGACCTGACGTGCGAGGTGATGGCATTGAGAACGCCTCAGGAGCCCGTCCATGGGCCCGACGCGTTCGGTGCGTCCCGCAACAACAGGCTCAAGCCGGACACGCGCTACCATCTGGTGCTCAATTGGGGGATCAGAGATTCGAATTATCGGGTGAATCCACAACAAGTGCGCGGTCGGAGCTCCGAGTCCGGGTTTGGCTGGACAATGGATCAGTATCTGTCGTACGTCTCATGGAGACCCGGCAATGACCCTTGGGAGCCATACGATAGTCCTAGGGCCTTGGAAGTACGGATTGTAGGGTGCGAGTTGCATCCGGCAACGCAGCAGACACTGGTTTCGAACACGGGGCAGGCGCTTGATGACTCGACTTTGACTGTGAGCGACACCTTGTCGATGGCGCTCGGTTTCACCACCGGCGACCGCACGACCGGTTTCACGCTCTCGTCGGTGCAGGTCCACTTCCACTCGTGGTTCGGCACCGGCGACAGGGCGAGGGTCAGCATCTACACGTCAACGTCCTCTGGGGCGCCGAATCAAAGCCTCTACGTCCTGACGAACCCGTCTTCGATCGTGGACGGCGCGCTCAATACGTTCACGGCGCCCGAGAACGCGACGCTGGACCCGGACACCGAGTATTTCGTGGTGGTGGAGGCGGTGGAGGGGGTGTTCCGCATCGGCCGAGCAAGCTCAAGTGTCGAGGACGTTTGCGAGGCGAGCGGCTGGTCTATCAGAGATCGAAACTATGGCTTCGATGACGCCAATGGAAGCTGGGGAGAGAGCCCGACAGACTCGTACCCGGTGCTGGGCATCGAGGGCATCGCTCATGCCTTGGTAAGCGGCCTGTCGCTCGCCGACCCGGGTGGGGTCCCGGTGCCACTCAACGAGGACTTCGACCCCGCGACGAAGGAATACACGGCGGACGTGGCCAACGCGGTACAGCGGGTCACCGTCGAGCCGCAGACCGACGACCCCCTCGCCAGCTTCGACTTCCTTGACACGGCCGGCACCGCGCTGACCGACGCCGACGGGATGGCGGACGGCTTCCAGGTGGATCTGGCGGTGGGCAACAACGATATCCAGATCGTGGCGACCTCGGGGAACGGCGCCGCGCGGGAAGCCTACGTGGTGGCCGTGTCGCGGTCGGCGACCGTGCCCGCGGACTGGAGCCTGACGCCGGACGGCGTCCCGCCCGGCGGACGGTTCCGCCTGCTGTTCGCGACCTCGAGGGGACGCGACGCGACGTCGTCCGACATTGCCGACTACAACGCCCACGTGCGCAACGCGGCGGCGGCGGGGCACGCGGACATCCAGGCGTACAGCGACCGGTTCACTGCGTTGGCCAGCACCGCTGCGGTCGATGCCCGGACGAACACGGGGACGGTGGCGTCGGACGCGGACGTGCCGATCTACTGGCTGTCCACGACGACGACGCGCGAGGCCGTTGCGACCGGCTACGCGGACTTCTACGACGGCAACTGGCGCGACGCGTCCGCCCGCACGGAGAGCGGGGCGTCCACCACCATGGACGACTCCGACGCCGGCTCTGTGGCCACGGGCTCGAACCTCGACGGCACGGCCACCACGGGCGGCGAGTTGGGGACCCCCGCCGTAGCCGGCTGGTGGCTGTCCGGGGGCGACCTCGGTTCGCGGCCCGCCCCCGGCAGCGTGTCCCGGCGCCTGCTGGCGCTGTCGCCGGTCTTCGAGAAGGACGCCACGACGCTCGTGACGAACGAGGGGGAGACCCCGAAATCGATGCAGGGCGCGTGGTGGACGGCGCAGGCGTTCACCACGGGGGGCCACACGGAAGGGTACCTGCTTCACGCGGTCTGGCTGGATGCAAGCGCCGGGAACGCGTACAGCGCGACCGACACGCACGTCCGCATCGTGCCGGCAGAACCGGACGGGACCCCCCAACCCGTTGGCGCGCAGTTGGTGGACCTCGCGTCGCCGGCCACGATCGGCTCCGGCCCGGACGCGTTCACGGCCCCGCCGGGCACGGTGCTGGAGCGGAGGACGACGTACGTCGTGGTGGTCAACCGAACGATCGTCGACTGGGAAGCGCGGCTGAAGCTGGTTCTGGTGGATTCGGACGTCGAACAGTCCGGGTTTGACTGGAGGATCAGCGATACGAGGACGATCCACCCCGAAGGCGACTCTGCGTCGAGGGGCGGTGCGCGGAGATCGCTTTCCATGCGCGTGACCGGCCGCGAGATTACGAACAACGCGCCGGTGTTCAATCCGAACACGGCGATGCGCACGGTGCCGGAGAACACCTCGGCGGGCGTGGCGGTCGGGGAGCCGATCCCGGAGGCGGCGGACGCGGACGACGACGCGCTGACCTACACGCTGGAGGGAACCGACGCGGCGTCGTTCGCGTTCAACGACACGACGCGGCAGATCAGCACCGGGACCGGGGTGAGCTACAACCACGAGGCGGCGAAGAACAGCTACGAGGTGGTGGTCAAGGCCGACGACAACAAGGGCGGCACGGGCACGATCACGGTGACGATCAACGTCGGGGACGAGAACGAGAAGACGGACACCCCCGCCGCGCCGACGGTGGCGCCGACGGAGGGCGTGACCGACAGCCTGGACGTGACGTGGGAGGCGCCGGGGCTGAACGGCGGCCCGGACATCACCGGGTTCAAGCTGCGCTACCGGAAGACGGCGGGGACGCCGGGCTGGGCGGAGGTGGCGGGGCTGGCCGCCGCGGCCAGGGGGGACACGATCGGCAGCCTGGAGTCGGGCACGGAGTACGAGGTGCAGGTGCAGGCGCTCAACGGCGAGGACGACAGCGACTGGTCGGCGTCGGGCACGGGAACCACGTCGACACCGGTGCCGAACCGGCCGCCGGTGTTCACCCCGAACGCGGCGATGCGCACGGTGCCGGAGAACACCTCGGCGGGCGTGGCGGTCGGGGAGCCGATCCCGGAGGCGGCGGACGCGGACGACGACACGCTGGCCTACACGCTGGAGGGAACCGACGCGGCGTCGTTCGCGTTCAACGACACGACGCGGCAGATCAGCACCGGGACCGGGGTGAGCTACAACCACGAGGCGGCGAAGAACAGCTACGAGGTGGTGGTCAAGGCCGACGACAAGAAGGGCGGCACGGGCACGATCACAGTGACGATCACCGTCGAGGACGAGAACGAGAAGACGGACCGCCCCGCCGCGCCGATGGTGACGGCGACGACCGGGGCGACCGACAGCCTGGACGTGACGTGGACGGCGCCGGGGCTGAACAACGGCCCGGACATCACCGGGTTCAAGCTGCGCTACCGGAAGAGGGGGGTGACGCCGCCGCCGGGCTGGACGGAGGTGGCGGGGCTGGCCGCCGCGGCCAGGGGGGACACGATCGGCAGCCTGGAGTCGGGCACGGAGTACGAGGTGCAGGTGCAGGCGCTCAACGGCGAGGGCGACAGCGACTGGTCGGCGTCGGGGACCGCGACGACGGGGAACAACGCGCCGGTGTTCACCCCGTCGACGGCGATGCGCACGGTGGCGGAGAACTCGGTGGCGGACACGGCGGTCGGGGACGCGATCCCGGCGGCGGCGGACGCCGACGACGACACGCTGACCTACACGCTGGAGGGAACCGACGCGGGGTCGTTCTCGTTCAACGACACGACGCGGCAGATCAGCACGAAGGCGGGCGTCGCCTACAACTTCGAGGCGAAGAACAGCTACGAGGTCGAGGTCAAGGCCGACGACAAGAAGGGCGGCACGGGCACGATCACAGTGACGATCACCGTCGAGGACGAGAACGAGAAGACGGACCGCCCCGCCGCGCCGATGGTGACGGCAACGACCGGGGCGACCGACAGCCTGGACGTGACGTGGGACGCGCCGGGGCTGAACAACGGCCCGGACATCACCGGGTTCAAGCTGCGCTACCGGAAGACGGGGGTGACGCCGCCGCCGGACTGGACGGAGGTGGCGGGGCTGGCCGCGGCGGCCAGGGGGCACACGATCGAGAGCCTGGATTCGGGCACCGGGTACGAGGTGCAGGTGCAGGCGCTCAACGGCGAGGACGACAGCGACTGGTCGGCGTCGGGGCGCGGCACGCCGGGGGCGGAAACCGACGAGGATCGCGATGTGCGTCTCGTCGGCGGCTCGGACGACCGTAGGGGCCGTCTCGAGGTGTTCTACCGTGGGCATTGGGGCACCGTGTGCGACGACCGCTTCGACCGACCGTTCGTGGACCCAAGTACGGAAAGCGATGAGCGCGTGCCCAACATCGCAGCGGAAGTCGCGTGCCGGCTGCTCGGTGAGGGTTACGTGTCCGGGGAGATGGTCACGCGCGAGAGCCTGGGCATTCCCGTGGCTCCGGCGTCGCAGCGGATCTGGTTGGACGACGTGCGGTGCGCGGAAGGGTCCACGCACTGGACGGACCCGCCCAGGACGCCGTTCGACGAGCCGGGAAGTGGGCTGCACCGGTGCTACCACGCTGGCGTGGGGCTCCACAACTGCAGCCACTCCGAGGATGTGCACCTGGTGTGCTCGGAGGGCGGGACGCCGCAGGCATCCGTCTCTGAGGCGCGGCTGACATTGCGCTACCGGCGGTTGCTGGACCCGGCTTCGACGCCCGGCCCCAAGGACTGGGTGGTGCGCGCCCAGGACGCCGACGGGGCGCGCGCCCTGGCTGTGTTGGGGGCGACGGTGTCGGGCTCCGAGGTGTCTCTGGAGTTGTCGCCGCCGGCGGCGGCGGGCGAGTCGGTGTCGGTGAGCTACCTGCCGTGGGCGATGCACCCGCTGCGCGGGGCGGACGGCGCGGAGCTGGCGCCGCTGACGGAGCTGGAGGCGCGCAACGAGACGCCGTCCGCGCCGGTCGATGCGCCGGTCGATGCGCCGGCCGATGCGCCGGTCGATGCGGCGGTCGATGCGGCGGCGGAGCACCTGCCCGCCGCGCGGGACGCTGCGGCGCCCGTGCCACTGCCGCCGTCGTCGACGCGGCTCGACCTGTCGGGCCTGGGGCTGACGGACGTGGCGGCGCTGGCGGGGCTGACGGAATTGGAGGCGCTGGACCTGTCGGACAACGCGGTGGCGGACGCGTGGCCGCTGGCGGGGCTGGCGGCGCTGCGCCGGCTGGACCTGTCGGGCAACCGGCTCGGCGACGTGGCGGCGCTGGCGTACCTGCCGCGCCTCGAGGTGCTGGACCTGTCGGGCAACGCGGTGGCGGACGCGTGGCCGCTGGCGGGGCTGGCGGCGCTGCGCCGTCTGGACCTGTCGGACAACCGGCTCGGTGAAGTGGCCGCGCTGGCGGGCCTGCCGAACCTCGAGGTGCTGGTGCTCGACGGCAACCGCATCGCAAACGTGCTGCCGCTGGCGCTGCTGCCGCGGCTGGCGCGCCTCGACATGTCGGGCAACCGGGTGGCCGACGCGCTGCTGCTCGCGGAGCTGCGCTCGCTGGCGCGTCTGGACCTCGCGGGCAACCGGCTGGCAGACGCGGCCCCGCTCGGCGACCTGTCGCGGCTGGTGTGGCTGGACCTGACCGGCAACCCGGTGTCCGACCCGGCGCCGCTGGGGCGGCTGACGGCGCTGCGCTGGCTGTGGCTGGACGCGGCGGCGGCCGGTGCGGAGGCCCTGGCGCCGCTGCGGGAGCGCCCGGTGCCGGTGCGCATCGGGGCGCGTGCGCCCGCCGCTCCCGCCGCGCCCAGCGCCGTCCCCGCCGGACAGGCGCCCGGAACGCCATAGGGGGTGTATGCGCGTGCCGGTCAGGGAGCGCCGGCCCGGTCGGCCGTGCGCACCTGGGCCGTGGCTCTTCTCAGGTCGCGGACGATGCGGCTCACCCTGCGGGCGTAGGCGTTGCCGGCCGGGGTGAGCGTCACGCCGTTGCTCCGCCTGACGAACAGGGCCGTTCCCAGGAAGCGCTCGAGCTGCCGGACGTGCCTGCTGACGGCCCCGGGGGAGACCTGCAGTTCGGCCGCCGCGTAGAGGAAGCTCTCGTGTCTGCCCGCCGCTTCGAACGCCTGAAGCGAGTTCAGCGGCGGAAGCGTGTCGTCGAGCATGGACGTCCGGCCGGCCGCAGCCTCAGAGAAATTGAGCCAGACTAGATTTATTGCAGGTCACGGTCAATCCCGCGCCGCCGCCGGCGGCATTGCGGGCGCGCGAACCCGCCCGCCGGAACCCCGCGGGATCGGCTTTTGCGGTGCGCGGAATCGGGCGCCGGGGCGCCGCGTTGGCGGCTACGGCCCGGGGCGCGAACGCTCGACCGGGCGGCGCGGCCTCGGGTCGCGGCGGGCCCGGGCGCCGTCAGGCGCTGGCCGGCCCGGCGGCCGCGCATTCACGCAGCAGCCAGTCCTTCAGGCGCGCGAGGGTGCGGTTGTTGCCGGCCGACGGGTTCATGACCAGGTGGTAGGCCTTCCCCGAGTCGACCGCGAGATGCGCCAGGGGAACGAGCTTTCCGGCCGCGAGCTCCTCGGCGATCATCTCGCCGTGTCCGACGGCCATGCCCATGCCGTCGACGGCGGCGCGGATGACGCCCATGTAGAGCGCGAAGCGCATGTTGGCGGACAGCGCGGCGGCGGCGACGCCGACGGCGCGGGCCCAGTCGGGCCAGTCGTCGTCCCAGTAGATGTCGTGCAGCAGGGGCTGGCCGATGACCTCCCCGGCGTCCGGGCGGGACGACAGCGTCCGGCGGAACTGGGGGCTGCAGACGGGGAAGACCTCTTCGCCGAACAGCCGGGTGACGCTGTAGCCGGGATGCTGCCCGTCCGAATACAGGATCCAGGCGTCCACGTCCTCGCGCTCGGCGTCGTGCTCGCCGTTGTGGGCCTCGACGCGCAGCTCCGTGCGGCCGAACGCCTTGCGGAACGACGGGATGCGGGGGTAGAGCCAGCGCTGCGCGAATATCGGCAGCGTGGAGATCGCGACGGCGCGGTCGCGTGGCCGCCTGCTGACCCGGTCCGTCGCGGCTCTCAGGTTCCGGAACACGGCGCTCACGGTGTCGGCGTAGTCCCTGCCGGCGGCGGTGAGCGCGACCCCGTTGCTGCGCCGGACGAAGAGCTCGGTGCCGAGATGGTTCTCGAGCAGCCGCACGTGGCGGCTGATCGAGCCCGGCGACACGTCCTGCTCGGCGGCGGCGTCGAGGAAGCTCTCGTGGCGCCCCGCGGCTTCGAACGCCCGCAGGGAATTGAGAGGGATCGGCTGCTTGGTCTTCATGGATCGCGAACTCCGGTCAAGCCTCAAAAATACTGAGCCAGACTACGAGCAAACCCGTCCTCGGTCAATCGGCGGCCCGGCGGCACGCCGATGCGGGTTGCGGGGACGACGCCCGGCTCGGATAGGGAAGCGGTGGCGTCGGGTCCGGGCCCACGTGCATCAATAATACTGAGCCACATCCCAAGGAATTTTCGTTGCGCGGCATTGCGCCCAAAGTCACGATGCTGCGCCAAGTTCGCGGCTCCGCCGGCGGAGCCGCTTCGTGGACCGGCATCCACAATCTCCGGGCGCCGGCCGGCACGGCATTCTCGAGCACGACCAGGCTGCCGCTCTCGGCGCGCGACGGCTGGTACCTGCGCCTGGACCTCGACGGGATGGGCACACCGTCGACTTCGCATTCATCGATGCACGCAAGACGCTCGGCCACATGCCCGAGATCTATCCCGCCTCGGATGGCGTGCTAGGTTTTTACGGCATGGTGCGCGAGACGCTCGCGACTCGGGCTGAGGTATCGATGGCATAGATGAACTCGGTGTTCGGGCCCTGCTCCGGTCCGGTTCTGCCGGTGACGGTCACGCGGGCGAGTTCCTCGAACAGCATGCCGCCGAGGGCGTTAACGACGTTGGGGGTGTTGTGCTGCAAGTTCATGGATTTGGCGACATCCCCGGCGCGTATGGTGATGGTCGTCTGTCCTTGCCGCCGAGCGGGCTCAATTATAGTTTCGGTGGCGTACCTGCGAATCTGATCGGCTTCCGTCTCAACGGTGGCGTCTGGTTCTTGGGTTTGATCAGCGCGTGGATGGCCTTCCGTGGCCAGACGTCTTACTGTTTGACGGAGATGGAGTCGTTCGGGGGAGTCGAGATAGCGACCTAATACGTCGGCCGCGCCGCGGAGGAGCATACGATCGAGTTCGGCAGGTATCGCCTCGTGGATGTCGAGGGCGAACTTGTTTCGACGGCATGACGCAGCATAGTGAGTGCTGCGTTTGGATCGAGTTGGACAGAACTGCGTGGGAGAGCGTTGCCCGAAAGGAGCTTGGAGCCGGCGGAATAGAGATAGCCGGCGTCAACGAAGACAGCCGTGCGGATGAGGATTTCCTATTTGATCGTAGTATTGGATATGAGGGTCCCTGGCGGGACCCTCGGTCTAGTTCACGCTCCAACCTTTGTAATAATTCGGGAGACGCTGAACACTAGAAATCCTCGAGCAGCCAGCGCTGGGCGTCAAGAAAGGCCACGGTGTTTGCGGCGTCAGGTTTCCAAGCTGTAGTTGGCCCACCACTGCATGAGTCCCTGCCGTTTGCATAGGAGGTCGATATGGAAGTATGCGGTCTCGACCTGACTCGGCCGGACTACGCCCTCCCTCCCCAGGCGCGCACCATGAGCTCAATCGAATTGGTTGGGAACGGCGGGCCGTCTTTCTGCGCATCACCGCACCGGTCGGCGGGGCCGGAACCGTCAGGCGTCGCCAAGCTCCCGAAGTTCCCCAGCCACCTGGGTCAGCGTCATGTCGTACATCTGCCAGCCGACGCCCGGCGTGAATCGGACCCGGGAATCGTAGGTACCGAGAAAGAGCCAGACGTTGCCGGCAAGCCTGTTTTCGTGCCAGGCCTGCAGGTAGCTTTCCATGCGGGCTTTGCCGGCCGTGACGGCGCCCTCACCGTCGACGTCCATGGATTCGATCTCGACGATCTGGGTGCCGATCAGGTGCTGGGTCGAGGAGTACTGGTCGAGGGCTTCCATGACCACCTCCACCCAGCCGTCCGGGCCCTGCCGAACGAGCTGTTCCGAGCCGCTGCCGCCGGCGCGGATCATGGCCTCGGGGGTGAATATCCGGTGATAGATGGCGCGGCCCTCTTCGATACCCGCCTTGGTGTTGGTGCCGATGATATCGGTCGCCTTGGCGTAGAGCTGCTGCAGGTACTGGATGTCCAGGCGTGCAATGGTTTCCATGCGAACTTCCTCAAAACGGCGGTGCAAACTAACCAACGGCGATGTCAAAGGCAATTCGGCCGAAAAACGGGCCATCGTGTAATTGCGGCCCGGCGTGTTATCTTCCGGGTTGCATGGCCGACGATGGGACGGCCGGTGCAATCGAAGTCAGCGGCCCGGCCGAACTTGCCTGCCTTGCCCGCTACGTGCGACGGTGTCGGCCACCGTGGCCCGGCGGCCGCCCGTATCGATGAAGAACGAGAAGAACGGAATGACGGCGACAACCAAGAGAAAGTACAAGTCACCACGGCAATTGGCACGCCAGTCCAACATCATGAAGACGGTGCGGGCGATGCTGGAGGAATCCGGCTACGACGGCATGACGATACGCGGCCTGGCGAAGCGTGCGGGCGTGGCGCAGGGCACCCTCTACAACCTCTACGGCGGGAAGGACTCCCTGGTTCTCGCGGCGGTGGACGACCTGCTGTCGCAACTCACCGGCACGGTGGTGGAGGAATCGCCCAGTGAGGGGATCGAGGCGATATTCGCCAGGAGCAGGCTCGTCGGCGCCCAGATCGAGTCAACGCCGCGGTACGCCGATGCGATGACGCGCACACTGTTCCATGTGGGGCCGAACGATCCGTTGGTGGAGGTGCTGTTCGCCGGCAGCTTTCCGTTCCTGAAATCGCAACTGGAGGCCGCCCGGAAGAACGGCGAGGTGCGTGCAGATGTCGACATCGACCTGGTGGCGCGGCACCTGGTGGGGCAGCAGTGGGGCGTGGTGCTGCTGTGGATGATGGGCATGATCCCGGTCGAGGACAACGCCAGGGAGCGGCAGCGCAGCGAAATCATGACCCTGATCGCCATTGCGACCGAAAAGACGAGGAAGAAACTCGAAGCCCGGCTGGTGGAACTCGACAGCAACTGACCGCGCCACGGCCGACGCGGCTCCCTTCGCCGCCCGCTTGCATGGAACGATTTCTCAAGCGATAAACCGCGCCGGCCAACATGTTACGATGGTAGCCATGCACCTGCCGCGAACGACAATCCTGGTGTGTGCGTGCGCGAGTCTTCTCGCCGTGCAGATCGGCGGGTTGCACGTGCATGGTCACGCAGGTGGCCATGCCGGCGATCGGGGGGACACGCACCTCCACTTCGGCGGGTTGAACGAACACAGTAAACACGCCCATGCTCTTGGTTTGGGGTCTTCAGACGACAGGAGCGCCGCAGACCCGCAATCTCCCGGCAGCAACGGTGTTGCAGTAGCAGAATTGAGTTCGGGCAACTGGAAGTCGCCCGATCTCGACACCGACGTCCACCACGGTCCGCAACCTGGCACCGCAGGTGCAGTTCGGGATTACCACCCTATCGCCGGAATACGGCCGGCGGCATCCGGAGAGCATTGGCGACAGCCCTCCCGCGGGCCGCCCCTGAGAGCCGTTTAGCGGACGGAATTTCCGGCTGCGTGCGGCCTCGACCCTGGTCGAGAGTCATGCGCACAGTACCGAAATCCTGAGCGTACCCCTGGTACCCGATCCTGTGTTGACCCTGGGAGATTTCTTCGATGTTCCATGCCAATGTGCGTCGCGCCTGGTGTTGCCTGGCGGCGTGTCTCGCCGCGGTTACGGCGGCGGCAGGAGAGCCCGGAGCAGGCGCGGCGGAGCATGAAGCGACCCTTGCGGGGTCGAGCGTCACGCTGGATGCCGCGTTGGGCAGGGCAATGGCGCGAAATCCGGCACTGGTCGCCTTCGGCTACCAGGTGGAAGCTGCGCGGGGAAGGATGCGGCAAGCCGGAATCCGCCCCAATCCGGAGTTCGACATCAGTGTCAACGATGCCCTGGGGAGCGGCGACTTTCGCGGCATCCGAAGCGCCGAGACCACCTTGTCGATTGCGTGGGCGATCGAGCGGGGCGTGCGCCAGAGGCGCCTCGAAGCCGCTCGAGCGGATGTTTCACTGGCGGAACTCGATGCCCGGATCGAGCGGCTCGACACGGCCGCGGAGACGGCGCGGCGGTTCATCGCCTGCCTGGCGTACCAGGAGCGCCTCGGCCTCGCGGCGGAGCAGGTTCGCCTTGCGCAAGAGACCATCGCGGCGGTGGAGGCCCGCATCGATGCGGGGCGGGCGACGGGGGCCGCGTTGGCGCGGGCGCGGGCGGGGCTGGTGCGCGCGGAACTGCTGGAGGAGGAACATCGCCATGAACTGCTCTCCGCGCGGCATCGCCTCAGCGCCCAGTGGGGCGAGAGCGAACCGGATTTCGTATCGGTGGCCGGAAACCTGCGATCGCTCCCGTTGCTGGATCCGGTGGAGAGCCTGATCGAACGGGTGAAACAGAACCCGGATCTGGCCCGATTCATGTCACGGGAACGCATCGCCGAAGCGCGACTGCGCGTGGCCCAGGCGCGCAGCCGGCCCGACTGGACGGCCCACGCAGGCATCCGCCGTTACGAACAGACCGACGACCTCGGGCTGGTCGCCGGCCTGGCGATCCCCATCGGCGTACGCGACCGATACCGGGGCCGCATCGCCGAAGCGCGCGCGGACATGCGCCGCGCGGCCGGCGAGGGCCGGGCGGCCCGGGTCGAGATCGAGACCGCGGTGTACGCGTTCTACCAGCAGTTGCGTCATCACATTCAGGTCGCCCTGGCTATCCGCGACCGCTTGATACCGCAGCTTGAACGGGCGCATGCCGACCTCGAGCGGGGGTACGAACTGGGTCGCACGACCTTCCTCGAACTCACCGGCGTGCAGGCGGAACTGCTGGGCGCCAGGCACGACTACCTGGAATCGAGCATCGGCGCGCACGAGACCCTGGTCGAAATAGAGCGACTGACCGGAGAGACCGTTCTGCCATCGGGCCGAAAAGGGCGCGAACCGTCATGAAGATACGACTTCGACGCCTGGTTCGCGGCTCGATGCGGCCACCGACGGTTCTCGCCACCACCCTCACTGCGCTGGCTTGTCTTGCGGGGTGTGCAGACCCGGGGTCTGCCGAATCGGATTCCGTGCCTACAGTCGCCGGGACCAACGGCGCTTTCGAGCGCGGCCCGAACGACGGCCGCATGCTCCGCGATGGGGAGTTCGCCATCGAGCTGGCCATTTTCGAGGCCGGCGTTGCGGCGCCCGAGTTCCGCGCCTGGGCCACGCAGGGCGGCCGCCCGCTGGATCCCGGGACAGTTGACCTGCGTGTACGACTGACCCGGTTGGGCAACCGGGTCGACGAGCACCTGTTTCACCCGGCCGGCGCGTTACTTCGCGGTACGCCGATGGTTGACGAACCTCACTCGTTCCGGGTCAACGTGACTGCTGCCCGTCGCGGCAGCACCCATCGCTGGGATTACGACAGCTTCGAAGGCCGTACGCGCATCGATGCGGATACGGCGACGGCGTTCGGGCTGCGGACCGCGGTGGCCGGTCCTGCGACGATCGACGAGGTGGTAACGGTGTACGGCCGCATCGTGCCGGATCCCGGCCGGGTTCTCGAAGTCAGTGCGCGATTCGACGGCGCCATCCGTGCCGTGCACGCAAAGCCCGGGGACAGGGTTGGGCAAGGGGAGGTTCTGGCCGTCGTCGAGAGCAACGAGAGCCTCAAGGCGTACGCCGTCGATGCGCCGATATCGGGGGTGGTCACCGAGCGCAGCGCCAATGCCGGCGAGCAGACTTCGGGAAGGCGACTGTTTACGATCGTTGACGCGTCATCCGTGTGGGCCCAACTGGCAATCTTTCCCGCCGACCGGCAGCGCATCGCGGTGGGAACGGCGGTGACGGTGAAGCCGGCGGCCGGCGGCGCTTCGGTGGATGGGACCATCTCCTACATCGACGTCTTCTCGGCGCCGGACCAGTCCATCTCCGCCCGGGCGGTGCTGGGCAACCGCGCCGGAACGCTGGCGCCGGGGATGTTTGTAACCGCCGAAGCGAAGGTCGCCCGTCACGAGGTGCCGCTGGCGGTCCGGCGGGATGCGTTGCAGGGCTTCGGCGAAGCCCCCGTGGTTTACGTACAGTTCGGCGACACCTACGAGGCCCGCAGGCTGGAACCGGGCCGGGTGGGGGTCGACTGGGTGGAAGTGCTCGGCGGCCTGGAACCCGGGTCCGTCTACGTCGTCGAGAACAGCTACCTCCTCAAGGCGGATATCGAGAAGGACGGTGCGGCCCACATTCATTGAGCGGCTGGCATTGAGCGGCTGGCATTGAGCGGCTGGGCGCCTGAGCATGCTTGACTCGATCCTTCGCCTTGCCATCGCGCAGCGCGGCCTGATGTTGATGCTGGTGCTGCTGCTCGCCGGCCTTGGCATCTGGAACTTCACCCGGCTGCCGATCGATGCGGTGCCGGACATCACCAATGTGCAGGTGGTCGTCAATACGTCGGCGCCCGGTTACACACCGCTCGAAGTCGAACAGCGGGTCAGCTTTCCGCTGGAAACCGCCATGGCGGCGCTGCCGAGGCTGGACCGCACGCGCTCCCTGTCACGTTACGGGCTGTCCCAGGTCACGGTGGTTTTCGAGGAGGGCACCGACATCTACTTTGCCCGGCAACTGGTGGGTGAACGGCTGAACGCAGCGCGCCCGTCGCTGCCAGCCGGCGTGGAACCGGTGCTCGGCCCCATCGCCACCGGGTTGGGCGAGATCTTCATGTTCATCGTCGATGCCGAGCCGGGCGCGCGCAATGCCGACGGCACCCCGGTGACGCCAACGGACCTGCGCACCGTTCACGACTGGATCATCCGTCCGCAGCTTTTGCGCGTGCCCGGAGTCGTCGAAGTCAATCCCATCGGGGGCTTTGAGAAACAGGTGCTGGTCGCGCCGGACCCGGCCAGGCTGCTGGCATTCGGCGTGACCTACGACGACCTGCTCGAGCATCTGAGGGAGAACAACCTCGACCGCGGCGCGGGTTTCATCCAATACAACGGCGCGCTGTGGCTGATGCGCGTCCCGGGCCGTGCCGCACGGGTCCGGGACCTGGAGCGAGTGGTGATCAGCGAGCGCAACGGGGTGCCGGTGCGCGTTTCCGATGTGGCCGCGGTGGGATTCGATCACGAACTGCGCGTCGGCGCGGCTACCCAGGACGGCAATGAAGTGGTGATGAGCACCGTGTTCATGCTGATCGGCGAGAACAGCCGGGTCGTGGCGGCCGCGGTGGCCGAAAAACTGGATGAGATCCAGGGAAGCCTGCCCGACGGCATTGTGGCCAGGCCTGTCTACGACCGCACCGAACTCGTCGATGCGACGCTTTCGACGGTGCGTGAGAACCTCACCGCCGGAGCCCTGCTGGTGGTCGTCATCCTGTTCCTGCTGCTCGGCAACCTGCGGGCTGCGCTGATCACCGCCGCGGTGATTCCGATGGCCATGCTGATGACGGTCACAGGGATGGTGGAGAACGGGGTGAGCGCCAATCTCATGAGCCTGGGTGCGCTGGATTTCGGCCTGATCGTCGACGGCGCGGTGATCATCGTCGAGAACTGCCTGCGGCGGCTCGATGAAGCCTGGGCAGATGCCGGCCGCGGCGACCCGGTTGAACGCCGCAGGCTGACCGTGGAGGAGCGCCTCGCCGTGGTGCGCGGTGCGACCGGCGAGGTGATCCGTCCAGCGTTGTTCGGGGTCGGCATCATTACGGCCGTCTACGTCCCGATCTTTGCGCTCGCGGGGGTCGAGGGCAAGATGTTCCATCCCATGGCGATCACCGTGGTGATGGCGCTCCTGAGCGCCATGGTGCTGTCGGTCACCTTCGTGCCGGCCATGGTGGCCATGCTGTTCCGGGGCCCCGTGCGCGAGCGGCGCAACCTGCTCATGAACGTCGCCGGTGTCCTGTACCGGCCCGTGCTCGGCGCGGCGCTCCGCTTCCGGTGGCTGACCGTCGGCGCCGCGCTGTTGCTGGTGATCGCCGGCGGCTGGGCGGGCACACGGCTCGGCGCCGAGTTCGTACCGAATCTCGATGAGGGCGACATCGTCATGCACGCCCTGCGCATCCCGGGCACATCGCTCACGCAGGCGGTGGACATGCAGGCCCAGCTCGAGTCGAGGATCGCCGAGTTGCCGGAAGTCGAGACGGTCTTCGCAAAGATCGGCAGTGCCGAGGTGGCGACGGACCCGGTGCCGCCGAGCGTCGCCGACAACTTCATCATGCTCAAGCCCCGCGAGCGATGGCCGGATCCGGACAAACCGAAGAGCGAGGTCGTCCGCGATCTGGAAGCGCTGGTTGCACCCGTTCCCGGCAACCGGTACGAATTCCTGCAGCCGATCCAGATGCGCTTCAACGAACTCATCGCGGGCGTGCGCAGCGAACTGGCCGTGAAGGTGTTCGGGGACGACTTCGATGAACTGATACGGCTCGGCGATGCGATCCGGCGGGCTGTCGAGAACGTGGACGGGGCGGTGGATGTGGCCGCCGAGCAGGCCGCCGGGCTGCCGGTGCTGACGGTGGAACCGCGCCGGGAGATGCTCGGCCGCCTCGGTCTGAGTATCGCCGACCTGCAGGACGTGGTAGCCACCGCGATGGGCGGTGCAACGGCTGGCCAACTCTATGAAGGCGACCGCCGCGTGGATATCGTGGTGCGGCTGCCGGAGCGGCTTCGCACCGATCCCGATGGGCTCTCCAACCTGCCGGTGCCGCTGCCCGGCGGCGGCTTCACGCCCTTGCGCGAGGTTGCCGAACCGGCGGTGGTCACGGGCTACAACCAGATACTGCGGGAAAACGGCAAGCGCCGGGTGGTGGTCACGGCCAATGTGCGCGGCCGCGACCTGGGTTCGTTCGTTGCCGACGTTCAAACCGCGGTGGCGCGGGAGGTCGACCTGCCGCCTGCCTACTGGCTGGAGTACGGCGGCACCTACCGGAACCTGGAATCGGCGGCCCGGCGGCTCGGCATCGTGGTGCCCGTGACGTTGCTGATCATCGCGGTATTGCTGGTGTTCGCGCTGCGCTCTCCACTGGATGCGGCGATCGTTTTTTCCGGCGTGCCGCTGGCGGTCACGGGCGGCATCGCCTCACTGCTGCTGCGCGGCATTCCGTTCTCCATCTCCGCCGCGGTGGGGTTCATCGCGGTTTCGGGCATCGCCGTGCTCAACGGCCTTGTGATGGTGACCATCATCCGGGATCTGCTGGCACAGGGGCGGCCGGTGCGCGAGGCCATCGAGACCGGCGCCCTGACACGCCTTCGCCCCGTACTGATGACGGCGCTGGTCGCATCCCTGGGGTTCGTGCCCATGGCGCTCAACACCGGTATCGGATCCGAGGTGCAGCGGCCACTGGCGACGGTGGTTATCGGTGGAATCGTTTCGTCGACGGTACTGACGCTGCTGGTTCTCCCGGCCCTGTACCATCTCGTTCGCGCGCGTCAGCGTCCCGGCGGGCCGGGTTGACGGCTTGCGTGGGGCGAATCTTCCGGGTATCAGCCCGCGACCGCTCCGCTGTCGCGCAACGATGCGATTTCCGCATCGGCGAACCCGAAAGCGTTCAGCACTTCATCGGTATGCGCGCCCGGGGTTACCGCGGCCGGGGGCGTCTCCGGGGCCGTGCGGCTGAACCGCGGCGCCGGCGCGGCCTGGTGAATGCCGTCGACCTCCACGAAAGTGTCGCGCGCGGCGTTGTGCGGGTGCGCGATGGCATCGCGGAAATTCAGGATCGGCGCATAACAGATGTCGGTGCCGAGCATGATCTCGTCCCACTCGTCCCGGGTTCTGGTCTTGAATAGGGCTTCCAGCCTCTGTTGCATGGCCGGCCATTCCTGCCGGCTCATCTGCGGGGCCAGGCCGTCCTGCTCGCCGAGCCCGGACTTCTCGAGCAACAGGGCGTAGAACTGGGGTTCGATGGAGCCGACCGAGACGTATTTCCCGTCTTTCGTCTCGTAGGCGCCGTAGAAATGGGCGCCGCCGTCCAGCATGTTGCTGCCGCGTTCGGGCAACCACATCTCGGAATTCATCATGCCCAGAATCCCGTTCATCAGCAGTGCCGAGCCGTCGGTCATGGCGGCATCCACCACCTGGCCCTTGCCGGAGCGGCCCCGCTCGAAGAGCGCCGCGACCACGCCGAAGGCGAGCAGCATGCCGCCGCCGCCGAAATCCCCCACCAGGTTGAGGGGCGGTGTGGGCCGGCGGCCCTTTTCGCCGATGGAGTGCAGGGCCGCCGTCAACGAGATGTAGTTGATGTCGTGCCCCGCCGCGTGGGCGAGGGTGCCGGTCTGTCCCCAGCCGGTCATGCGCCCGTACACGAGCCCGGGGTTGCGCTCCAGGCACACATCGGGCCCGAGGCCCAGGCGTTCCATGACGCCGGGGCGGAATCCTTCGATGAGCACGTCGTTGCCTTCCACGAGGCGCAGCACCGTCTCGACGCCATCGGGGTTCTTGAGGTCGACGGCGATGCTCCTGCGGCCCCGCGCCAGCACATCGGCCCGGTGCGAAGCCTGGCCGGCCGAGCTGGCCCGGTCGATGCGCACGACCTCGGCGCCCATGTCGGCCAGCATCATGCCGCAGAACGGCCCCGGCCCGATGCCCTGAAGTTCGATGACCTTAAGCCCCGTGAGTGGTCCCATGGTGAATTCCTTGAACAGGTGGACGAAGAAAGACAGTCGCCTAGAATAGCAAACCCGCGGCTGGGAGGGCCGGAAAATGCAGGCAGACTCACCTTCCGAACTCGATCTTGCGAGTATCGACACCGTGCTGTCCACCGCGCGCTCGGTGCGGCGCCGTCTCGACTTCGACCGCCCGGTGGAACAGGCCACCATTCTCGATTGCATCGACATCGCCACCCAGGCGCCCACGGGTCTCGGCGGAGAGAGCTGGCGGTTCGTCGTGGTACTCGATGCCTACCGCAAGCGGCGCCTGGCGGAACTGTACCGAACGGTGCTGCTGGAGCTGGCGGAGGAGCGGGGCCTGGTGATCAAGCCCACCCAGCAGGCGCTGGTGGCCCGGCTGCACGAGATTCCGGCCATGATCCTGGTGTGCACGACCACACCGGCTCCGGCAGGGGAGGTGGCGGCGCAGGTGGCCTACTACGGATCGATTCTGCCGGCGGCCTGGTCGCTGATGCTCGCCCTGCGGGCGCGGCAGCTCGGCGCCACCTGGACGACGCTGCTGTCGTCACGGCAGAAGGCAGTGGGCAGGATACTGGAGATGCCGGAGGATGCGGTGCTTACCGTCATGTTGCCCGTGGCGTACACGAAGAATGCCCGGCTCAACCGGGCCGAGCGGGTGCCTGCGCGCCAGGTTACCTTCTGGGATGCTTGGGGGAAGGAAATCTGACGGTGCCGTCAGCGACAGAATGCGGTTTTTGAAGCGGGGTCCAAGCCTGCGTTACGTCCTCCACCGATGCGGAGGCGATGGCCGGGCCGGAGTTAGTGCCATCAGTCGTCAGCGTTGTGCCATTCGCGACGTACATCCAGGCCAACCCACCTCCGAAAAGGATCATGAGGACAGTTACAATCCAATACCACCATTCGGCCTCATTGAAACGACTGAATACCGCTCGCGTTGGCTTCAAGCATGAAGGCCTCGACGTTACACGGACGGATGTAGAAGCGTTTCTGGCTAGCGTTGAAGCATTCCAATCCAGAGCCAGTCTTCCAGCCCGTTCTCTCGCGGGCAATGTTCTGCAAGGGCCTAGTCGTCGGTGGCGTATTTGGCCAGGGTGTGGCAATGGGCATCATGGCGGTCGAGGGAGCGCTTCAACCTTGAGAACCCTGAATTCAGGATGTCGCTGTCGCCGGATACGGCCGCGTGTGTGCCAATCGTCCGTTAGTCGGTCAGTCTTGTTCTTTTTGGGCTCCGCGCCAGCCGGTCAGGTCTTGCGCGTCCTTCTCTCGGCACCTTTGCCCTTCGTTCCACCATCCAAATCGAATAGGATGCAACGCATGTGGTATTGCGCCTACGAGAACTGGAGGAGATTCCGCGCACGAGTGCACTGTGACGGATGCGGATACCTGACGCCGGAGCGCTTGCAACGCGTCCGCGATGGCGACATCGGACCCAATGACTGTTGGCACGACCTGGGGCACTTCGCCACTTCGGAGGAAGCTATGGCCGAAGCGCGTCGCCGCCTTCAGCCCGGTAACAACTACGAACTCTCATTCTGCGCCCATTGCCTACCTTGACCTACTACAGGTGCGTACCCGGACCACGTCCGCGACATCGCAATCCCTGTCCGCTCCCGAACTGAATTGTAGGTGTGATCCGTGTGATCCCCAGCGTCTCCTCGACGATGATCGGGAGATTGCTCTACCCTCACTTAGCGTCGGACAAAGGCAAGGCTACTTCAGGACAACGCCGCGACACGGTTTCGCACACTGGGGTGACACTGGAAATCCCAAAACATGAATCAAAACCTACAGAGAGAGGATGCCTTGGAGCGTTCGAAGACATTGAGAGGTTGGGTTGCCGACTGTCTGGACGGACTCACCATAAGAGACCTTCCGCACAACAAGCGCCTGCAAATGGCAATTGCCTGTCAGCACCTCGCCATCGAGCACTCACACGCGATTGTCGCCCTCGTTGACAACGGATGGTACGGATCAGCCCTCGCGCTTCAGCGCCCGCTTTTCGAAGCAGTGGTCCGGGGCGTGTGGTTGAGGTATGCCGCCACCGAGGACGAGGTCGACAAGGCCGCCAGGGGGAGGTTTCCGAGACTTGAGAGAATGACCACAGAATCTCCAGAATCGACGAATCAAGACGATCCACCGCCACTGCAAATCCTCAAAGATCGTTGGTGGAAACGGCTATGCGGCTATACGCACGGAGGGCCAGAACAGATATTGGCGCGATTGGATCACACGGGAATTCGGGCGACTTACCTGGATGACGAGATTCTGGCCGCGCTGCGTTGGTCGGATATGGTGCAACTCTTTGCCGGGATACAGATGGCCGACGCAGCCGGCAACACACCGCTTGTCCATGCGTTCATGGCCCGCGACAGCGACTTTGGCGAGGAACAAACTTGAAGGCCGCCGGGCGAATGTCCCGAGAACGCCAGCAGGCTCCACGTCGCCTTCCGCGTCTCGGCCACCAGTTCCAGCGCCTCGCCGACAGCGGCACCCTGTGGGACTTCGTCGTCTTGACTGCCTCGGCTTTCAGACATCAGCCCAACGTGGTTCCGACTCCCCTCACTGCTGCTTCTTCACGCCAGACAGTCTTACGCCCGTCGCCCCGCTCCGTCGCCCCCGATCCTTGCCCTCGCCGCTCAATTGAGGTATGTATGGCTCGGTAGCGAACCACCTAGGCGCCACAAAAAGTGACCGATTCCGACGACCAATCCCGCACTAGCCCTTCCGGCGACGCCACCATTGAACGGGCGCAGGTACGCATCGACCGCAAAGGCCGTCTCTCCGTTGACGTCGCCGAACTCGCGGCGAGCAAGACCTTCCGTACGGAACTTAGCGAAATGGTCGAACTCGCCAAGACTCACCCGCCCAAGACCGCTACCTCCTAGCCTTCTCGCCAATGGGTCTGGGCCTCCTTTTGGTGCCCGCCCTAGCGGGCTATCTCTTCCTAAGCTGGTTCAATGCCACTCGGTATTCCCTACCTCGCGAGACCGGGTACCACGTCGTGTTCCGGTCCGCCATCGCGGGCGTGTTTCTGTTCTTCGTCGCCCGCCTGTTTGTCCTGCTTGCGAATGCCCTAACTCCCGCAATCGGCTCATCCTGGAAGGCCATCGTCCCTCTCGACTACTCCGGGACCGCCGCCATCACGCTAATCCTCGCGGCGGCCCTTCCACAGATCATCAACCGCCTGCCTCGGTTCGACCAGTTTCGGGCCCAGCGCGAAGCTGCCATGACAGCTGGCGACCAGATCAGCCTGATCATCGACCAAGCCATCCTCCAGAGCCGTTTCGTCGAGATCTCTCTAACCAGCGGCAAGTCCTACGTCGGCTCGCCGATCCAAGGCACTTTTGGACACCGCGACGACGGCGACGTCGCGATCATCCCCGTCGCGAGCGGCTACAGACACAACGAAACCCAAGCCCTCGTCATGACCACGAACTACGCGCCTACCATCGACGGTCTGACGGGTCACGAGTTGGAGAACCTAAAGGTTGCCTTCCCGATGCGCGAGGTAATCTCTGCTCGCCTGTTTGACCGAGCACTCTATGTGTCCTTCCTCAACACCCCATCCGGATCTCCTTAAGACAGTTGCCGCCGTACCGTGGAGTGAGCACCTCCAGAAAAGCCCTCGCATCAGGCCCCGCCTGAAATCCGTCGCCGACGAGGAGGGCAACCAGGTCCGATTCATCGACATGACTGGCGTTGACCTACGCAGGCTAGTTCACAAGGCGTATGAATTGTCCTGCCCCGTCGGCAACGGTCACCTGGATTACGAGCCCGGGTCGCTAGCCGAGAGTGAAGTCCAGCAGATACTCTCTGAACACGATTCGACCGCGACACTCTCCATGGACTACGTCAAAGGGCGCCTCGTCAAATTCGTCCTGTTCGACGGCCGCGGACGCGAGAACATGCCGGGCGTGGAGTACTACCTTCCCGAGCGTTGGGGCGGTGAAATCTGGATCGCTCACTCCGACCGACAACTGCGAGAACTCTTGGAGTACTGCCTGCCCGCGGTCTGACAACTCCCGAGCAAATGGGCGTGTCTCCCCTCACCAAGCGGCCCGAACAGCTTCCTCCATCTCCTTCGTGAACACCTTGTACGTGTCTTCCATGATCTCGTCATCCGCGCCGGTATGACGCAGCCCAAGCAGCTCGAGTTTTCGGATCACCTGATACACCGCGCAGGCTTCGCCTACGCCCTTCAGGCTGTCCGCATCGACATCCTTCTTCACGAAACGGAACCAGTGGTCGAACCGCGTACCAGGGCTGTCGGGGATGGGACACGCGAAAACCGCCTTGCGCAGTTCGGTGTCCCCGACCATTTCGGCGTCTTTCGGTGATCCTTGGACGGCCTCTTCGAACAGATTCGCTCCGACGACGACCACGCTAGGCAGCGCATACTTCGTCCTCCTCCCAGACCTCGTAGAGGAGCCAGATCTCGTCGCCGATTCCTTTTACGACGAACGCGCGCTTCCAGTTCCAGCTAATCTCGCCGCCAGACTCGCGAAACAGAGACTCGTAGAACCGCCACTCTGCGTAGAGGAACTGCCGCTGGAAATCCGCATACCAGCGGTTCAGATCCTTGTCGTCCTGCGCACGTTGTCTCATGCGCGCTTTGACATCCGTGGACCCGCAGACGTCCATTGAGATTGAAATGACCCGCGTACGGCCGTCGCGTCCGGACTCTTCTTCGGTCGCCTCGTCACTAGGCAATCGCTTGCCCAACTCATCTATGAACGCTCTTCGGCTGGCGTCGTGCTCCTCGTGGGCCATGAGATCCAACGCGTTCGTCAGCACTTGGCGGTCTTCGGCGGACGCGACTTCGATCTCCGCGGCAATAGTCGGGATCGCCGCATCGCGGCGAATCCGGTCGTTGTTTGACGGGCCGTACAGCGACATCGCCTCGATCGCGATTCTCGAATACACACTCGTTCTTCGCGGTGCGCTGGCGATTTCGGCAACCGATGCGCCGAACGTCTCTTCGACGCGATCCAACGGGGCCTTTGGAAACAAGACGGCAAGCTCCGCCGCTTGCCTTGAGACTAGGTCCATCTCTAGCGAGTCCGCCGCCCTCTCAGCAGCCAAGAATCCCGACATGGACGACGCCGTGAGTATTCGTCCCTCCATTTCTTCCAGCACGAAATCCAGTACGTCTAGGCCGTCGGCTTTGGCGGAGGCATTGGCCAAGGCTGAACGCATCGGCGAGCAGCTTCGCCTTGCGTCGATTGAGCCGTCAAGCTGGCCAGTCAATATCTGGCCCGAGGAGGACCGTCGCGGCTTGTTGTTCAAGAGCCAGGATTGGTCCGGGGTACCTGAGTTAACGACATTTTTTGTCGAGGTTAGGTGGGGACCATGGAGAGGCTAGAACTTCCTGCTAAGCCTGATGGGCGAGGAATGGAAATCACAAAGACCTCATCTCCGACTACGCGATTGGAGATGAACGGACCGGAAGCTCAGTGAGTGGAAGGTCAAAGGCGTAGAACGCGGGGGAGGGGGTATGTGTAACCTCCCCCGCGCCGTTAATCGACAACTAGGCGAGTGGCAGTTGATATTCTTGGGCGTATGACTTTAGCCGGGCACCACTTCAGGGTATCTGTTTTGTAAGCGGTTGATATAGGAGTGCTTACCTGACGCTGCCACTCGCCTGGCTATAATCCCGGCACTTAACCTTGAGCCTCCATTTTATCTAACCAGTCAATGGGTGCTCCCGGACGGATCGAAGTGGATCCATGTCGGCGCCACTCAGGGCCGCGGGCGCTACGACAGGAACAACCGCTACGACAAGCCGAAAAAGGACGTCTAGCTGCGCCCCCTGCGCAAGGACTGGAAGCGCGTCCTCAACCGCTAGAATCCACTAGAATCCGGCCCCGTCACGCGACCACGGAACGGTTACCACGGGAGTCACACCGTTCGCGTGATTTTACGCAACCGGGGACATGCCGGGATCGCCACCGCCGTCACCGGGGCAATCCACGGTGAGATTCGTGACAGATGAACAATCAGCGTCAGAGCACGGCGCTCTCGAGCGGTTGGATGAAATGGATGCCGGGCACGACCTTGCGGCTTAGCCTCCGGTCGTTGGTGATGAAGATGTCCACGCCAACTGCGGATGCGCAAGCGAGCTGGATAGCATCCGGTGGCGCGATCGACCGGTCGCTGCGAATTCGAGCGAAGGCTGCCGCAGCGATGCGATCGAACGCCAATACGGTGGCCGCAGCGACAATCGCCTGTTCGTAACGACGAGCCAAGGTGTCGTTCCCTGCTTCAACGGGCCTTGCGAGAATCTCGCCCAGGGTCAGTGTTGAAGTGAGCAGTTCGTCGCTACGCTCGATCATTCGTCGGCGAAGCGAGACTACGGCGTCGGTGAGTTCGCCCTTGTCTTCGAGCAGATACACGAACAGGTTCGTGTCCCAGAAAACCCTGCTCATTGCCAAGCGTCCCGCTGCCGCCGAACGTACGCATCGGCGTCTTCACCGGCCCAGATCTCCTTGCCGAGACCGCGTAGAGCCAGTACGGGATCTTCGCCCCGGCCGCGAGTTCCTGCGTATTGGTTGTGGTACCAGTCAATCAGGTCGCGGTATTCGGCCGGAACCGCGTCGCGTGCAGGGGTGTTCTTGGCGGCCGCTCGGCGCGGATGACAGGGGTCTCCGGGAACGTACAGACGTCGTCGGCCGGGCGATGTCTCGAAGAGCATGCGGTAGTTCCCCGGATTGGGCGTCTTGTTGGCGACGCAGTGTTGATAGACGTGGATCTTGACCCCAGGACGCAGCGGTTCGCCGGTTATGCCAACCGACTCGGCTTCGTCCAGAATCTCCTTGATGGAAAAATCAGTTTGATCCGGGCGCCGTCGGTGAAGCGTCGCGGCGGCGAGCCAGACTTCGTCGGCCACTTTGATTGGTTGTACCATGTTGTTTCTCTTAATATAAGAATTATTTGTACTACATACATAATTAAGAAAAATTATCTGAGTCGCCCGGTGAAGTCAATGCCGGTTTTCGGAAGCCGATTGCGGAAGCCGCGACGCGGGGAGGGCTTGACCAGCAGGGTCAATCCAAGGCCGCCGCGGCCGTCGCCGTAGCGGCCAGGCAGCATGCTGAAGGTCAGTCGGGGAGAACGACCGTCGCGCTGCCTTCGAGCGGGTTGGCGGTTCCGTCGCGCTCGAGCCAGACATCGCAGTCCACCAGGGTTTCTCCGGCTTCCTCGCGCACGGCGGTGACCCGGCCCCGGGCGGTGATGCGGTCGCCGTCGAGCACCACCAGGGGAAAGCGCATGATCAGGCGCCGCAGGCACCTTGGCCCCGCCCAGGCGTGCAGCATGTTGACCATGTAGCTCAGGCCCAGCGGGCCCTGGTTGATGGTGTGCCTGCCGAAGCCGATCTTCTCGCAGACGTCGGGGTCCCAGTGCACGGGGTTGGGGTCGCGCAGGATGGCGGCCATGGTGCGCATCCGTTCGGGGCAGACGCTCGGCATCACCCAGGGGGGGATCTCGTCTCCGACACGGATATTCATGGCCGGCTCCTGTTGTAGTGCCAGGTGATGGTGGTGCGCGCCGCGTGCCCGCCGTTTGGGTCGTGCAGGTCGAAGCGGAACTGGATGCGGTCGAAGGTGCGCTCGCCCTCGGTGCGGCGGTCCGCCTCGGTGACTTCCGCACTCACGCGGTAAAGCAGCTCTTCCCGGAGCGGTTCGTAGATTTCCCAGTCGTAGCTCTCGATGCCGATGGAGAAATCGGATTCGGCCTGCCCCAGGGCGAACATCTCGCCGATGCTGGTGTTGGCGCCGAGTATCGGCATATGGAACAGGGCCACCGGGTGGGCGAGCCCGTCGGGCAGCGGTTGGGCTCCGGTGCACTCCGTCAGCAGGAAGTTCTCCCAGTGGGCGATGGTGTATTCGCCGCCGGGAAAGCGGTGGCCGACCAGGGCGCGAATTTCTTCGGGGTCGGGCGCACCCCGGGGTGAGGCGGCTTGGGTATCGGTCATGGGCAATCCTGTTGTGATTGAAGGCTGCGTTGCCGGGCGCCACGGGATTGCAGGGCCACCGCTCACGGCGGTGAGTCCGGCGGGCGCTCACCGGTGGCGTTATTCAAACCGAGGGCCGACGGCGCAGTCAACGCCGAATGCCGTCCTCGAACCGGTGCCCCAACTGGCGTATCGTGCCCCGTTTCGGCCGCTTGCCACACATGCAAACCACCCTGATCGTAGGCGGAGCCCGGTCGGGCAAGAGCCGCCGGGCGCTGCAACTCGCGCTGGAAACCGGCGGGCGGCGAACCTTCATCGCGACCGCGGAGGCAACTGACGCGGAGATGGCGGAACGGATCGGGCGTCACCGCGCCGAGCGTGGCGTTGCGTTCACGACGCGGGAAGAGCCGCTGGACCTCGTCAATGCACTCGAAGCCGAGGTATCGCGTGACGGGATCGTCGTCGTCGACTGCCTGACCCTCTGGCTGTCCAATCTGATGCACGACGGCCGCGATGTGGTTGCCCAGGCCGATGCGCTTGTCGCGCTTCTTTCGCACTCGCCCGGGCCGATCATCCTGGTTTCCAATGAAGTCGGCACGGGCCTCGTGCCGGAGACGCGCCTCGGCCGGGAATTCCGCGATGCGCAGGGCGAACTGAACCGTGAGGTGGCTGCCGTCTGCGAGCGCGTTGAGTTCATGGTCGCGGGGCTGCCGCTGACGGTGAAGCCGGCCTGACGGGCCGGCACCGTTCAACGATCTCCTGTCGCGAGCGCCGCTTCTCGACATCCGGCAATGGAGCGACCCGTCACAGCGGCCCCTCGATTTCGATCCGGGTGCCCTCTACGCGCCCACGCACGCCGTAGATTTCCGCCAGCCGGGCTGGGGTAAGGGTCTCTGCGGGCGGTCCGTCGGCAACGATGCGACCGTCCTTCATCCAGATGAGACGGGTCGAGTAGCGCCTGGCCAGCGTTACGTCGTGCAGCACCACCAGCGCGCCGCCGCCTGCGTCCACGAACGCCCGGATCAGGTCCATGACCCGGAACTGGTGGTACGGGTCCAGTTCCGCCACCGGTTCGTCGGCGATCAGGAGCGGCGCTTCCGCGGCGAAGGCGCGCGCGCAGTGCACGCGGGCGAGTTCCCCGCCCGATAGAGTCGCCGTCGACCGCCCCGCAAGTTCGACCAGGTCGCAGGCGGCCAGTGCCCGTTCGACGGCGTCCCGGTCGGCGCCACGCAGGCGCCCGAGAGCCGCACCGTGAGAGAAGCGCCCCAGCGCGACCACGTCGCGTACCGGGTTCGGCCAGGCCAGGGGACGGTTCTGGGGAAGGTATGCCAGGAGGCGGGCCCGCCTGCGGGGCAGCATTTCCGCCGTGTCCCTGCCATCGATTCGGGCCTGCCCGGCCGAACGCGCCGCCAGGCCGATTGCGCCCCGAAGCAGCGTTGTCTTGCCGGCCCCGTTCGGGCCGAGCAGGGCGACCAGTTCGCCCGCCCGCAGGCTGAACGAGGCGTCTTCAACCAGCACCGTTCCGCCCGCTTCGAGCGTCAGGCCGGAAACCTGCAATCCGCTTTCGGTTTGCGAAAGATTCATGCGAGTTTCCAACCCGGTCGGCCGAGACGCTGTACGAGACGCTGTAGTGGAAGGAACAACACCGAATCTCGGGAAAGAGTTCGCATGCGGCGCTTCCCTTTCGGCGCGTTAAGCTCGTCCGAAAGCCTTTTGTCCTGCTGGACAATGTGGCCGTGCGCCGAAAGGGAAGCGCCGCATGCGAACTCGCTGCCGGTGGCGTCAGTCATGAACGGTGCGCCGCTGCATGGCGATCCAGATGAAGGCGGGCGCCCCGATCAGCGCCGCAACCACGCCGAGCTTGAGTTCGCTGACCGTGGGCACGAGCCGCACGCCGATATCCGCCAGCACCAGGATCAGCCCGGCCAGCAGCGCGGACGGCAGCAGCGAGCGCGCCGGGTCGTGGTGGACCAGGGGCCGGACGATATGCGGCGCGACAATGCCGACGAAGCCGATGATGCCGGCCAGGGCCACCGCGGCGCCGGTGGCGAACCCCGTGCCGAGCACCACCAGCAGGCGTTGCCGGGCGAGGTTCAGGCCGACCCCGCTGGCTGCTTCCTCGCCCAGCGTCAACGCGGAGAGGCCACGCCGGGCAGTGAACAGTATGACCAGCCCGACGATCAGGAAGGGCGCGGCGAAAGCCAGGTCAAGGAAGCTGCGATTGGCTACGGAACCCAGCATCCAGTTGACCATGTCCGCCAGCGAGAACGGGTTCGGGGAGAGATTCATCAGCAGGTTCATCGCCGCGCCGGCGAAGCTCGACAGGCCCACGCCGATCAGTATCAGCGTAACCGCGGAGGCGGTACGGAGCGCCGCGAGCGCGATCAGCCCCGTGCCGGCCAGAGCCCCGGCAATCGCCGCCGTCGGCATCGCCCAGGCGCTCAGCGCCGCGAACCCGTAGTAGAGCGCTCCGGTGGCCCCGAGGGAAGCCACTGCCGACACGCCGAGCACGCCGGGCTCGGCGAGCGGGTTGCGCAAGAGGCCCTGCAGCGCGGCGCCGCTCGCACCCAGGGCGGCGCCAACCGCGAAGGCGGTCAGTGCCCGCGGCAGCCGGATGTGCACCACAACCAGTTGATCCCCGGCCCCACCGCGCCCGAGCAGCGCGGCAAGCACCCGTTCTGCATCCATCGGCGTCGAGCCGAGCAGGCAGGCGGCAAACAGCGCCGCCATCGAGGCCAGCGTCAGCCCGGCCAGTGCGGGAAATGCCGATGTGGGGCCGGCCCTCACGGGGCGATGTCACCGTTTGGGATAGCTCCCGCGGCCTGCCCCAGCGCTTCCACCGCATCCATCAGGAACCAGGCCCCACAGGCTGTCCAGGCTCCCTCGATCGAAACCACGGTGCGCCCGGCGAGCTGGGCCCGGGCCACGGGATGCCGGGCGGGGCTCCAGCCGTTGGGGTGGTCGGTGAGGCTCCCGAAAAACGCCGCCGCGATCAGGTCCGGCTGTTCGTAGGCCAGGCGCTCAAGGGGAATCGGCCGCCAGCCGGGCCGGGCCTGAAAGTTGCCCAGGCCCGCGGCGACGAGCATTTCATGGATCAGCGATCCCGGCCCCGAGGTGACGCCTGCCGGGGTCATGTAGAGAGCGTCAGCGCGCGGTGGGCTGCCGGCCAGGGCCGCCAGGCGGCCGAGCATCTCCGTGGCGACCGACTGGCCCTCAGCGTCGGAGCCGAGCGCCCGGGCCGTCTCCCTGATCGTCCGCAGAATAGCCGGGAAGTCCTCGGCCCAGCCCACGTTGTGCACTGGTATGCCAGCCCTCGCCAGCGCCACCGGCGCCTGTGGACCGCCGCCGTAGGAACGCACTACCATGTCGGGTTTCAGCACGATCACGTCCTCGGCCACCGGCCTGACCGTGGGCAGGCCCGCCGCCCGATCCCGCATGTAGGAGAAATCCCGCTCCGCGTCGGGCGAGACCGCCAGAATGCGCTCTCGCTCCGCAAATCTCAGCACGTACTGATCCGCACAGAAGTCGAGGCTAACGATGCGCTGCGGGAGCCCGGCGCCGGCGTGGGATTCAGCGGCCTCCATGCCGCATCCGCCAATGGTGCAAACAACACCGAGGATCACGGCGGCCGAGCATAGCCTTGCCGGTGACCGCGTCCTGTGAGGCGCATGTCCCTGACTCACGGTGATTGCCCGAGCATGCGGCGGTGATTCATGCGAGTCGGGAACCCGGCGCGCCCGGACGAGGACGCGCAAGGAACAGAATCCCGCTGGGAGAGAGTAGGTGTGGGGTACGGGTATCCGGTACCTTTAAAGCACCCCTGCACCCTCGAATTCCACGACAACGCGTCCGCTTGGCGTACCGGATACCCGTACCCCATACCTGCTCTCGGTGCCTGATCGAAGCAATCTTTCGGTACGCTTGTTCCAAAAATAACATTTAATTCAATCGCTTGAGGAATTGTTCCATCCAAGTCGCGACGCTGCCGTTCAGTACCGCCACCGAACGCCCACCGAGCCGGAGAGGCCCGGCGTGCCGTAGCCGAGAATCTGCTGGTAGTGCGTATCGAACAGGTTCTCGATGCGCCCGAACAGCTCGAGTCTTTCGGAAAGCGCGTAGCGGGCGTTGATGTCGACGCGCGCCCAGTCGTCCAGGCGGCTGCCGTCGCTGTTCGTCTCGCGGCCGTTGAAGCGTAGCAGTACGGTCCCGGAGAAGGGGCCGGACGGATCGAAGCTGAGCGCCAGGTCGCCGGAGTGCCTGGGCAGGTGACGCAGCGCGGTGCCGTCACCCTCTTCGGCCCTGATGTAGGCGTAGTCTGCCGACAGGGCAAGCGCGTCGGTGAGGTTCCAGCCGGCGGACACTTCGATGCCCTTCGAATCCACCTCGTCGATGTTCTGGTAGCCGCCGATTGCAAACGAGAAGTCGATCAGGTCTTCGGTGTCCTGCCTGAACCAGGTCACGCCGATATGCCCGAGCCCGCTGTCCGGACGCCATTCGGCTCCGAAGTCGACGCCCTCGGAGCGTTCCGGCCGCAGGGCATCGTTGGCCGCGGGGGCACCGCAGCAGAAGAACGTTGTCTGGAATATCGTCGGCGGCTTGAATCCCTGGCCCCAGCTTGCGCGGAGCGTCAGGTTCGGGACGGGGCGGACCGCGGCCGCGACGCGGCCGGTGGTCTCCGCGCCGAAGCGCTTGTGGTCGTCGGCGCGCAGGCCGCCCGTGAGCGTGAGCGCCTCGAAGGGCTGCCACTCGTATAGGGCGAACAGGCCGTTGATGGAACTGTCATTGCGGCTCGCGGACGATTCCTCGCGCTCGGCGCCCACCACCAACGTGTTGCCGGAATCGACGGTCAGCGTGCCCTGGTACCGGAACAGCGTGCGCTCCCCCCTGGCGTCGAAACTCTTTGCGCCGTTGCTGAAATTCTCGCGGTCGATCCCGGCATGGCCCACCAGCAGGAGACTGTGGAACCGCTCGCCGAACAGGGGGGCTTTCAGCGCCACGTGCCCGGACAGCTCTTCCGTCCTGCTGAGTTCATCGCCGTCGCCCACGTTGCCCTGGGCGCCGAAGTGAAAACTGTCGAACTCGGTATCGGAGTCGTTCCACAGCAGGCTGCCCTCGAGGCGGGCGCCCCCCGGGAGGTTCAGCCCGCCCCGGGCAGACAGCGTGAGCGATTCGAGGCCGTCGTCCTCCGTGTTGCCGTTGCGCGCATCGGCCCGGGACACGCCGTCGGTGTTCAGCCGCGTGGCGGCGAGCCGGAAATCGCCGGCGCTGCCGCCGTGGCCAAGCGAAGCCCCGGCGCGCAATGCGCCGTGCGAGCCGCCCTGCGCGAACAGGCTGCCGCCGAGTCCTTCTCCCGGCCGCCTGGTGGTGATGGAAACCACGCCGCCGATGGCGTCGGCGCCCCACAGCGTCGACTGCGGACCGCTCAGGATTTCCACGCGTTCAATGTTCTCGGTGTCGAGCCGCGCGAAGTCGAAACCGCCGCCGGGCGAGGAGGCATCGTTGACGGACACGCCGTCGACCAGCACCAGCGTCTGGTCGCTGGACGCGCCGCGAATGCGCACGGTTGCGGAACCGCCGAACGAGCCGTTCTGGTTGACGGTGACGCCCGGCGCCCCGGCGACGGCATCCAGGGCATGCGAGAAACCGAGCGCCGCGATCTCTTCCGCATCGATGATGTGCACCGTCGACCCGGTTTCCGCGACGGTCTGCCCGATGCGCGTTCCGGTGACGATGATGGTGTCGATGCGAACCCGGTCTTCGCCGTCTGCCGGCGGTTCGGCAACGGCGGCCGCGGTCGCGGACGCGACCACCAGCCCGCATATTGCACAAGGGGCCGCGATGATCGCGCCGGAACCTGCCCAGGTGCGTGCGCTCGCGGCCGGAAGCCGCAGCAGGGGGTTGCGTGGCATTGGATCCCTCCTCACCCCGGCGGGGTGCGTTGTAATGACAAAGCCGGCCCGCCAGCCATGGCGGGCGCGGCGCTCCACTCAAGTGTCGTTACGAGGGATCCTTCAGCCGGGGAGCGCGAGGGGCTTGCCCCGCGCAGCAGGATGAAGGGCACCATCGGTGCTCTTTCCCGTTCGCGGGCAATGTGCCCGGCCCCCGAACGAACGACGCGATGGCAGGTCTCCTGGCTCGCCGATCCGCGCTTGGGGCCGCCTTCCCGGAGATGCCTCCAGTGGCTCAGCCCAACCTATTCATGAATAAACTACTGTGGCCGTCAATAGCAGCGAAATCACTGCGCGTGCTCCCGCCGCGTGCTCAGCGTGCTATCAAGCACGCCTCCGCGCGCTCTGGTCCGCGCCACTCAGTGCTTTCACTACTCTTGCCAGCCTCGCTACGTTCATTCACAAATAGGTCGGGCTAATGGCCGCAAGCTCCTGGCTTACAGTTGCGGGTACAGCCCCGGATTTCCACCGGGTTCCCTTTTGGCCGCCCGCCGGGCGGCACCATCTGCGTGCATTGTCGGAATAGCGGGCGCGGTGTCAATAGTTAGAAGTCGATGCCGCGTACCGCCTTGATGCCCGCATCGAAGGGATGCTTGACGGCGTGCATCTCGCTGACCAGGTCGGCGTATTCGCACAGGGCGGGCTTCGCGTCCCGCCCGGTGAGGATGACGCTGGTGCGCGGGGAGCGGGATTCGAGGCCCTCTAGAACGGACTCTTCCGACAAATAGTCGTAGTGCAGGGCGATGTTGATCTCGTCCAGAACGACCAGGTCGTAGCCGCCGCTCTCGAGCATTTCGCGCGCCTTCCGGAACGCAGCCTGAGCGGTGGCCGTGTCGCGCTCCAGGTCCTGGGTGTCCCAGGTGAATCCCTCGCCCATGGTGTGCCAGTCGATGCGGCCCTCGAAATTCGCGAAGAACTGGCGCTCGCCGGTTTTCCAGGTGCCCTTGATGAACTGCACCACGCCGACCCGCTGGCCCCAGCCGAGGGCTCGCACGATCACGCCGAAGGCGGAACTCGACTTGCCCTTGCCTTCGCCGGTATAGACCAACACCAGGCCCCGGTCCGGCGTGGATGCCGCCTTGACCCGCTTGCGGTGCGCGGCCTGCTGGACCTTCATCTTTTCGGCATGGCTTGTCGCGTCGCTCATGAATCAGTCTCCCGGTGGGGGCTCGTTGGCGTCAGAGAGTGCCATGATGCCACCAAAATCCACGGAGACACCAAAATCCCGCGCCGTCGTGCCATTCCCGGAGAAGGCGGCCCTGATCACGCCGGAATGGGTAACGACGGCCATCGGTTCGCGCCGGGCCGACAAGTGCGTGAGGGCCTCCCGGACCCGGCCCTGCAGCATGGCGACGCTTTCCCCGCCGTGGGGCCTGGCGTGCATGAAGTCGTTGGACCAGACGTCCAGTTCCGATGCGGGCAGTGCCGACCAGGCGCGCCCTTCCCAGGCGCCGAAATCCATCTCCGTCAGGCGCTGGTCAAACTCCAGTGGCACCTCCAGCGCGGCCGCGATGAATCGCGCCAGTTTCCGGCAGCGGCTCAACGGGCTGGAGACCACCCGGCGCAATTCGGGCAAGGCCTGGAGCACATTGGCCGCTTCGTCGGCGAACGTGTTCAGGACACCCACGTCCAGGCGCCCGTAGCAGAGGCCCTCCGCCACATCCGGACGGGTATGGCGCACGAGGATCAGGCCCACGCGCCCACTCCCGCGCAGACACCCAGGTAGAGCCCGACTTCACTGGCCTGCTGAACGGCGCCCAGGGTGTCGCCGGTGTAGCCGCCCAGTTTGCGCTCGAAGCAGAGCCGCATCAGCGCGTGCCCGGCGATGAGCCCGGCGAGCGCGAGAACGGTGGCCAGAGGCCCAAGCGTTCGAAACAGCCCGGCCACGACCAGCAGCCCGGTGACGAGAATCACCAGCCAGCTTCCAGACCCCAGGCGGTTGGCGAGCGGGGTGGCGATGCCCGCCGTACGGACATAGGCGCTGGTCTGCATGACGACGATGCAGGACAGGCGGGAAAGCCCGTGGCCGGCGACAAACGCGAGGCAGACGGCGAGTGGCGCGAGAGAGGCGAGGGTGGCGACCTTGAGTGCCAGCGCGATGACGAGCGCGACGGCGCCGAAGGTTCCAAGGCGGCTGTCGCGCATGACTTCCAGCATGCGGTCGCGGTCTGTGCGGCCGGGTTCGCCGGGGTGCCCGTCGGCACTGCCGGCCGGGGTGTCGCCGGCGTGTTTGCCGGCACTTTCTCCGGTGCCCTGGCTGCCCCGCCGGCACGCGGCAATGCCGATACCGTCAAAAGTGTCAGCCAGCCCGTCTTCGTGCAGGGCGCCCGTAATCGCCAGTCCGGCCGCTACGGCCAGAATCACCGCGACGGCAGCGGGCAGGACGAGATTCGCCGGCCAGAACACCGCGGCACAGAGACCGCCGATGAGAGCGCCGACGAGGGGGTAGTAGCGCACGGAGGCGGCGAGGCGTTCCGGGCTGAAAGCGTCGTCGGCCGGGCCCGGCAGCCGGGTGAGGAATTGCAGGGCGAGGGCGAACGCCTGCAGTTCGTTGCGGGCCACGCGCCTCATTTGCCGCGGCCTTTCCGGTCTGTCGCCGCTCCGTCGGCTGCTCGTCCGGCCCGTCTCATGACTTGCCGCTGACGCCGGCGGAACGGAAGCTCGCCATGTCGCGCAGTATCGCGGCGGCCGCCCGCACCAACGGCCAGGCGAGCAGGGCGCCGGTGCCTTCGCCGAGCCTCAGGCCCAGGTCGAGCAGGGGCCGGGCGCCCATCGCCTCAAGCACCACGGCATGGCCGGATTCCGCCGAGCGATGGGCGAACACCAGGTGGCGCTCCAGGCCGGGCATCATTCGCAGTGCCGCCAGGGCAGACACCGTTGCGATGAAGCCGTCCACCAGCACCAGCTTGCCCGCTTCGGCGGCGCCCATGACGGCGCCGGCCAGCATGACGGTCTCGAAGCCGCCGTATTCGGCCAGGGCCGCCAACGGTTCGAGTTCTCCCGGCGTTCGGCCCGCGGCGGCTTCAAGGATGCGCCGCTTCCTGGCAAGGCCGTGGTCGTCGAGGCCCGTGCCGCGCCCCACAAGGCTGCCCACCGGCAGGCCGAGCAGCTTGGCCGCCACGAGGCTTGCCGAAGAGGTGTTGCCGATGCCCATCTCGCCGAAGCACGCCGCTTCATGGCCCGGCTCGCCGCCGATGACACGGCCCTCCCGCAACGCGCGGCGGCATTGGGCCGCGGACATGGCCGCCCGTTCGGCCGAGCTGTTCGTACCGTTGCCGATGCGCACGGAAGCGAGGCCGGGCCCTTCGAGGGCCGGCCCCTTGACGCCGGCGTCGACCAGGGCGAATTCCACGCCGAGGGTCCTGGCCAATACGTTGGCGGCGGCGCCTCCGGCTAGGAAGTTCCGCAGCATCTGCCGGGTCACTTCCTGGGGATAGGCGGAAACGCCGGCTTGCGCGATGCCATGGTCGGCGGCGAATACGGTAAGCCGGCAGCGTTCTGCAGTGGGTTCGAGTGTCTGCTGCACCTCGGCGATCTGCGCCGCGAGGGTTTCCAGCCGGCCCAGGGCGCCGAGCGGCTTGGTCTTGCCGTCGATGGCGTCGCGAACCGCACGCAGGAACGCTGCCGTTTCAGCCGATGCCGTTTTGCCTTTGCTGGCTGTGGAAGACTTCGCTTCAGGCATTTGCCGGAACTCCCCCTTCGAATGCCGGCTGGCAGACCGGGCGAACACTAACGACTTTGCCGCGCCACGCGCAAGCGCCCGCCTGGGGGCTGCCGGCAGGCTCCGGTTTGACTGGCAGCAGGCGCCGCACCATGATGCCCTGTTGGCCCGGCGGGCAAACGATCCTGTGCCTATCGTGTTGGCGTTTGCACGCCAGCGGGGGCTTTTTGCGGATTTCCGCCCCGCGGGCCGACGGACTGGCCGAAGTCGGCCGGGCTGCGGCGGGTACAGGAGGAGCCGGGTTCATGGAAGGTCGTATCCACTTCACGGCGATGCAGTTGGTGTCGCTCACGGCGGTGCTGCTACTGGCCTTCGCCGCATCCCTCGGAATGGCCTTCAATGTCGATGCGGTGGTCCTGTCGTTTTCGGCCACAAACTTCCAGGCGGGGCTGGTGGCATCCACGGAACTGAGCGGCATCGCCGCCGGCAACCTGCTGCTCGGCAGGCTGGCCACGCGGCTGAACGCGCGCCGTGTGTACCTGCTGGGTGCGCTGGCCATCGCCGGATTCAACTTTTTGTCGCTGTTCACGAACTCTGTTTGGGAACTGCTGGCGCTGCGCGCGCCGGCCGGTTTTGCGCTGGGCGCGGTGCTGTCTACCGTGATGGCTACCGCCGCCCGGTCAGCCACTCCGGAACTGACGTTCGGCGTCATCAATTCCCTGGTGGGCGTCATGGGCCTGACCCTTGCTTTCGTGTTGCCCCGGGCGCTGCACGCACACCTGCTGGCGAACGAAGTGTCGCCCTCTTTTCTGGACTGGAATGAGCTGGACGGGCTGTATGCCGTGTACATTCTCTGTTCCCTGCTTGCGCTCGCATTCATTCGGGGCACCCCGGTGCCGAAACCGCTGCCGCCCGCCGACCCGGCTGCGGGATCACCGTCGAAGGGGGTCGGCTGGCTCGCCCTGCTGGGCCTCGGCGTCATGTTCTTCGGCCACGGAACGCTGGCGCTCTTCCTGGTGAGGGTCGGGCGCGAGATTCCCCTTGATGCGGAGACGATCGGCTATGTCCTGATGGCCGGCGCGCTGGTCGGCATCGCCTGCCCGCTGTTGGCCGGTTGGGTGGGCAGCCGCATGGCTCCGGGGCTGCCGATCGCCGTCATCGTCGCGATCTTGCTGGTTACCGGCGTGTCGCTGTCCAATGTGGGCACGGTGCCGGCCTTCTTCATCGCCACCCCGGTGTTCGCGGCCCTGATCACCGCGGTAATGCCGATCATGCTCGGCGTTCTGGCGCGATTCGATCCATCCGGCGGGCTTGCGGCTTCTCATCCGGCCTTCATCATGATCGCCGGTGCGGTCGCGCCCTTTGCCGGTGGCTTCATCAGCGACGCATCGGGTGGCTTCGCGGCGAACGGCTGGTTTGCCGCCGCCTGCATATTCGTCGGCGCGCTGCTTTGCAGGCCGGTGATGAGCCAGGCGCGGCGATAGGCCGGTCCGGCCAGCCCGACGCCGTTCAGAACCGGGAGATGCTCTCGGGCGGCCAGGCGCTGCAGCCGAGCGCCTCGTACTCGGCGCCGTCGAACAGGCCCGTATCCCGGAACGTGCGCACGTAAGTGGCGCAGTGCACGAACTTGTCGCCGAAGTCCGCATCGGCGATCAACTCCGCCTTCAACGTCTCGTAGGTCAGCGTCTCGTCGTCCATGCGGATGCCGCCGTCGTCGGGCGTATCGAGAATGATCTGGGTCTGGCCGTTCTGCCCCCAGGCGAGCCAGGGCGTCTCGGTGGCGCCGCGGCCGCTGCCCGGGTCGCCCGTGTAGGCGAACTCGGCCCAGTAGGACATCATGCTGTTCGACAGCCGCCACTGGTTCTCGTCGTCGGGGTAGACGTAGCCGAGACCCAGGCCGTTGAACTCGCCGAACACGAAACCGATCTCCAGGGCGTGGGCCGCGCCCAGCGCAACGCTCAGGTCGTAGCCCATGATGCTCGGTTCCTCGTCCCAGTCGAACCGGTAGGCGTACACGTGCGGGTTTCCGGATGCGGTCATGGCCCGGGCAAGCTCATCGACCCCCCTGACTTTCCAGGCCCGCCCGCCGTAGTGTGCCAGGGAGCGGTAGGTCTGTTCGTCCTTCAGGGAATAGAAGATGCCGAGGATGTTGTTTACGTACCTCGGGTCCCTGGTCATGAACAGCGTCGGCTCGTCCCGGTTGACGCCGAGGATGACGGGAACCTGGTTGTGGCTGCCGGCGCTCGAGAAGATGTCGCCGGCAGGCAGGTTCGGCAGCACGTGGCCGTCGCCGAAACTGTCGGGCAGGTCGGCCATGCCGAAGGCGCCGCCTTCGAGTGCGGCGAATATCTCCCCGGGCGACTTGCCGTAGAGGTACTCCCGCGCTTCGGCGCTGCCCCAGGCCTGCTGGTGTTCCCGTGCGCTTTGGCCGTTTGCGGCGATGCCGTCGGCGATCAGCAGGCGGTCGACGATTTCCGGGGCGCTGAAGTCGTGACCCCCGTCGTCGCTGTAGTTGCGGCCCCGGACGGGATCGGTCGCCTCGAACCCGCCGCTCTGCACGATGGCGCGGTGAAAAAGCCCCGCGGCCAGCGGGGAGGCCATCATCGCGAGGCTGTTGTAGGCGCCCGCGGATTCGCCGAATACGGTGACGCGGCCGGGGTCGCCGCCGAATGCGGCGATGTTGTCCCGGGTCCATTCGAGGGCCCGCACCAGGTCGAGCGTGCCGTAGTTGCCCGAGTCGTCGGCGGGGTCGCCGGTTTGCAGCGCGGGGTGGTTGAACCAGCCGAAGACGCCGAGGCGGTAGTTGGTGGTGACCACCACCAGGTTGTGCGCCGTGGCGAGCCGGGCGCCGATGAAGCTGCCGGCGTGACCGATGGAATTGCCGCCGCCGTGGATCCAGACCATCACGGGCAGGTTGCGCGCGTTCGGCGGCGACCAGATGTTGAGGTAGAGGCAGTTCTCGTTGCCGGCCACGCTCGGTTCGCTGTCAAGACCGTCGCCGCTGAGAATGCTCGCGAACTGGGGACACATGGGACCCGCGGCCAGGGTCTCGGTAACCGCGGCGGACCGCACCGGCGGCTGCGGAGCGCGCCAGCGCAACTCGCCGACCGGCGGCGCGGCGAAGGGTACGCCCATCCAGGCGCGGGCGCCGAAGTCGTCGATGAACCCGACCACCTCGCCGCCTTCGGTGTTCCTGAGGGTGGTGTTGTCCCGCACCGGGGGCGCCTCCGGTTCGGGGAGGCCGGCGATGTACAGCACGCCGCCGGCAACGACGACGACCGCGATGGCGATGAGGATGATGGCTGCTTTTTTCACGATGCCTCTCTCAAACTTCAAAGCCCCCGGCCCGGAGGCGCGGGGTTGGAAGCGGCGCATGTTAAAGCTCCGGGCGGAGCAGCGCGAGCCTTCGTACTGCCCGGACATCCAGACGAAGCGGCAACGCACCGTCGTGCCGCCGTTGTTCGACTACCGGTACGCCAGCCCGCCGCGTATGTGGGGCGTGGAGGTGGCCCGGAATGGTCGTGGACATCCACAAGAATGGTCGTGGACATCCACAGGCAGCGGCAACGCACCGTCGTGCCGCCGCTGTTCGACTACCGGAACTTCAGCCCGCCGCGAGTGGGGCGCGTGGGGGGTGGTCTGGAACCTGCGGCGGCGGCCTTCCTCGCGCGTTGCGGACGTTTGCGGAAATGCCCGCCCGGTCCCGTTTGTGAGGGTTTCCCCGCTGTGGTACAAGCGGCACCCTTACCCTCAAGGAGCCTCGAGTGGGACCGCTGGAGCACATCCGGGTACTCGATCTTACCCACGCCAGGGCAGGGCCGTCGGCGGTGCGCCTGCTGGCCGACTGGGGTGCGGATGTCATCAAGATCGAGGTTCCGGCCGCGGCACGCCGGGGCAACAGCATTGGCGGCGACCGGCACGGCCCGGACGAGCAGAACCTGCACCGCAACAAGCGCAGCCTCACCCTAGACCTGAAGAATCCGCGGGGCCACGCGCTGTTCATGCGGCTGGCCGAAGGCGCCGACGTGGTGGTGGAGAATTTCAAGGCCGATGTGAAGCACCGGCTGGGGGTCGACTACGATTCCGTCAAGGCGGTCAATCCCGCCGTTATCTACGCCAGCATTTCCGGGTTCGGCCAGAGCGGCCCCTACAGCAGCCGCGCCGGCGTGGATCAGATCGTGCAGGGCATGAGCGGGCTCATGTCGATCACCGGCCCGCCGGACAGCGGGCCCTGGCGCGTCGGCATCGCCATCAGCGACACCTCGGCGGGCATGTTCCTGGGCCAGGGAATTCTGCTGGCGCTCCTGCACCGGGAACGGACGGGAGAGGGGCAGTGGGTGCACACCTCGCTCTTCGAGGCGATGCTAAACAAGCTCGACTTCCAGGCCGCGCGTTACACGATGAACGGCGAAGTGCCCCGGCAACAGGGCAACGACCATCCATACCTCATTCCGATGGGCGCCTTTCGCTGCAAGGACGGCCTGGTGAACATCGCAGCATCCGGCGGGCGCCTGTGGAAGCGTTTCTGCGAGGCGGTTGGGGCGGAGGAACTGTTGGGCAGGCCGGAGTACGCGACCCCCCGGGGGCGTGTTGAGCGCAAAGCGGCCCTCAATGCGGAAATCGAGGCGGTGACAGCGCGCTTCACCACCGCTGAACTGGTGCGCAAGCTGAACGCCGTGGGCGTGCCTTGCGGGCCGATCAACGACATCGGCCAGGCGTTCGAGGACGAACACGCGCAGCATCTGGGCATGGCGAAAGCGGCGCCGCATCCGGAGTTGGGCGACGTGAACCTGATTCGTTCGCCGATCAACCTGAGCGCTTTTCCGCGGGCGGAGCGGTTCGACAGGGCGGCGCCCGATCCCGGAGCCGACTCCGATACCATTCTGGGTGAATTGGGGTGTGGACGAAGCGAGATCGAGTCGTTGCGCGCCGACGGCGTGATCTAGACCTGAATTCGGTGGACACGGAAAGGCTCACCAGTTCCGAGCGCGTGGGGTACGGAATCGCCGATTTCGGCATCAACCTGTACTTCATCTCCGCGATGACGTACCTGCTCTACTTCTACACCGACGTGTTCGGCCTCAGCGCCGCCGCCGCGGCAGGCGTGATGGGCGTTGCGCGGCTGGTCGACGCGGTGACGGATCCGATCATGGGCGGCATCGCCGAGCGAACCCGCAGCCGCTGGGGGCGATTGCGTCCCTACCTGCTCTTCGGTGCGCTGCCCCTCGCCGCTCTTGGGGTACTGACGTTCACGGTGCCGGGGCTCGACACCCTCGGCAAGCTGTGGTGGGCCTACATCACCTACACGGCATTCGGCATCGCCTACACGGTGGTATCGATCCCGTACTCGGCGCTGACCGCGTCGCTCACCTCCAACCACGAAGAGCGCACGCTGCTCTCGACCATTCGCATGGCCTGCGCGTTCGGCGGCGGGGTGGTCGTATCCGGCATCACCTGGGACCTGGTCGGCTGGTTCGACAGCGAAGCGGAGGGCTACCGGTGGTCGATGCTGCTCTACGCCATAGCGGCAACCGCGTTGCTATGGGTGACGTTCGCCATGACCAGGGAGCGCATTCAGCCGCCGGCGGAGCAGAAGCTGAAGATCTCCGACAGCGCCAGGGCGGTGCTGTTCAACCCGCCGCTGATCGTGGTGATTGTGATGTTCACCGGCGGCATGCTCTCGTTCACGGTGCGCCAGGCCGTCGCTCCCTACTTTTTCAAGTACAACCTGGAGCGGCCGGACCTGGTGGGAACCTGGTTCCAGGTGACGCTGTCGATCATGTTCCTGGGGCTGCTGGTCACGCCGCTGCTGGCGCGCCGGTACGGCAAGGCGGGCGGGATTCTCATCGGTGCGCTGGCGACTATCGTGGCTGCTGCGGGGATGTACTTCACGCCTTATTCCGAGATTGAGCTGATCTTCTTCTGGGGTTGCGTGATGGCATTGGGCGGTACCCCGATCGCCGTGCTCGGCTGGGCTATGTTGCCGGACACCGTGGACTACGCCCAGTGGCGCCACGGGGTGCGTGCGGACGGGGCCATTTTCTCGATGTCTAGTTTCTTTCAGAAGCTCGCGAAGACCATCGGCGGCGCCGGGATAGCTGGGGTGCTGGCGTTGGCGGGTTATGTGGCGAATGCTGAACAGACGGAGGCATCGCTGGCGGCGATACACGGGCTGATGACGCTGGCTCCGGCCGCCATCATGGTGGTGATGGTGCTGGCGGCTAGGGCGTATCGGCTGGATGCGGGGGCGCATCGGAGGTTGCTGGCGGAGATGGATGCGGGGCGGTCTTGACGTTGACGAAAACGGTTCGTGACGGACCTGCGGGCTGGACTTCACGTGCTATGCTGTTGCGTTCGTTCCGCATCGGAGAGGTGCCGGAGCTGGCCGAACGGGCCTGACTCGAAATCAGGTGATCTCTTGCGGGATCCGTGGGTTCGAATCCCACCCTCTCCGCCAATAATTCAATAAAAACAATGTCTTATAAAACTTGTACCCCATTTTGTACCACAAATTAGCTAGGCTTGAACGGGTCGTGCCCCTACGATTCGCGCAGTTCCACGCTGTCTTGACCGCCGCATCCCTTTTTCGACGCCGCACGCCGCAACCGCATTTGTTCGTCTGCGACATGGCCGGCATCGCTTTCCCTGTCAGAATCGTTCATACCGCTTTTTCTACTCCGATGGTCGTGCGGCATCTTCTCCGAAACCGAGATCGATAAACTCAAGGGACACGGAAGTCGACTCCAGCGTAACCGGTCAGTCAGTCTGAGGCGTTTCTCCAACAAGGACTTGGCCAAGGCGCTACGGTTGTCCGACGGCCGCGTAATGCGGTTCTTGACCTCCGCGAAGGAATCCCGGCAGACCCCTACCAGAGCTAGTGCGGCGCGCTCGCCCGCGCAAAAGGCGTAATCAGGCGGTATTTCGAGCGCATTACCGAAGGCCACCGGTGTTCCGTGTCGCAGGGGATCCACCTCGTCTCGCCGCCATCGACCCCGGTAAGCGACACGCGCCCCTCTGCGGCACAGGCCTCCGCGCACGCCTCATAGCTTTGCCGGGCATCATCGAAGATCGGACGACCGGCGATGGTGTCCAGCTCGAACCCATCGAGATCTGGACAGGCGGGGGTGTCCAGCGTGACGGAAGCGTCATTGGTCCAGAACCCCCGTCGGCCCTCGCCGCATCCCTGGTTCAGCAGCGTCCAAACCAACCTGGACCGGATCAAGGCCGCACTCTCGGCAACGCCTTCCTCCACATCGATCGAGACGCCGGCGCCCTGGACGAAGTCGATGACGTCGTCCTCGCCGAGCGTCCGATTCAGAAAACGCGCGGCCACGGTGCCGCTTTCGGCAGGGTTCCGGGTGTCACTCTCTACCAGCATGGTCACACGACCGGTCTCCAGCCAGCGCAGCCAGTACGCCACCGAGCCGCAGGAGTACGGGGAAATCCTCCTCTCTCCGACTCGGAGGTCGTTCATGCAGGCATCGAAATCGCGCACAAACCCCTCTTCCGCAGCCGTGCCAAGCACAGTGCGGCCGTCGGGGCGGGCGGCGAGCAGTATCTCCAGGAACCGCGCTTGGCCCTCGTGCGCCCAAGGCTCCCACTGTTCTGGCTGATAGCAGTGCGCCAACTCGTGGACGAGAAGATCATGCGTTCGATTTAGCAGATCGGGTCGTTCGTCCTTCCAATCCTTGCCACGAAACCAGAGCCTCACCGCGCAGTGCCCGCCGGCCTTGTCGCCGCCGCTGTACGGCCGGCCGGCTTGCGCACCCTCGGTACGGTAGTCCACGAACAGCGGCGCGGGAATGAACTCCATGCCCAGCGTGTCAACCAGTCCCCGCTGCGCGCGCCGGTACGATTCCCGGATCTCCTCCTCCAGCCAGGTCGGCGTCGTCCGCGCAAACTGCATCGCAGTGTTCGGGTCAAGCGACCGGCCGACTAGGACGAATCCCGCCGTTTCCGCGAGACGATAGTCTCCCTTGACCCACCGAAAGGCTCCCTCGACGACGGTACCCACTCCAGGCCCACCCCGTACGAAGACCGAGACGTCGCCACAGACTTCCGGCAGCAGGTAGGGTAGGTACACGCCAATGCCGCGACCCGCAATGGCGAAGGCGATGGGGTATTGCCGGTCTACTTTGTGCCCAGGCGGGTCTGGCGGCACGTTCAGTACCAGGGTGTTGGAAGGCTTCGACAGGACGACGCTGCCGTCACTTCCAATCTCTGCCTCTGGGTCCCCGACCCGCAACCGGTCCAGAAGCGCTTCGTCCCTCGGCAGCCCCAATACAAGTGTCGATAGCTGTCGGCTAACCCGGTAGGTGACCCGCACCACGTCATTGGCGGGCGGAACCTCCAGCCAGACTTCGACGTTCGCCTGTACCTCCACGCATTCGCCTTCGCCAAGCGGTTCGTGCGCAAGCGCTTGAAGTCCCCAGGCACCGGTCGCGACCACCAGCCAAGGCCAGACAGCCGCTCGAATCCGGTGTGTTGTTTTCCGCATCTCTCGCCCGCCGCCACTCCCCCAGGAACTTCGTTCGCAGGGCCGATTGTCCCGCCGGTGAATCGCGGCGATCCCGGGCTAAGCTGACCGTTGTTCCACCGACGGAACCGGATGCCGGGCAGACATTTCACCGGCCATCAGACGCGGCTCTATCTGCATGTTCGAAGATCGCTCATCCCAACCCGCAGGTACTGTCGAACGCATTGTCGGAATGCTGCGCTTGGTCACCAAGCGAGTCAATGACGCCTACGGGACAAGGAACGCCCAAGCAACTGCGGAGCTGGGGAAGGACACATCGGCGTCGAGCTTGCCGGCGAATTCGCAGGCGAAATAACCGTCTTCATCGGAGAAGTCTGGGATGATTGCGTCGTTCTTGCGTCTTGCGTTCCACTCTTCTGCTCCATCGAAGAGCTACTTAACATGTTGTTGGTTGCCCATGCGGTGTCCTTACCGAATCACTATCACTCAACCGGAGTCTACCCGCTTCGTTGTTCTCCCTACCCGCTGCCGCCATGCCCGCCTCTGCGTCGATGAATCAGCATGAGAAAGCACCGCTACGCGGCGGTGCCTGTGTGCCTCACCGGTTGGTTCGGTGGCGATCCTCCCGGATGTCGGGGCGCACCGGGTATGCAGGCGCACCCCATTCTTTGCCCGGGTTATCCACCATGATGTCCAGAAACAGGTGCACCAAAGGCCCGAGAACCGCTGCGCCCGCATCGACCTGTCGGCGATTCAGGGTTCCGTGTTGGGTGGCGCATCCGTGCATGAGTTGGTTTCGCAGCACATTCAGACGATCGAACAGTTTGTGCAGGATTCCTGCAACGTCTGTCGGTACTAGCGCATTGGGGCGAAGCTGCGCTTGCAGTGATCCTGCTGGAGGCCGATACGCCAACCGTTCTGTCACGAACGCGCTGTCCCGCTCGAACCATGTCCGGTTCGGCCACTCCTGCCAGTTGAAATCCCGTTCCGTCAGACTGTCCCAGAATCCACGATACAGATACACGTTTTCCATGATGCTCTTAACCGGTGCGCGCAACTGCTTCGCAAGGAGCCCGTAGATGCGGTTATTCTTGTCGAGCGGAACCAGCAAGTTCAAGTAGCTCTCGCGGCGCTGTGCGTCCGAACTGACGTTGCGCTCCACCGCATAGGCGGCGTTGAAGGCTATCCACAGGAAGATGTATTTCGCGTCGGTGTCACGTTCTCCATTACCGCGTCGTAACCAGCTCACGGCGCGGTGCAGACGGAGCTTGAGACGGGAATCGTCGTCCCACGCGTCTATCCTGGCCTTCAGGTACTCGATCTTGGGAGACAGTTCGTCCGGCACGACACTTCCCCTTCGTTGCCGCGATCTCGGAATCGTGTCGAATCGTCGAGCTTCGGTCAATCGCGGTGGCGCCGGTCCGGGCGGCGGATATCGCCGCCACGGCGCGACCCTTCCGTCGAACCACCGCAAGCGCGAGTCGCGAATTCTCCCGATTCTTCCCAACCGATGTACCCATTGAGGCACCCAGTCGCCGTGCAGATCTGACCGAGTCACGGGATGCGCCGATCACTCCTCGCGACTTTTTGCCGAAGCTCGCGCCGGGAATCTGGCAAACGGTATCGGTTGTGTCCAATCGCTTGGTAGTCGGTCGTAGGGAGGATTTAGCGTCGCCTTCGGCCGGGCCCTATCCGCCTTCGGCGGACCGAGCCCCGCGGGGCGGGTCTCGTCCCACACGGGGTAACGGTCCCTGACGCCTGGCGCGCTGCGCTTGCCGATGCCTCGTCACCGGCGGAAAACTCTCGGCAATGCTGGGAGCCCACTCGCCACCGGTGCTCGGGCCTTCCGCAGATTCGCTTTGTCTGCATGCGGCTCGACATCTGGAACTGCCTGCATCCAGTAATCCACTGCACCCCCTATGTCGCTACGCGCGATGGTCTTTCCCTGGGTCGCGGTTCACCACCCCATCCCCAGCATCCCGTCCGTCGTTACCGCCCAGCGTGTCACACGCGCTTGCGCGGTCAACCAGGGGCCGGTCCTGCGCTGGCGCTCCGGCCTCGCTAACGCGAGGTGACCGCCCGGCGCGCGCGTGCCGCCGTTCAGGCACCGACGCACTCCGCGTCGCGACAGGAGACCACCATGAACCTCGATCACATGCTCGCCCAGTTGCGCGGCACCCTTCCATCCGCTGTCCTTGAGCCCGACAGCCTCCCCCGTGATTGGCCGACCTGTGTCCAAAGGGGTTGTCGCAAACCAGCGGCCCGCAAGAAGAACGGGGAGCCGGCCAAGTCGTGCCAGGCGTGTCTGGATCGACGGGCCGCCAGTTGTCGCAGAAGGCGTACTCATTTTGTCGCCCACGGCGGCTGCAGGCGATGCGCGTATCGTCCGAGACTGGCGGGCGACTTCCTCTGTGCGCGATGCCGGGAAGACCGGGACATCGAGCGCGCGCAAAAGCGGCAGGACGCCATCGACGCGGCGGCCATCGACGAGTTCGCGGCCAAACCCGAGAAGGCGCACCGTGCCAGCAACCTCGATCTGGGCATATCGCCGTGGAATGCGCGACCCCCGGCACAACCCTCCGCAGCCTACTGGTCGCCATTGCCAGACCCCGAACCGCGCGAAGAGCGCGGATGGGCGCGCCCGCTCTTCGAAGACGACTGGCATTTCCACCGCTGCTAGCGGTACCTTCGCGGTCGAGGCGCGCAATTTGCGGATTGCGCGTCTCGGCCTCGCCAGCCGTCCTGAAGAAGCCCTTGGCGGGGAATCGCTCAATTGACTCGCTGGTCATCGGCCACGTCACAGCAACGCAGTCGCGCCCTCCGTGCGTTTCGATCCACCCGGCGCCCAGACCCTCGGGCAACACCTAAGACTCCCTCAGGGTATTGGAGAACATGTCCTCTGTGGAAATCCGGCCGGTATTGCACACGGGTCTGGCCGTCTGTCCACAGCGCACAATCACGCGCCGGGCAAAGCTCGATGTGCACGGTTGGCGAAGCGGGCTAACCTGGGTCGCCAATACCGCCAATACGCTTGGCGTCGATTGCGGCCCCGAGACTCTGCTTCATCGTGTCACGTCCGTCGTGGAGTCAGTCAACTGACTCCCACAACTGCGCGTTGCAGGCTGTCCCGGTGACGGTCGTCACCTCCGTGCAGCGGACCCATCAGAGGTCGCGACACACTGTCCCGCCGCCAAGCGGGCTGGTGTCCGTGATGGTGGCCATCGCGTTGTCCAATACGCGGGCGGCGATCCTGAGTGCAGGTGCACCCCGAACTCCATCCCCACCGTGCGGTGAGCGCAAAAAGTGACTTACATGCCGCAGCCCTTGTGGGCTGCGGCACCGTCCGAGCCCCCGCGAAACGCGGTTCGACCGTCCTGAATTCGGGGGATTGCGTAGCAGCCAGCCGGTTGTTCATCATGCCCCGATGCACCCGGAAACCACCCCCAACCCAACCTTCGACGCGGCTGCCGAAGCCGCCCTCCTGAAGGCTCAGACCCATGCCCGCCGCCGACCCCGATACCGCCGCTCTCGCCTCGACCGGTACAAGCGCGAACTGCTCGCACTGCGCGGGGAGGGGTGTACCACTGCGGAACTGCAACGCTGGCTGCTTGCGCACCGCATCCGGGTCCAGCACGCTACCGTCGCCCGCTGGCTTCGGCGACACACGGGTTGACGGGGTGCCGAAGTTCCGTTCCAATCGGTCGCCGGAACGGCAGGCAGAGGCCGTCGTGGGACGCCTCGTCAACCTCGGCGCGTTGCGCCGCAATCCAAACCGGCCAGCCTCGGTGCGCACCGTCGCCAACTACCGGGACTGCCTGCTCCAGATCGCCCGGCGCATCGCCCCGGACGGGCGCGAACTGCGGGACCTCACGCCCGAGTCCGCGGTCGAATACCTCCGAACCCGCACCGCCGATCTCGGCCAGAAGGCGCTCGACATGCACCGCCAGTCGCTCCAAGCGATGCTCGTCTATGTCTCCCGGCGGCTCCCCAAGGGTGAACGCCTGACGGTGGTCCGTTCGCTGAAACCCCGCCGCCGGGGAGGGCGGGCGTACCTGCCGGAACAGATCGGCATGGTGGCCGCCGCCCAGAACGCGCGCAACGGGCTCTCGACGCTCATCGCCCACGCCGCCGGACTGCGGGCGCACGAACTCTTCACGCTCGCCCGCCCCGGCGAACAGCCGCCCGACCGCCGCCCCGCGCGCCCGGAGAAATTCGCCGGCAGGCCGGGGCGGGACTACACGGTGATCGGCAAGGGCGGCCTCGTCCGGCTGGTTCGGCTCCCGGACCACCTGGCGGATCGTCTCGAGGAACGCCGCCGCGAGCAACCGGTGCGCGTTACCGACCGCGGCATCCACTACCTGTCCCGCTACGATGTCGCTGGTGGCACCCCGTGGAGCGTCAGTTTTTCCGGCGCCTCGAAGCGGGCCCTGGGCTGGACCGCCGGCGCCCATGGCGCTCGTCATTCGTATGCTCAACAGCGCATGGACGAGCTTCAGCGCATCCTGGTTCGCGCCGACGCATTGGAGACCGTCAGTCAGGAGCTTGGGCATTTTCGCCCCGAGATCTCGGAGACCTACTTGCGGTGACCCCGCTCACGGTTTACCTCAGCCAGACCCAGATCGATACCCTTGACTCGATCATGAACGGCCGACGCGGCTACCTAGCGGACGACCGAAGCCGCGGCGACGCCATCGGCGAGATCCTGCTCAAGTACGACAATCTGCTTGGCGAGCGCGAGGACCGCAAGGCCGAAGCCACGGGGGCGCAGCAGGCGCTCCGCAAACGGCTCGATGCCATGTCCCGCGAGCGCGACGCCGTCCGCAAGGCGCTCAACGCCGAGCGCGCTACCCGCCGCCGCGATCGCGAACGCCACGCCCGACACCGCGAACGCCTGCGCGGCGCCCGCAACGCCCTCCGGCGCCTGGGCGAGTCCCGCGCCACCTACCGCGATCTGGCGCTGCGTGCCGAGGCCGCGCTGTTGCGCACCGTGCCGCGCCGTGACCTCGGCGACCTCGAAGGTCGCCTCGCGCGCGCCTTGCGCGCCGCCGGCTTCGAGATGCCCAAGGCACCCGAGGACTAGCCGCGCACCGGCCGGAAAATCCGCGATCGCCGTCGACGCAGTCCGGCGCCGCCCCAACGCAGCTTGCGCAACATTCCCGAATGTCGCCAGATGCCGCATCGAAGCCGCGTGCAGGCCGCTGCTCGCCCGGACGCTGGCAAAGGGTCCTGGCGGACCGCTGTTCCCAGCGTCCGGGCTCGCCTTGCCGCTTTTCGCTCACAGTTGGCCGCTAACATCCACCACGCACATTGGCAGACGCAAAATTGGCTGGTCTTGAACCGCATTCCAGCGCCGTTTACAGTCCGCTCCGACTATTGCCCTTTGGGCGTCAGACGCCGGGATCTGTAACCCGGACATGGCTTCCCCACCATGTAAATCATCGGAAATTGCCGTCAGTGTGCGGCTCCAGCACGACCTCTGCTGAACCAACGGGTAGCGGCCGCCAGAGGCGGCAGGCTCAGCAAGCAACCCAGCTGACACAACGGGAGACGCCATTGGCGTTGCAGAGGTTCCACTGACCAAAGGAACACCGCGAGAGCAGTGCCGGCGGGCCTGACAACAGGCGAACTGGGTGCGAACAGGGCAAGCGGCGTCCGATACCGCAAGTCCGCTCAGCACCGACCGATCGCAAGCATCGGTCGAATGCGAGTCACTTTCTTACGTACAGTCCGACCGCTTGCCTCCCGCCAAACGGCCACCCTTCGCTGCCGTCCGTGCGCATCCGGGTTTTGTTTGCCACATTGACCGGTCAGAAGACTGGACTTTTTTCCCGGATTAGTTCACCTCCGAACGTACGGTCCTGGCGGAACAAGGCGAGAAATCCCGGATTGATTCACCACGGGTGACGCCTACTCGTCCGCTTGTCGGAAAATCAACTTGTCTACTTGTTGAGAAGTCCACTTGTCCACTTCTCGTGAAATCCGCGTGTCCATCAGTAGGAAAGCCGACTCGTCCGTATTTCCACAAGTCCAAAAGCCGGCAAGTCCACTGGAAGGAAAGTCGACTTGCACACTTGCAGGGAACCCCACATCAGCGCTCACCAAGTCCGTTGACTTGCGCCGCGCGATCCTCGGCCAAGCGGGCTGGGGTTTCGCCGGCAAGCGCTCCCAACTTGGGATGTTCTGCGACAACCTCGGTAGTGACGGGCGTCGCTAAAACTCGTATCTCAACGCCGCAATCCCCCAGTCGACGTGAATGGCCAATTTCGTCGGCCTGATCGCCGAGACTCCCAGGCTCACCTATACCTCCCAGTCAGACCCTCCGACCCCACAACACAACGGTGCCACGGATATCCGTTTCGTTATCATGAGTCACCACGCGATCCGGGATTTCGGCACGCATCGCGCGAAGCAGCCGCTTGCCGTCCTCGACTACATAAAGCCGCACCACCGTTTCGCGACTCTCGGGTTCGTACACGCCGACGAACCGCCCGTGTACGGCTGGCTCGTCGGGGTCCAGGTAAGCGAAATCGCCGTCAGAGAAGTTGGGTGCCATGTCGTCGCCCGCGACCCGCACCGTAAAGGTGTCACGGCCGTAGTACACCGCGTCTTTGCTGCGGCCAGATGGTCGCGTAATCTTTGATTGAGCCTAAAGCCCCTTCTCGTTGCGACGCACGAGCGGTTACGGATCCAATCCGTTGCATGGCCGCTGCAACAGCAATAACAAGCCAGGTTTGCGGATCGCGCACCTCGCCACTCACCGTAGCAGTTCTCTCGCGATGATCATCTTGCGCACCTCGGTCGTCCCTGCTCCGATCTCCAGCAATTTGGTGGCTCGGAACAGCCGATTGACCTCGGATTCCCACATGTAGCCGCCACCGCCATGTATCTGAACCGCGTGGTCGAGAATCCTGTTGCACATGTCGGCGCAGTAGAGCATCGAGGCGGCCGTCTTGGCGTGTATGTCGCCTCGCCCCGCTTCGCCGTGATCAACCCGCCCGGCTTCACAGAGGACTGCGCGGCTATAGCAACGCATGGTTTCCACCCACACGTACATATCCGCCAGACGCGACTGGACCATCTGAAAGTTCCCGATGTGTTGGCCGAACTGCTCTCGAACTTTGGCGTACTCGACCGAGAGTTCTAATGCCCGTTCGGCGATCCCCACGTTTATGGGCGCCAACAATGCCCGCTCAAAGTCAAGGCCGCTCATCACCACGCGGTGGCCCTCGTGCTCGACCCCCAAGACGTTTTCCCGCGGCACTTCCACGTTGTCGAACACCAGTTCTCCGGTTTGGCTGCCCCGAAATCCCATCTTGACGAGCTTTTGTGCCACCGAGAACCCGGGCGAATCGGTTTCAACCACAAAGGCCGTTATCCCCTTGGATCCGCGTCCAGTCAGGGTCTTCGCATACAGGAGGCAAATGTCCGCGATCGGCCCGTTGGTTATGAAGATCTTGGTTCCGCTGATGATGTACCGGTCGCCTTTGCGTATTGCTCGGGTCCGCATGGAACCTAACGCGTCAGAGCCAGCCCCAGGCTCGGTCAGACCCAGGCACCCCAACCATGCCCCCGAACAGAGTCCAGGCAGGTACTTTTCCCGCAGGTAACTGCTGCCGTTGTTGTAAATCCCTGCTGCACAAAGACTGTCGTGAACGGCCCATGACAGCGAGAATGCGTGGTTCCAACGGGCGAACGCCTGAGCCACCAGGCCCGCCTCCATCGGCCCCAAACCCGCTCCCCCGTAACGTTCGGGAACGGTCACCCCCAGATACCCCAGCCCTCCCAATTCCGGAAACACCTCCTCGGGCCACCACTCCTCCCG
>CAZWZH010000067.1:0-27846 GCA_964638775.1 uncultured Pseudomonadales bacterium
GGGCAAGTTCATCAAGACCTGCACCTGGCAGAAAGTGACGCCGGAATCGTCTGCCATGCTCGGCGAATATTGTTCGCGACTGTGCGCTCTGGAGGGATTCGCCGGCCACCAGGCCCAGGCGGACCTTCGGGTGGCGCGCTACAAGGGCGTCGCCGAGCGCGCGGGACAGGGGTAGCCGGGCACCGGCGTTCCGTAGCCACAGGAGAATTCGGCCGGATCCTGGCGGTCGCAGGCACTGCGGTATTTGCCGCCGCGTCTTTTCTCCTTTCGTTCTCCTGCTATGCTGAACCGGACAGCAGTGGAGGACGCACATGCACGTAGGATTCGGCCCGCTTTTTCAGAATCTCGGCCGGCCTGTGCCCGACCACGAGGTGTACGCCCGCGAACTCGATATGGCGGTTAAGGCGGAAGAGATGGGGTTCGACTCGGTATGGTCGGTGGAACACCATTTCACGGACTACACCATGGTGCCGGATGTCGTCCAGTTCCTGAGCTACATGGCGGGCCACACCAGGCGTGTGCAACTCGGGTCAATGGTGGTGGTGCTGCCCTGGCACGATCCGATCCGCGTCGCCGAGCAGGTGGCGATGCTCGATGCCCTGTCCGGCGGCCGCATGATCCTGGGTGTGGGCCGCGGGCTCGGACGTGTCGAGTTCGACGGGTTCCGGGTGCCAATGGGCGAGTCGCGGGAGCGATTCATCGAGTCGGCGCAGATGATCCTGACGGGGCTCGAGCGCGGCTACTGCGAGTTCGACGGCAGCTACGTCCGGCAACCCCGCCGGGATATCCGGCCCGCGCCGTTCAAGACGTTCAAGGGGCGCACCTTCGCCGCCGCCGTCTCACCGGATTCCATGCCCGTCATGGCGAAGCTGGGCGTGGGGCTGCTGGTCATTCCGCAGAAACCCTGGGATTCCGTACGGGACGACTTCGAGGTTTACCACAAGGTCTGGGCGGAAACCCACGGGGCCGGCAGCGCACCGCCGGCGCCATTGTGCGCCGGCTTCTTTTTCGTGGACGAGAGCGCCGACCGGGCCGAGGAGATGGCATACACCTACATCGGCAACTACTACCACTCCGTGATGGACCACTACGAAATGCAGGCGGGCCATCTCGGCGAGAAGAAGGGCTACGAGTTCTATGCGAGGCTGCACCATCACATCGCCAAGCGCTCTCCGGACGGCGCCGCGGCCGACTTCGTGCGCCTAATGCCGTTCGGCACGCCGCAGCAGGTGATCGAGAAGGTGGAATTCATCCATGAGACCATCGGAGCGCGCGGCTTGATGGCCCATTTCGCCTATGGCGGGATGCCGTATGACGAGGCGAACCGCAACATGGGGCTGTTTGTGGAGCGGGTTCTGCCGGAACTGCAGCGGCTGGGGGATCAGCGGGGGGAATTGCTGGTCGAGGCCGCCTGACGTTCTGACTCACGCAGTTTGAGCGCCGTACGCCCTTTCGCAGAAATCGTCTTCTTCGCCGGTCAGCAATCAGGCCGAAAAAGCGATGGCGCCGCCGGGCTCATGCGGCTGCCGGGGTCGAAGACACTGCAAGGCGCCAAGTGCATCAGTCGGTGACTGGGTTTTCGCGTTCAGTTATAGTGCCGATTCGGCTTTTTCAGCCATCAGGGGGGAGATCATGCAGGTCGGCATGTTGATGGTATTCCAGAATTTCGAGGATGGAGATACCGATCAGGGCGCCTGGGAACGCGACATTCACATCGGCAGCCTCGCGGAGCCCTTGGGCTTCGATTACCTGAGTTCGGTGGAGCATCACTTCTTCAACTACGCCATGTGCCCGGACAACCTCGAGTACCTGAGCTACATGGCCGCCAAGACGGAACGGATCGGCCTGTTGACCGGCGCGGTCATCCTGCCCTGGAACGATCCGTTGCGGGTCGTCGAGAAGATGATCACCCTCGATCACCTGAGCAGGGGCAGGGCGCTGTTCGGCATCGGCCGGGGCCTGTCGCGGCGGGAATACGCACCCTTCGGCGTGGACATGAGCGAGTCGCGCGAGCGCTTCGACGAAGCCGCCGAGATGATCGTGCGGGGCCTGGAAACGGGGGTGGTCGAAGGCGACGGGCCCTTCTACCCGCAGAAGCGCACCGAAGTGCGGCCGCGCCCCTATGCCAGCTTCAAGGACCGCTTCTACGCTGTCGGCATGTCATCCGACTCGGTGCCGGTGGTCGCCCGCCTCGGCGCCAAGATGATGACTTTCGGCACCAAGCCCTGGGAAGAGACGCTGCCCCACTTCAACCGCTATCGCGACCTGTACCGCGAATATCACAACACCCAGCCCCCCTCTCCAGTCTGCGTTGATTTCCTGTTCTGCGACGAGAGTGCCGAATTCGCCGAGTCGATGGCGCGCAGGCACATTTCCAACTACTTCATTTCCGTCATGGAACACTACGAGTTGGCGAACGAGCATTTCCGCGAAATGAAGGGATACGGCGACTATGCGGACAATGCCGAACTGCTGCGCGATTCGAACATGGAAGATGCGGCGAACGGGTTTGTCGACATCAACGCCTGGGGCACGCCTCGACAGATGCTCGAAAAGCTGGAAGCCCGCTTCCGGGTGCTCGGCGACTACGACCTCTGCATTTCAGCCAGTTACGGCGGGTTGACCACGGAACAGTCCGAGAAGAGCCTGCGGCTGTTCGCGGAAGAGGTATTGCCCGAGTTGAGGTCCTGGCGGACCTACCAGTTCGCTGCCTAGCTGATCTACCGGTCCGCTGCCTGGCAGCCCGACACCGCACCGCGCATGTGCGGTTGTGGGAAAGTTCCCGGAACTCTGCTGAAGTTTTCAGGTCGGCCACAAACGTCCAGGCTGTGGGCGGGTTATTTGGGGCGAGACAATTGGATCTGCTTTATCTGATGCAGGCCATGGCCGAATACGCAGCAGGAAGAAGTCGTACGCGCGGGCAAGCAGATTGGCGGTTGACATCCGCGGCCCTTGATTTAGTGTCTACATTTATAGATACATACCTCCAAGATGGACATCAAAATGCGCACGACGATCAAGAAGTGGGGAAACAGCGCGGCATTGCGGCTCCCGGCGGCCACCCTCGCCAGGGCGGGTCTTGCGGTGAACAGCCCGGTGGAAATCCAATCTACAGAGGGGAAGCTGGTGGTGTCCGCGGTGCAGGCCCCGGCGTACACCCTTCAGGAACTCCTGGAAGAATGCCCGCGTGCAAGGATGGCCCTTTCCAACGAAGACCGGCAGTGGTTGGAGGCTGAACCGAGGGGCAAGGAAGTCTGGTAATGGCCCGGAAGTACTTTCCGGATCGGGGTCATGTCGTTTTCACGGACTTCGATCCGGCGGCCGGGCGTGAACAGGCGTTGAAACGCCCGGCACTCGTGCTGTCGCCCGAGGTATTCAATCGAAAGATCGGGCTTGCGCTGGTCGCACCGATCACCAGTCGGGTCCGGGGCCATGGCTTTGAAGTCGAACTGACACAAACACGCACACATGGCGTGGTGCTTTGCCACCAGATCAAGACCATCGACTATGCCGCGCGCGGCGTTCGCTACGTGGAGAAAGCGCCGGCGTCCATTGTCCAGGATGCCCTGGCCAGGGTGAGGACGATCGTCGCCTAGTCGAAGAGCGCGGGATAGAAGCACCAGCGATCGCTGGCGGAGTGTTTGGAAAAAAAGCAGTTTTCGCCGGTCGGCGCCAGATACCTGAACGCCGCGTTTCGAACCGCGTTGGTCTGCGTTGCCGATGTCAGATTCATGGGGCAGAACCTTCCTCGTGCCGAAGACCAGCCGTGGTCTGATTCAGGCGCTGACGCTTTCGGGAAACGCGACCCCTTTTGAACTCATCTCCCGGACCACACCCCCGGTCGCTTTTCCCGGAACGCCCGTATCCCTTCCCGGAAATCCTCGGAGTTCATTACCCGGGTCTGCACGTGCTCGGTGATCTGGTCGAGCGCGCGGTAGTCGAGGGACGATGCCTTGACCATGGACTCCTTCATGCCCTGCACCGCTGCGGGGCTCAGTTCGCAGAAGCGGCGGGCGATCCGCTCCGCCTCCTCCATCAGCGCCTCGGCCGGTACGATCCGGTTGATCAGGCCGACCTCGTACGCGCGCCGGGCGTCCATGCGGCCGGCCATGAGGAGGAGTTCGGAGGCGATCGCCCACGGCATGACCTTGGGGAACCAAGCGGCCGGGATGGTCGCGATGCCCCATTGCGGCTCCGGGAGCCAGAAGGACGTTTCTTCGGTGGCGATGCGAATGTCGGCGTCGAGCGCGATCCACAGCCCGTAGCCGACGACATGGCTGTGCAGCGCGGCGATGATGGGCTTGTAGAGCTTTCGGGTCTGGGTGATGTCCGGAAACTCGCCCGTGTAGCGGTAAGGCCCGCTTACCGTGTCCGTCAGGTCGGCCCCCGCGCTGAAGCAGCGGCCGTTGCCTGAAAGGATCGCGACCAGCAGCGACTCGTCGTCCCGGAACGCCGCCCAGGCCTCGCCGAGTTCGCTGTGCAGCGTGGCGTTCATCGCGTTCAGCTTCTCGGGACGGTTGAGGGTCACGTAGGCGACGGGGCCCCGCCGCTCGTAGGTGATCGTTTCGAAATCCATCAATATCTCCATCAACCGTCGAATCGGCCGTTGTCATCCCCTTTGAACCTGCGCGCGCTGTAACCGGCGCGCCTCGCCCCTGGCGGCGAGTTCGGCCCTGTTCTCGGGCCGCACTTCCATGTATCGCTCCCGCCAACTCTCGTCGTCGCTCCAGCGGTACAGGGTGCGAACGACCGTTCTTGGCCCGGACGCACTGTCGAGCAGGTCGATGGCAGCTTCGACGATCGACCGCTGCATGGCGGCATCGTAGGGCCGGCCGCAGGGATTGCCGAGGGGGAAATCCGTGAACAGGAATCGCGGCGCCCCGCAGTGTTCGACGATATCGATGGCGGAACCCAGGATCACGGTCGCAATGCCGGCAGCTTCGAGGTGGCGGGCGACCAGACACACGGTCTGGTGACAGACGGGTCACAGGGGTACGAGAAGAACGGCATCCACTCCGTCCTCCCTGCATCGCCGCAAGATCTCCGGCGCGTCCAGCTCCGTCGTGCGGCGCTGACTGTACTCCGTCGGCACGCAGTGGAAGCGCGCTGCCAACCTGCCGATTCGGCCGGCCGCCACCAGTTCCGTCAAGCGGTCGATGGGAAAGTAGGAATTGAGATCCTCCAGATGGGTGGCGTTGCGGTCCCAGGCCAGGTCATTGGCGAACAGTCGGGACGGCGGAGGGGACAGGGACCCGGACATCAGGTCCCGCCGATCGGACTTTTCGCGCTCGTGAAGTGCGGCCGTGGTGATCAGTGTCAGCACCGATTCCGAGATGGGTCTGGCCGGCGCCACGAACGGAGTGCTTTGATTGTGGGCCCACAGGTAGGGCGCCTCGAAGCCCTGCGCCTCGTAATAGCGGCGCGTTCGTTCCATGTATGGTACGGGTTCGGCCTGCATGCCTTCGGCTTTCCCTCGGTCCGGCGGGCAACGCGATCATACGTGAGCGCAGTTTGACCAACAACGAACCGTTCTGCCCGCTCCCCATCCAGCCGTCGAACGCAGTCGCATGCATGCGGTGGAAGTCCACCGTAGCGCCGGGCTTGGTGCCTTGCGATGTTTTGCTTGGCATCATAGCTTGGCACTTCGATGGCCCTGACTGGAGACCGCATGGCGGCAAACCTGAATCTGCCCGATCGCTCAGGTGACGGGGGCGTTGCGGCCCGGGTCGGCGCTGAATGGCGGCGCCGACCCTGGTGGATGAACCTCATCTGGCTCTTCTGCCTCTACATGACCTTCATCTATCTGCCCTTCGATCTCTTCATCAAGCCCGTCGCGGTCGACCAGGAAGTGTGGTTCGGCTTCATGCTCACGGGATGGGCGGCGAAGCTCACCGCGCCGCTGCACTGGGCCATTTATGCCGCCGGGGCCTACGGGTTCTGGAAGATGCGATCCTGGATGTGGCCCTGGGCTGCTCTCTATGTTGCTCAAGTCTCCGTAGGCATGGGTGTATGGAGCCTGCTCGACCCTCGCGGTGGGCTCTGGACGGGTGTGGTGTCGACGGCGGTCATGGCAGTGCCCGCGATTGCGCTGTGGCGGTCAAAGGGGCGCTTTGCGCGCTAGTGCTGAGCGTTCAGGTGCCCTCGTCTTTCCGGTCTGCTGACGCGACGCCGAGCACGTGGCGTTCGACCACGGCGAGGCGCTTGTCGATACTATCGACCCGCCTGTCGATCCTGTCGACCCGCTTGTCGATCGTATCGACCTTGACCTCCAGCGCTTTCAATCCAACGGCCAACGCGTTCACTTCGCCCTGCAGGGCATTCAGGCCGGCGCCCAGGTTTCGAATGTCTTCCCTCAGCCACCCGGTCACGGTCAGGATCAGCGCGCCCATGGCAATAATCAATGCGCCCATGGCGACCAATGCGCCGACGATCGTCCAGAACTCGGTGCTGAACTTGCGGGTGCTTATCGCTTGCTCGTCAGACATGCCGCAATCCTACGACGCACACGAACCGTACGCCATGAGCTATCGCCCTGATGGCATGTGAGACATCTCTGAAATTTCGCCCCTGCCAATCCCGGGATCGGTTGCGTACCCGAGGCGGGTTAGCCGCGAAGTCGGGCCCGGGGTAAAGTGCCGCACACTCCAGGGCCGGGCAGGGCGACGCAGGAACATGGCAATCGAATCCACCTACAGGATCTACGGCGGTGAATTGAGCTACTTCACCCGCAAGCTGGAAGCGGCGATGGTTTTCTATGGCGCGCCGTTCGTAATGCTCGACAAGAACGAGCACGACCCGCAGCGGATCGAGGCCAGGTCCGGAACGCACCAGGTGCCTGTCTTGCAGACGCCCGAGAACTGGATGATCGGCGACACCACCCCCCTGATGCATCTGCTGGACGGCCGCTTTCCCGCCCGTCGGATGTTCCCGGCAGGGGCGCTGGGCATCCTCGTCCAGGTTGTCGAAGAGTACTTCGATGAATGGATCGCCCGCACCATGGTCCATTACCGCTGGCACTATCCCGAGAGCGCGGCATTCGCCTCGGAGAAGATGGCAAGGGGCGTTCCGGAGATTGCGGAGCGGGTTCGCAGCTGGGGGCCCCGCGCCTGTCGCGCCACCGGCACGGAGTCCGAGTTGCAGAGGCAGGCATGCGAGGAAGAGTACGAGCGAATACTTGCAGCGGCCGAACGGCAGCTCAAGGAAACGGTCTTCCTGCTGGGCGAGCGGCCGACCGCGGTGGATGCGGTGGTGCTGGGCAGCCTTCGTGCGCACACCAACACGGACCCGGATCCGAAGAAGGTGGTGGCGGGCTATCCCCTGGTGGTGGAATGGGCGGAAAAACGGGCCGACGAATGGGATGGCGGCGGCGAACTGGCGGCGTTTCCGCATTCGACCCCGTTTGCGCGCAAGATCCTGGAAGAGATGGTTTCGACCTACCGGCCTTACGCGCTGGGGAACCGCGACGCCCAGGCCGCCGGGGCCAAGGCCTTTCACGCGCAAATCTACGGCGAAGAGGTCAGTTACCTGTCGCGCCCCTACCCCGAGCGGTCCCGGCGGATGATCCTGGCGAGAATCGACATGTTGCCTGCTGCGGAACGGAGTGCGGTCGACGCCTGGCTCAAACGCTGCCGCCTGGATGATTGCTTTGGCGCCTGAGACGGACAGGGTTCCCCGCTCGATCAAGATCAACCATGGCGCCGCTCGACGTGCCGAGTTCGTCAGGAACGGAGCGTTCGCGACCTTCGCGGGGCTCCGGTCACTCGTCGAACAGGTCGGAGTGGGACCCGGTGCGAACCAGATGCAACTCGCTTCCTTTGACCCGGTAAATCAACAGCCAGTCGGGTGCGACATGGGCCTCACGATAGCCTTTCCAGATTCCGCGCAATGGATGGTCAAGGTGACGAGCCGGGAGAGGCTCCTGGCGCAACAGCCAATGTAGCATCGCCCGCAGCCTGGCCAAGTCGCGGCCTCGCCTTTCGGCCCGTCTGACATCGCGTTTGAACTGCGCGGACCGAACCGGTGTGAGCACGTCAGATGTCGAGGTCTTGGAACAGATCCTCGGCGCCGGCGAAGCGCTTGCCCTTTCCTTCCTCCAATTCCTGCATGGCCTTGACCGTCGTGGCGTTCGGTACCTGGACCGCAAACGGCAGCCGCTTCTCATCCGCCACCCGCAGGAGCAGGAGCCGGATGGCATCGGAAACCGACAGCCCCATCGCTTGCAGCGCTTCGGTGGCCCGTGCCTTGGTTTCGCTGTCGATTCGCGCCCGTACTACCGAGTCGCCGGCCATGGGAGTGCCCCTTTTGTGTAGCTCAACTGTAGCTACACTTATTGTGGACGTCAAGAAATCTGAGGAAGGGGAGCGGGCTTTGTACGAACGCCGTCGCGTGTCCGGTTGGTACTCGATGTTGTTGTCGGACATGCCGCAATCCTACGACGCGCTCGAACCCTATGCCATGAGCTATTACCCTGATGGCAGGTGAGACATCTCTGAAATTTCGCCCTCTCCAGTCCCCGGCTCACTCGGTTTCGTCGGTTACGCTGACGGTGATCCGCTGCTGTGCGGTCAGCAGACGGTTCCCGGACCCGCTGGTTGCCTGTACCACCACGATGTAGTCGTTGTCATCCGCCTTGCTGTCCGGGTCGTCGCCGTCCACGTCGGCGGGATTCTCGAAGTCCGGGGCGGTCTTGAATCGGAGCGCGCCGGAACCGGATACCTCGAATTGCGCGGAGTCGGCGCCACCGACAATCTCGTAACCGGTAACGGTGTCCTCCGTGTCGGTGTCCGATGCCTCCACGGTGCCGGCCGTCGTCTGGTTTTCAGCGGCCGAAAAGGATGCGGAACTGGAGAATTCGGGAAAGTGGTTGCCGGTGCCTGGCGCGAACGCCGGAAGAATGAGCCGGATTGTCCGCCGCTCGGAAACCAGCGAGTTCGATGCGTCTGACGTTCCGGTGTAGTAATCGTACTCCTGCTCCCGGGCGATACGCATCAAATCCTGGCGCAGCTTCGATGCGCTCCAGGTGGGGTTCGCCACCTTCAGCGCCGAGGCGTAGGCTGCGAGAACGGCAGTGGCATGGGAAGTCGATCCCCCGGACGATTCGACATAGATGCTGTTTGCGGCGAACACGCCGTCGCCGCGAATCGCTCCGGTGGCCGCCCTGCGGTCGATACTGCCGGCGAACACCGTGATCTGCTGCCCCACGCCGGAGTGGGCGATGTAGTCGTCGATTTCCCCGCAAAGCGGAATCCAGCCCCGCCCGTCGAAGCCGCCAGCGTGGTAGTCGTCGCAGTACACCGCCTCGAGTATGCCGCCCACGTGGCGTGCGGTGATGTTTTCCATTGAGGAAACGAACAGCACGTTGCGATCCTTCATCCAGTCGGCGAATGCCTTGGCGGTCTTCTTGAACGGCCTGCCGTTCTCCACGAACCAGTCGAAATCGCCCGGCCGGTAGTGGGTGGTCTGGTCGGACGCCGTCCAGACGATTCCGTCGTCGTAGCTGAGTGCGTGGCGGACGTAGCCGGAAACCAGGAAGTCGCTGTACCACGAGAAAAGCAGGCCCTCGAGGCGGTAGGTGCGACCCCCGTCCGTCTGCGTGTGGAGGATCTCATCGGCATCCGCAAGGCTGTCCATGTAGGTGGCCGTGACCCTTCCCCCATGGCTGTCGGGGCCGAATCCCCGGTCGATCAGGGTTACCGGAATGCCGTCCGCACCACCTTGTTCCTCCTCACGGGAACTGTCGCCTGCCCACACCGGCTCCGTGGAATGGGGCGCCCGCGTGGTGGCGAGCAGGCGCGCCGAATTCAGGCCCGTGCCTTCGTCGTTGCGCGCCTTGACCACCACCTGATAGATCGTCGAGTGTTCGAGGTTCTCGATCGTGGTGCTTGTACCGGTGCCGTCGTGAAGCCAATCGGTAAAGCTCCCGGTATTCAGGACACGGTAGCCGACGTCGTAATCGTCGATCGCGGGGCCGCTGTTTTCCGGCGGCGTCCAGGTGACGGTCAAGCTTGTCGTGGTCGCTCCGGTCAACAGGGGCTCGGCCGGTTTGCCCGGCGCTTCGCCATCTTCGTCGGTCAATTCGACCGTCACCTCGATCGACGCGCTGCCGCCCTTGCCATCGTCTGCGACCACACGCATGGCGTAACGGTCTTTTGCTTCGAAGTTGTAATCCACGCCGTCCCTGGTACGGAGTTGTCCGGTGTCGGCCACCAGGGTGAAACTGGCGGCATCGGCACCTCCGAGACTGTAAGTCAACGGATCGCCATCGGCGTCGTTCGCCGCAACGGGCAAGCCGACAGCCAGGTTGCCCACGCTGTTTTCCGCAAGTTCGCGGCTCGCTTCGATGCCCTCGTCAAACATGGGCGGGTTGTTGTCGGACACCGGTGGCGGCGTCACGGGGCCACCGCCCCCACCGCCGCCGCCGGTTCGCGCACGGCCCAGGGTGGGCTCGGACCACTCGCCGATACCCTCGTCGTTGATCGCACGCAACCGGAACTCGTAATCCGCACGCTCTCGCAGGTGCGAGATCTCGATCTCCCGGGCGGCGCCCTCGTGTTCCGCATCGATGTACTCTGCCGCTCCGGGCCGGCGGTACCCGACGTCGTAGTCGATGATCGGAGGGCCCGTGTTCGAAGGCTCCGCCCAGGTCACCCGGACGGATCGGGACGAGACGCCCTCCACCTCCGGCGGCTCCGGCCTGCCTGGCGGTTCGTCCACGTCGGTCACCTCGACGGTGACTGGAATGCGCACGACACTTCCCGATGCATCGCTCACCCTCACAACCAACGCGTAGGCGGTTTGCGTCTCGAAGTCATAGCGCGCCATCTCCCCGGCCAGCAGTTGGCCGGTGGCGGTTTCGATATCGAAAGACGCGGCATCGGCGCCTTCCAGGGCATGGGCACGACTTGCGGGATCGCCCAGGTTGGCCGTTACGGGGGCGCCGATGGCCGCGCCGGCCTGGATATCCTCCGCCATCTGCCGGATCACGCCCGCGCCGGCAGCCCGCCGGAAGGGTGCCGAGGACAGGTTCGTCAGGTGTCCCATGGGGCTCATCAGCAGGCTCATCACCACTACCGGGTGTTCCGAGGCGACCAGCAGTTGCCATTTGCCGCTGCCCGTTCCGAGTTCACCGTCGAGGCCTGTTTCCCCCGCCGTTCCGGTCCGATCCTCCGCGGATTCCAATGCCGCCGCAGACAGGGTGCGGGCGCCCCCTGCGGGCAAGGTCAGGGCCACCGTACCGGGGGCGGCCATGCCCGCATCGTCCATGGCCGAAATCGTCACTTCGGTTTCCGTTTCCCCGGGATTGATCAGCCGCAGTAGGCTTCGCTGTTGCCTGTTTCTACCGGGGTTGAAGATCGCCACGCGATGACCGTGCGGCCCCGTCTCAACCACATCGTGCATGGCAGTGAGAAAGCCGTCGGCGGCGCGCACATAGGCCAACACTTCGAAATCGAGGTCGCTGCCCAGTTGCAGGCGCCAGTCGCCCGTTCCCGGTCCGCTGCCGCCGCTCAGGCCCTTGGCCGGATTGCCGTTTTCAAGGTCGATGGAATTGAAGTGCCGGGTTTCGCCGGCGCCCATGGCGAGTAACGGGCCCTCGACGCGCATTCCCGCATCGTCGATCGCGGCGATGCTGATGTCGCCTGCTTGGGTGGAGCGATTGACGACCCGCACGAAACCTTCGCGCAGATCGTTGGACGCGGCGGGAAACAGGGGCACCCGGGCCACGTGAGAAACTTCCGGGTTCGCCGTCGCCGCCGCCGCCAGCGACGCCGCGAGCAGGCTGCCGTTGGCGATGTGTCTCCAGGACGCAACCGGCGGGCGAATCCATCGCGCCTTTTCAGCCGTAGCGGTATCGACCCGTACTGCCGATCGACGCTTCGTCGTATTCGGCAAGAAGTGCACCAGGACGTGATTCAAGCCCCCCCGGGAAAGACCTGGTGGACGGGCACCGTATTGAACCGAATTGCACTGGTCAGACTGCCGCATTGCAATGCCCTTGCCGATGCATACGGTAGAGTTTAAGAGACCTGGCGCCTGGAGAATGACCCCCATTTTGGGGCTATTGCACCGCAAATTGGCTCTGTCCCCATCAGGACGACAGACCGGAGACACCGCCCTCGCGCTTTTTCCGCCGCGGCCTCATTGGCGGTGCGGGAGCCACCGCCGTCGGCCGGCGGATCGAGGAGACGATGCTCGAGCAGGTATCCGGTGAACGCAGGCTACCGGGAAAGCGACCCCGGTTATCTTACGTATCCCAGACCACCGGCAATGAACTGCAGGCCCTTTGGTTCCAACCCTTTGGCCTGGGGATCTGAGCCTCGGGGTCCCAGCATACGTTGGGAAAGTCGTCCAGGAAGTGGGCGAGGTAATCGCCGAGCAGAAAGCGGGCGAGATGTTGCCCGATACACATGTGCGGACCCATCGCGAATGCCAGGTGCCGCTGCTGCCGCCGGGCTATGTCGTAGTCGTGCGGGTTTTCCCAGCGGGACGGATCCCGGTTTGCGCAGAGATGAAAGGTGAACACCACCGAGCCTTTCGGGATGCGGGTGCCGCAGATTTCCGCGTCTTCCGTGAGCGTACGGCAGGTGGAGCCGCCGATGCCGTCGTAGCGCAGGGTTTCCTCCACGGCGCGGGGAATGAGTTCCCGATTGCCTCGGAGCAGCTCGAGTTGGTCCGGATGCGTGAGCAGGTCGTACACCAGCAGGCTGGTTTGCCGGTACGTGGTTTCGATGCCGCCGGAAAGAAAATGGTTGACCAGGCCGACCAGGTTCTCCTCCGTGATTTTCTCACCGTCGACTTCCGCATCGAACAGGGCCGACACGTAGTCGTCCTTCGGATCGGCGCGCCGCCTGGCGATGAGTTTCGCGGCGTACTCCCGCAAATCCTTGCCGGCTTTCACGGCGGTTTCGATATCGTGATTTCCCTGCCAGATGCCGTCCATGCAGGCGGCGACGAACTCGACATCGGCGAAGTCGTAGCCGACGATCCTGCCGACGATCTCGTACGGATAGAAAACGTTGATCTCCCTGACCAGGTCGGCACGTCCTTTTTTCCTGAGCGCGGAGAAGCGGCGGGACAGGACGGGGCGGGCTATGGTGTCCTTGTAGCCCTCGATCTGTTTCGGCATGAATCCGAGTTGCATGACAGCCCGGTATTTGGTGTGTTCGGGCGGGTCCCTGGGGCTCAGGGTGGGGCCGAAGAACGGTTCGACGCTGCCCTTGAAGAGTGAACTGCTCGTCGCCGGGTGCGTATACAGTTGCCGGTGCGCCTCCCAACTGACGACACCGTACACCTCGCCCGTGCAGGCCTTCGCTGGTGCGAGTATGTTGGGAAACCGGTAGCCGCCGAAGTTGACATAGGCGCCGTTGCCGGAGCCGTGCCCCCTGATCACCTCGCCCAATCGATAGAACTTTTCGGAGATTTCCCTCAAGGGGTCGTCGAGGCAGTCGATGGCCGAGGAATCGTCGACCGGTTCGGTCATGCCGCTGTAGAAGGTCAGTTCTTCCGCCTGTGTGCTGGCTGTCACGATGATCGCTTCCCTGGAGCTTGGTGAACGGCTGGTCGGTCCGCTGAATGAACGGCGTGGACGAAGTTCATTCTACGCGGATCGTCGATTGGCACGTAATATATTGATTAGTTAATTCGATAATGATAGCTTACCGTTTGGAGGCTGGCAATGTTGATTCGGGAGCCCATTTGGGCGCGACGAGTTTACTGGAGGGCAAGACCGGCTTCCGTGACCGGGATTGATGCAGGAGGAAGCTGATGCACTGTCGTTTTTTTCACCGCGCCCGTGTGAATGCACCGGTGGAAGTGGCCTGGAACGTGTTTACGGAACACGAACGATACGCGGACTGGACCAATGCGGACTGGAAGATCACGACGCCGGGGGAGCCGGAACGGAACGGACTGGGGTGCGTGCGGTTCAATGAGGGGCAGGGCGCTGCGCCCTGGCCTGTCGAGGAGATCGTCAACTACTGGGTGCCGCATGAGCTCTACGGCTATCACATAACCTCCGGCGTGCCGGTGGATGCGCACCAGGGCATCGTGCGTTTCTGGCCGAAGGGATCAGAACGGTCTGAATGGGTCTACGACATGCAGATCCGGCCGCAGAAAGAGTTGCTGGAAGCGGTGCCCGACGTCTATGAACGGCTCCTCAAGGAATTTGGCTATTTCATGCATGACATTGAGGCGGAGTGCGAGCGGCGGGCCTGTGACATCGAAGTGCCTGCCTTCCCGATTCCCGTTGGATAGTCGGTCGATAACGGTACGGACAAGGAGTGGAACATGAAATTTCCGCAGCGTTTTTTTCACCGCGCGCGTGTTAACGTGCCGGTCGAGGTTGCCTGGGACGTCTTCACCGACCACGAGCGCATGGGCGAGTACACGGGGTCGCCGTGCCGCATCGTCAGGGAAGGCACGCCGGAACGCAACGGCCTGGGTTGCGTGCGCGTGGTTGGTGTGGCCGAGCGCGGGATGCCGGACGTCGAGGAGGTGGTGAACTACTGGCATCCGAACCGGCTGTTCGGCTACCACGTCACGGCGGGGGCGCCGATCACGCACCACCAGGGGATCGTTCGGTTCTTTTCTCGTGGCGAGCGCGAAACAGAGTGGGTGTATGACATGCGCCTGATGGGGACCGATGAGGTTCTCGAGGCGACGCCGGACTTCTACGACCTGCTGCTCTCGGACTTCCGGGTTTTCATGAAGGATCTGGAATGCGAGTGCGAAAGGCGGGGCGCACTGCTGTACGTCGCCGTTCCCTCGGAGCCGATTCCGCTTTCCATTCAGGGAGGGCAATTGTCCCTTGCATGGAACAAAATCTCAAGCCATTGATTTAAAAAGATTAATTCTTTTGGGAATCGACGTTCCGAACAATTCCTTCGATCCGGCGCCGAGAGCAGGTATGCGGTACGGGTATCCGGCACGCCAAGCGGACGCGTTGTCGTGGAATTCGAGGGTGCAGGGGTGCTTTAAAGGTGCCGGATACCCGCACCGCACACCTGCTCTCTCCCAGCGGTCGTCTGTTCCTTGCGCGTCAGCGTCCCGGCGGGCCGGGTTGGGAACTTTCATAGTGAACAATGGTGACTGCAGCCGAATCGAGTTGAAATGAATCGATTCCGAGTTGGTTTATCTCATGTGGGAAACGCTCATGTGCGAAACTCGTGTGGGGAAAATCGGAGAAGCGCCGAATCAGGTGTGAGCGAACGAGGAATACAGGAGCAAGGAACCGTGCCGATCAGTGTCGAGTTCAGAACACCCGAAGGAGAATCGTACGTGCTGGAAGCCGAGCGGGGCGAAACGCTTCGCAACCTGGCGGTCGACAACATGGTGCCCGGGCTAATCGGCGAATGCGGCGGGACCTGCGCCTGCGGCACCTGTCATGTGCATGTGGATCCCGAGTGGATCGGCATTGTGGGCGAAGTCGAGGAAGGGGGGCTTGAAGACGGCTTGCTCTATATGTTCGAGAGCAAGAGCGACCGCAGCCGCCTTGGCTGCCAGATCGAACTCTCCGAGGAAATGGACGGGCTGAAGGTCGACGTGGTGGTCGAGGACTTTTGAGTCATGGGGGCACTGGCACTCATCGGCGGCGATTAAACCGGGAGGAATCCATGCAGGAAGCGGCGGTTCACGCCTTTGGCGGAGATCCGGGCCTCATCAACCCGGATGTCGAAGGGCTCGACGGCTCTTTCGACCGGGTGATTCGGGAAATTCCTCAATCGCTGATCCGGGCTGCAGACGACTGGGCGCTGGACCCGGCTGTGTCGGCAGATCCGTACCCGTTGCTGAAAGACGTTCGCGACCGGTGCGGATACATTGTGCGCGGTGAAAACGGCGTGTTCGGAGGCGTTCCCCTTTCCAACAACTGGGGAATCGACCTGGCCCGCACGCCGCACTTCATCGTGCTCGGCGTTGAAGAGCAGGACGCCATCGTCAAGGACACGGAGCGCTTTCGCAACGAAGATGCCTACGGTGCCCTGGGTACGGCCCAGGAGGTCGCCCACGGCGAGACGGCTGGCACCATACCGACCGTCAATGACGGGGAACCCCACGATTTCCTGAGGGACTTTTACGATACGTTCCTGAGCGTGAATACGATGGCCATTCGCTCGCGCCGGCTCATCGGCCCGATCTGCGAATGGTTGATCGAGCGCATGGTTGCCCGCCTGAGGCGCGGCGAGGCGGTCTGCCTGGTGCGTGACATGGCCCTGCCCCTTACCTACAAGGCCATGAGCACCATGCTGGGAGTGCCGCAGGATGAGTTGCCGACATTCGTGGCATTGGGCGAAAAGCTCTTCTCCGCCGGCGTCAACGTGGAAGAGGGCGCGAAAGCGGGGGATGAACTCTTCGATTTCTTTTTCGGCGAGGTCGAAAAACGCAAGCGGAAACCCGGGAAGGATGCGCTCACGTATTTTGTGACGGCAACGAAAGACGACAGGAGGGTGCTCAGCGATGCGGAAGCCGCGATTACGGCGCGCTTCATCCTGCCGGCGGGCATCGAGACCACCTGGCGCGGCCTGGCGTTGATGCTGCTGCAGGTTCTCGTCCATCGCGAGCAGTACGACGATGTCTGTCAGGACCCGAAGCTGGCGCGGCGGGCGGTGGAGGAAGGGCTTCGCTATGCGCCCTCGGGCTTCGTGACGCCGAGGCTCGCATCGGCAGACAGGGTGGTCGCCGGGTGCGAGATTCCCAAGGGCGGTCACCTGACCATCCTGCAGGGGATAACGAACCGGGACCCCCGGCGTTGGGAAAACCCGGAGGTGTTCGACATTCACCGCAAGTTCAAGTCGAACCGGACGTTCAACACCGGCGTGCATTCCTGTGCGGGGCAGCACCTGGCGCGCCTGGAGATGATGACCTGCCTGCAGTTGTTCGCCGAGCATCTGCCGAACCTGCATCTGGCAATCGAACCGGAGCGGGTCGAGATTCGCGGCTTTCAGGTTCGCACACCCCTGCATATCCCGGTTTGCCTCAAGTGACCGGATGTTGCCCATTCGGTAGATTGAAAAGAGGACTAGCGAGGTAGGTATGTCCGTCAAGAAGAAAACCTATTGCCGGAACTGCGGCGCCGTCTGCGGCATAGAGCTGGAGGTGGAGGCGAACAAGGTGATTGCCGTGACCGGCGACCGGGAGAATCCGGAGTCCCAGGGCTACTTCTGTGTGAAAGGCCTCACCAGCATGGACTTTCACAACGGTGAGGATCGGTTGCTCACCTGCAGGAAGCGGCAAGCCGACGGTTCCTTTGTCGATATTGACGGGGAATCGCTGATGGACGAGGTGGCGGCGAAACTCAAGGAAATCCTGGAGGCGCACGGCCCCCGCTCGGTGGCATTCTTCAACGGCACCCACGGCTACGGCACGCTGAGCATGCCGCTCACCAAGTCGCTCCTGCACAGCATCGGCACGCCGAACGTGTTTTCCACCATGACGATCGATCAGTCGGCCAAGTGGATCAATCACGGGCGCATGGGCCTGGTGCCGACCTGGAAATACTCCGACCTCGAAGCCGATGTGCTGATGGTGGTAGGCAACAATCCCATCGTCAGCCACATGGGCAAGCCCTGGACCGGCATACGCAACAACGCGGCGGGAAGGGCGATTCGCGAGGCGCGTAAGCGCGGCATGAAACTCATCGTGGTGGACCCGCGCTTCACGGAGACCGCGCGCAACGCCGACATTCACCTGCAGATCAATCCCGGCGACGACGCGATGCTCTTTGCCGGGCTGATTCACCTGTGCATCAAAAACGGCTGGTACGACAAGGCGTTCTGCGAGCGCTACACCTGCCAGTTCGAGGAACTCGAGCGCGCCGTTGAACCCTTCACGCCGGATCTGGTGGTAGAGCGGCTGGGCCTCGAAGAAGCCAGGCTTCGCGAGGTGGCGCGCCTGTTCGGTACCGCGAAGAAAGCTTCCTGCGGCAGCGGCACGGGTTCGAACATGAGCCGAAATTCCAACCTGAGCGTGCAGATGCTCGAGGCGTTCAACGCCATCTGCGGCGGCTTCCGCAAGCCCGGTGACGAGGTGCCGAACCCCGGCCTGTTGTCGGGCGGAATCCCGCCGGTCTTTTCCATCGTTCCGGCGAACCGTACCTGGGAAGCCGAACCCAGGGCGGTATCGGATACCTCGATCGGCCAGACGTACGGCGAATTCCCGACGGGCATACTGGCCGACGAGATCACCTCGAACAGCCCGGACCGGATCCGCGCACTGCTGGTGCTCGGCGGCAATCCGGTGATGGCGATGGGCGACCCGGAGAAGACCGTGCCGGCTTTCGAGTCGCTGGACCTCCTGGTCACTGTTGATCCTCGCATGACCGATACGGCCCGGCTTTCCCACTATGTGGTGGCACCGGCGCTGCCCTATGAACGCCACGACTGCACCATGATCAACGACGCTTCCTATCACCGGCCCTTCGCCCAGTACGCGCCGCCGGCACTGACGCCGCCGCCGGGCGTGCTGCCGGATTGGGAATTGATCTGGGGCATCGCCAGGCGGCTGGGTTACCAGCTCGAGCTGAAACCCGCCATTTTCGGTGCATCGTTCAGTTCCCTGCCGGACGGGTACAGGCTCGACATGGAAAACAAGCCGGAACCCGAACATCTCATCGAGGAAATGTGCAGGCAGTCGCTGGTTTCGTTCGATGAGTTGAAGGCGCATCCGAGCGGCTACGCGCCGGAAATCGAACCGGTGGTGGTTCGTGAGCCGGAGAAGGACGACGGCGCCCGCCTCAGCCTGATGCCGGAAGACGTGGCGGCGGAACTGGCGGCCGAACTGGAGGAATACCGGCCCGGCGGCGACTTTCCGCTGCTGCTTTCCACCCGCCGGCTGCTGGAAACCATGAACGGTTCATTCCGGGATGCGGGCAAGACGCGCAAGCGGTACGCGGTGAACCCCCTTTTCATGCATCCCGACGATATAGAGGCCCATGACCTCGAAGGCGCCGAAAAGGTGATTGTGGAATCGAGGTTCGGCAAGGTCTCGGCCGCGCTCAGGAAAGACCCGACCATGAAGCCCGGGGTGGTTGCGCTTACCCACATGTGGGGGTCGGCGTTGGATGAGAACCCGAACACTCCGCTGGGCAGCTATACGGGTCGGCTGGTTTCGCTGCGGGAGGATCTGCAGACGATCAATGCCATGCCGAGGTATTCCGGAGTGGAGGTTTCGGTCCGTGCTGCATGATTCCTGTTCTGGGTTGCGGTGACCACTTGCCCTACAGAGACTGAGCGGCTCTCAACCGGAAAGGGAAATGGTCGACAATAGCGAGCTGCTGGCGGAAAAGGCGATTCAGTCGGATATCGATGGAATCGCCCAGCCGCTGACTGCTTTTTTTGCTGCACGCATGCCCGAAGCGACGAACGTTCGGATTTCCAGCATCGATACGCCGCCCGCCGACAGCGGGTTTTCCGCGGAAAACTTTGTTGTCGACCTGACCTGGGCGGAAGGGGACGGGCCGCGACATGCGCGCCACGTCGTCAGGCGGCAGTCCAAGGCTGCGATGTTCCCCGGCAGGAGTTTCAGCCGGGAGCGCCGCATTCAGGAGGTTTTGTCCACGAAAACGGACGTGCCGGTACCGGGAATTCTGGCGTACGAAGACGACCCGGCCGTTCTGGACGGGCGGTTCTATGTCATGGAGTACCTGCAGGGAGCGACACCCCCGGCGACTGCGCCGCACGACGTTGGCATGCTGGCCGAATTGTCTGAGCAGGCGCGCCGCAAGCTGTGGTTTTCGGGACTTTCGCAACTGGGCGCGATTCACAGGCTCGATGCCGCAGGCCTGGGTCTTGATTTCGTGTCGGATGCCGCGCAATCCGGTTCCGAACTGACCGGCCTGCTGGACTATTGGGAACGGCACTACATGCAAAGCAGCGATGGCAAGCCGCTGCAACTGATGACCGACGCCATGGCCTGGCTGCGCAGCAACAGGCCGGACGAACAGGAACGGTCACTGCTCTGGGGCGATGCCCGCATCGGCAACATGCTGTTTGACGCCGACCAGAACTGCGTGGGTATCGTCGACTGGGAACTGGCGTCGCTGGGCGACCCGCTGCAGGACCTCGCCTACTGGACCTACAGCGACGACCACTTTGTCCATATCGCGAGCCATGGCGCATTGGCGGGTTGGCCGACACTGGACGAGACGATCGCCGCCTACCAACGTGCTGCCGGGAACGTGGTGGACGCAAGGAAGTTGAAGTACTACCGGCTGGTTGCCGGCTACTGGATCGTTTGCACGTTGAGCCAACTGGTCGCCATCAAGAAGCTCATCGGGCAGTTTCCCGCGGACCTGGAAGTCACCGAGGCCGCTTTTTCGCCGGTTTCCTTCTACCGCTCGGAGTTCGAGTCGACGGCTTCGACCTATTGAAATTCAACCCATCGAAAAAGGATGTGTAGTCCAGATGGCGCAACGCAGGAACATACTCTCGAGATTCGATCTGACCGGCCGCGGCGCACTCGTCACCGGCGGCAGCAAGGGCATCGGCAAGAACCTTGCGCTGGCGCTTTCGGAAGCGGGCGCCAGCGTGCTGATCGCGGCGCGCAACGTCGAGGATCTGAAATCCGCAGCCGAAGAAATTGCGGCGGCATCGGGAAATCGCGTCGAAACCTGTCGCGTCGACCTTGCAGACCGCGAATCCACCAGGAGCCTGGCTGCCCGGGCGAAAGAGATTCTCGGTGGCGTCGATATCCTTGTCGCCAATGCAGCGGTTGAAAGGAACGAGCCTGTGGAGAGCATTCTCGACGAGAGCATCGATCCGGTAGTGGAAACGAATTTCATCTCCTCCGTCGTGCTTACCCGCGAATTCGCGCAGGGAATGAAACAACGGGGCTGGGGGCGGATCATCTATATCTCGTCCGCCACCGTATACAAATCCGCGGCGGACGGCCATTCGATCTACTCGGGCACCAAGGCCGCACTGCACGCGTTCGCGCGTACCGCGGCGGTGGAGCTCGGAGGCGAAGGCATCACGGTGAACGTGGTCGCGGCCGGAACCTACTACACGGAGATGGCGGCAACGCATCTCGATGCCCTTGAGCCGCAAGCCAAGGAAGCCGCATTGGCCCTGTTTTCGCAGATGAACGCGGTCGGCCGCTGGGGCAGGACCGATGAAATGGAAGGTGCGGTGCTGCTGCTTGCCAGCGATGCGGGCAGCTACATGACCGGTTCGGTCATTACCGTCGATGGCGGCTTGTCCATCCGGTTGACGCCAAACTATCTGGCCGGCTGACTGCCTTTTTTGAGGATTGCTTCAATGGGAGAAGTCGGCGTTACGCTGGATACGCACACCGAATTTCTCGCCGGTTCACAAGTGCTGTCGATCGTTCGGCACATCGAAGAACTGGGTTTCGAAAGTGTCTGGCTGACGGACACGATGGGTAGGGAACCGTTTGTATTGGCCAGCGCCCTGCTATCCGCCACCGGCAGGATTCGCGTAGGGACCGGCATCGCCTCCATGTACGGGCGCGATGCCATGGCTGCCCAGCAGACACGGCGAACCTTGTCTGAACTGTTCCCCGGCCGGTTCCTGATGGGCCTGGGCGTATCCGCTCCGTTTGCAAACGAACGGCGGAACGCGCAACTGATGTCTCCGGCCGGGAAGGTGTCGAGCTATCTCGACGATATGCGTTCGTTTCAGATCCTGTCCGCCGAGCCCGAAACCATGGCGCCGGTGTATGTGGCCGCTCACGGGCCCAAGCTCCAGGGCCTTGCGCTGGAAAAAGCGGACGGGATCCTAACCTGGGTGATGCCCGCCGGGCACATCGAACTGACCAGGACGCGTGTTGGCAATGACCTGGATGTAAGCTGCCAGGTTCCCTTCATGCTGGGCGCGGACGCGGATCAGGCGCGCCAGTGCGCACGCGAATACCTGGCGGTCTGGCTGCAGTTGCCTTGGTACCTCGATTCCTGGCGTGCGGCCGGGTTTTCCGATGCCGATCTTTCCGGTGGCGGCAGCGATGCATTCATCGATGCGGTGGTCGCCTGGGGTGATGCCGGCAGGATCGCCGATCATGTCGCGCGCTATTTCGATGCCGGAGCCAGCCGGGTGATACTGGAGTCCTTGCGCAAGACCGGGGAGGGCGAGGCTCGGGATGTCTTTCACCAGGCCGATGTCACGGCCGATTGGCCGGCGCTCGATGTGTTGGCAGAGCGATTGCTGGGTTAGCGGCGTCGATTCATTAGTCCTCCGTACTTCGCGCTCAACATGGCACTGAGAAACAAGGCCAACCCAAGTGCCGGTATGCCGCTTGGTGGGCTATGCGTGAACGAGGCGACCGGCAGCGTGGTCAGGGCCGACGGTACCGACATCCCCGGGCTCTTTGCGGCGGGGCGCGCCGCGATGGGCATCTCCCATACAACGACGTTCAGCGGGTTGACCATCGCCGATACGATATTTGCGGGAAGGCGCGCCGCCAGGAGCATCCTGGGCGGGTCCAACTGAAAGCGCGGACTATCCCGAATTCCCCGTTGTGGATACATGGAGGCACGCAGCTGGCTGCGAAGTCGCGCCAGTTACTGAATCCTGATTGAAACGACCCGCTGTTTCGCGCCTGGTATGACCCGGCTCGGGTCAGACGCTGCAAGGGTTCACCAAGCCGTCAGGCGTTCTGTATGCGCTTGCCCAGGGCGATGCGGTAGAAAACGGGTACTGCCACCAGGGTCAGCAGCGTGGCGAAGGCCAGACCGCTCATGATGCAGACCGCCATTTCCAGGAAGAAGGGATCCGCCAGCAGCGGCGACATGCCGGCGATGGTGGTGCCCGAGGCCAGCAGTACCGGGCGCATGCGGCTGACGCTGCCCTGCACCATGGTGCTGACGGAACGCTCGCCTTCGGCCAGGCGCTTGTCGATCTCGGCGAGCAGCACGATGGAGTTCTTGACCAGCATGCCGGACAGGCCCAGGAAACCGAAGAAGGCGGGGAAGGTGAAGGACAGGTCGGTGACCAGCAGCCCGAGAACCACGCCGCAGACCGTCATCGGCACCGACAGCCAGATGACGGTGGCTTCCCGGACACGCCCGAACATCAGGACGGTGATCACGATCATGAACAGGTAAGCCAGGAAGATTTTCGGCAGCAGGGTTTCGTAGGCCGTCTGGTCCGCTTCGTGTTCCCCGCCCCAGTCGAGCGCATAGCCCGGCGGCAGTTCGATCGCCTCGATCTCCGGACGAACGGATTCGAAGGTCCGGCGGGCGTTGAACCCGGGCTGGGGGTTGGCGCGGGCCTGTATGCTGCGCACCCGGTCGCGGCGAAAGATCATGGCGTCGTCCGCGGTGAGGTCGAACGAGGAAACCACCTGCCGCATGGGTATGTAGCGCTGCTGCGACTGGCTCCAGACGAGGCGGTCGGGAAGGCTGGCGATGTCGGCGCGTTCCTCCCTGGGCGCGCGGGCGACGATGGGAATGAGCTTGTCCCGCTCCCGGTACAGGCCGATGGGCACGCCCAGGGTCGCATAGGCCAGGGCGAGGGAAACGTCCCGTCGCGAAACGCCCGCCAGCCGTGCCCGCGCCTCGTCGTAGCGGGGCCTGATCTCGAGTGCCGGCTGCCGCCAGTCGACGTGCCGGTCGATCAGGTCGTGAGCCATGAAGATGTCGAGTGCCCGGTCGGCGAGCGTCCGCAATACCATGACGTCCGGACCCGAAAAGCGCGCCTCGATCTTGGCGTTGCCGCTCGGCGTGAACTCCGCGCGTGACACCTGAATGTCGGCGCCGGGCCTGAGCCGTGCCAGTGCCTCGCGGCTCGTGGCCATGATGTCGTCCATGGCGCGCACGTCGGCGACCCGGACCACCAGTTGTGCGTAAGCCGGATTCGGTTGCTCCTGGTTGATGATGGCGGTGAAGCGGGGCGCGCCCTTGCCGATGAAGGCAGTCGTTGCCACGACGCCATCCTGTGCCCTGAGCGCCTCTTCGAGTTCCCGGGTGTCTCCGGCGGTCGTGAGGATGTCGGTGCCTTCCGCCAGCCGGTAGTCGACATAGAACAACGGCGAATTGGTTGTCGGGAAGAATCCCTGCTTGACGAATTGAAAGCCCCACAGGCAGGCGGCGAGCACGCCCAGGATGCATGCCGTGGTCAGCCAGGCGCGGCGCAGGCCGAAGGTGACCAGGCGCCGGTACGGTGCGTACGCCCAACCGGAGAAGAGCGCCTCTTCGCTGCGGCCGGGGGTGGCCTTGAGCAGCCGGCTGCCGAGCAGGGGAACCACGGATACGGCCAGGAGCCAGCTCAACAGCAGCGAGATGCCCACCACCTGGAACATGGAGTGCACGAACTGGCCGGTGACATCGTCGCTCAGGCCGATGGGGGCGAAGGCCGCGATGCCGATCACCGTGGCGCCGAGCAGGGTGAACTGGGTGCGCTTGACCGATTGCGCGGCCGCCTCGGCCGGCGACAGGCCCTTGCCCACCCCGACCACCATGCCTTCGGCGATGACGATGCCGTTGTCCACCAGCATGCCCATGGCGATCATCATGCCGCCGAGCGACATGCGTTGCAGTTCGATGCCGAGGATCGACATCAGGCAGATGGTGCCCAGTATGGTCAGGAACAGTACGGCGCCGACCACGGTTCCGGCGCGCCATCCCATGAACAGGCAGAGCGCCAGCACCACCGTGGCGACGGACAGGCCCAGGTTGCGCAGGAACTGCCGGATCGACGTCTCGACCACCTCGTGCTGGGCGTAGACGGTCTCGACGGCGACCCCGAGCGGCAGTTCGGCGAGCATCTCGTTCATGCGCGCAGCCACGGCATTCCCGACCTCCACCACGTTTTCGTCCCCGATGACCGAGATCCCGACAGTGAACGCGCGCTCGCCGTTGTGGCGGATGATCTCCGGCGGTTCCTCGACGGGTTCGCGCGCCAGGTTGGCGATATCCGCCAGGCGCACGATCTCCGTCGATCCGGGGCGGCCGATGCGCATCTCCCGCACCGCGGCGGCGCTGTCGAATGCCGCCTGCGGCGCGATGCGCAGGCGGCGGCCGTCGAACAGGACGGACCCCGCGGAAGTGATGTCGTTCTCGGTGCCGATGCCGCTGAACAGGATGTCCATGGGCAGGCCGAGCCGGCCGAGGCGCAGGTGGTCGACTTCCACGTACACGGCTTCCTGCGGCTCGCCGGCGGTCTGCACCTTGGCCACCCCGTCGACGGATTTCAGCGCGGTGACGATGCTTCGGGCCATGTCCTGGATTTCGGCGGTGTCGTAGCCGGGCGCCGAGACGGCGTACAGGATGCCGAAGACATCCCCGAAATCGTCTTCGACCAGGGGCTCGCCGGCGCCCGGCGGCAGTTCGCCGACGGCATCGCCGACCCGGCGGCGCAGTTCGTCGAAGATCTGCTGGGCCTCGTCCGCGCCGTACTCGTCCTTGATTTCCACCTGCAGCTCGGAGCGCCCCGGCACCGACTTGGAAACGATCTCCTCGATGTAGGGCAGCTCGCGGACGGCGGCCTCCACCACATCGGTGACTTCCTGTTCCACTTCCGCGGCGGAGGCGCCCGGGTATTCGGTAACGATCAGCACGTAGTGGAAGGGATAGGCGGGGTCCTCGAGCCGGCCCACGGTCTCGATGCCGTAGATGCCACCGAGCAGGCAGGCCAGGATCAGCATGGTCGGGTAGAGCGGCCGCTCGATGGATACGCTGGCGATGTTCCTCATGGATCGCGGTGCCTGCGCGAAGGCGAAGCTGCCTTCAGGCGCCTTCCGGGGCGGCGCCGATCGGGCGCACGCGCATGCCTTCCTGCAGTTGCCGGGCGCCGGCCGCCACCACCATGACGCCCTCCTCGAGCCCGGAAAGGACGGGAATGCCGGCGGCATCGGGGGCGCCGACCTCGACGGGCTGCCGGCGCACGGCCTTGCTCTCCCGGTCGACGACCCAGACGAAGAAGCGCTTGTCGGGCCCACTGACCAGTGCGGCGGCGGGAAGCCGGGGGAGGCTCGGAGCGCCCGCCGGCGGGCGCAGGCCGATGCGCACCGCGGCGGTCATGCCGGGCAGTACGTTGAAATCCGGCGGGCGCTGCATGGAGAAGGAAACCTCGTAGGTTTGCGCCACGGCGTCCGCTTCCCCCCGGTTCTCGCGATAGGTCAGGGGAAACCGCCGCTCCGGGGCGAACGGAAACGCCGCCTCGATACCGGCGACGCGCTCCGTGTTGACGGTGACCAGCAGTTGTTCCGGTATGCCGGCCACCACCTGCAGTTCGTGCAGGTCGTTCAGGCGCAGCACGGGATCGGCGGCGCTGATCTGCACATGGTTGTCGAGCCAGCGCCTGGCCACCTGGGCATCGAAAGGTGCGACGAGCCGGCTCTTGGCCAGGGATTCGCGGCGCTGCTCCAGGCGCACCTGCTGCAGTTCGAGCATGGACTGGGCATCCTCCACCAGGGAAGCGGCGATGCCGTTCTGGGCCAGGAGGCGGCGCTTTCGGTCCAGATCCTGGCTCGCCAGCCGCACCTCCAGTTCCGCTTCGCGCACGGCGAGCTGGAAGTCGGTGGGATCGAGGGCCGCGACGAGCTGCCCGCGCTCGACCGTCTGGCCCTCACGGACGGGCAGTTGCGCCAGCACTCCGTCCACCTCGAAAGACAGGTCGATCGACTGGGCGGCTTCCACCCGGGCCACGAATTCGTGGTCGGTCACCTGCCCGGGCGCGCGCACGACGAAAACCTTTGCGGGCCGAACCGACTGTTCGACCGTCGCCGGCTCTGTGCGGGCTTCGCAACCCGCGAGCAACGCCGCTACTGACAGGATGGCTACCCGCAGGCTCAAGGGCTTTTCCTCGATGGAAAACAGCGCGTTACCATACTGATTCGGTTTCCGGGTTGCCAGCAGACGCGGAACCGCCTGTGGCTTTTCGGCAGCCGGATGTTTCCCGGCTCGCTACGTTCATTCACCAACAGGTCGGCTTTGGAAGCCGGATAGGCGCTCCCTCCGCTTCTGCCCGTGCCTGCAACGGATCCCGCGTTGACAATCCGTTCCCAACGCCTTTGCACCATGTGAAAGTGCAGCCCGGCGGGTGCACGATGGCGATCGGCTTCAAAAGATGCCGGGAACGACGCCGTTGGTGTTCGCAAGCGGCCCCGATACCACCGGTGTCTGTATCTGGGCGTCCCATTCGAAGTGAAGTGTGCGCTGGAAGATCTTCCACTCGCCATCGCGCCGTTCGAACCGGTCGTGGTAACGGGCGCCGATCAATACGCCATATGGCCTGCCGGTATGCGGGAACAGGGGTGGAAACGGCGGGCAGTCTTCGGACATCAGATGATGGGCCAGCAAGTAACATTGCGACCGGGCGCGGTCGCCGTCTGTCCTGATGAGAATGTTGGATGTGTGGTGCATGGTTTCGATCATGCCCGAACCGGCGTCGGCCTGAGACTCGAAAAACGCCCGTACGGGCATGGGTGTGCCGTCCGCCAGGTATTGATAGAGGCCGTCCGGATGAAAGCACCCGATGACGCCCTCGAAATCGCGCCGGTCCACGCAGTCGCCGTAGGTGTAGATCACCTCGGTAATCGCCATTTTGTCCGCGAGCGTTCGCAAGGCATTTTCGTCAGTCATGTAAGCCTCCAGTGGAGTTTGAGTGGGCATTGAAATACCCCCAATAAACCCGTCACATCCGTCATGCACACGGTTCTTTCACTGCAGTGGCAGCGATCTGCCGATGAGCCGTTCGGTGGAGGCCCACAGCCTGGCTGCGTTTTCAGGAGCCAGGGCATAGGACATGACGCCGGTGCGATAGTCGGGTTGCTCGCGTGTTTTCGCGATTCTGCAGTCTTCCAGGTAAAGGGGCCCCAGACCGGAAAGCTGGGCTTCCGTGGCTGCCCAGACCGTAGTCGCCGCGCCCTGTTCCGGTGTCTTGAATTCCTCGGGAGCCGGGA
>CAZWZH010000068.1:0-15699 GCA_964638775.1 uncultured Pseudomonadales bacterium
GAATTATGCCGCTAACACCAGACTTGACGATTCGCGAAACCGCTGCCTTGTCGGGAGTGTCTCGCACCGTGATCGAGAAGGCGGTCGAAGCGCACGTACTCGAACCTCTCGCTGCATCTGCCCGGTTTCGGGGTGGGGCGACGCGCTTTCTCCCGATCCGCGCAGTCGCCTACTTTCATGCACTTCAAGCAGCCAGGCTTAACGATCTCCCAATACGGCATAAGCGATCAATCTGGGGGTGCGTGGCTAGCATTGAGCCCATGAAGCTCAAGGCCATCGAATTCGCTCCCGGCGCTATTCTCGATCTTGAACGATTGGCGGCAGACCCGCTTGACTCCGCGGAGCGATACCGTGAAGCGCGTGATCGATGTATTACATCGAATGAGGACATTCTCGGCGGTACACCGGCGATAGCCGGAACTAGAATCACGGTCTATGCCGTCTTGGGGCGCCTGCAGGATGGCGACACCATCAATGATCTCCTGAACGACTATCCAGAGGTTGCGCGTGAAGCGTTTGAAGCGGCTGAACTCTACGCCAGGGCTCACCCGTTACGGGGGCGCCCGTCCGGGCGGCCGTGGAAGAATGTTGCCTGAATCGTGTTGGCGGCAAAACAGTGCAACTGTTCCTTGATGAGTGCCTGTCGCCAGGGATTGCCCAATCCTTGCATGCCGATGGCGCCCACACTGCAGTACACCCCGCGGACGAGGCGTTCGAGCCAGCCGCGGGCGACTTAGTTGTGGATGGACTTCGGGTCGATGCCACGTGCCGTCAGCAAAGGCGTGTCTACCACGAAGCCGGGCGATACCGTATCGAGGAGCGGTTTTAAGCGTTGCGTTGTTGAATGGTTCGAAACCAATAAAACAGCACGATTACGAAATCAACTCCGAAGCGATTTGCGGGACGTTTTGATGCTTGGCTTAGGGCGCGGTTGGCCATCCGGCCTGGCTCTGGCCAGCCAGGGCGCCGGTCGGCACTCCACCAGCCCGCTTGGCGATCTCGTTCTCGACCCGCCAGATGCGATCCTGGCCCCAGCAGGCGTAGGCGTCCCCATCCGTGCCGCCGGTGACGCGGAAGCTCGGCACGCCCCAAAGGCCCGCATCCAGCATGGCGTTCAGGTTTTCGTCCAACAGCGCCGACCAGTCTGCATCCCGGCTCGCCGCCTGCAAGTCGCTCCAGTCCAGGCCGGCATTGGCTGCCACTTGGCGAAGGCCCGCCTCTTTTGAGATGTCGATTCCCTCCGCCCAAGCGGCGGAGAGGTAGGCCGTGACGAAGGCCATGCCTGCATTCAACGCCACTGCTCCGGGAAAGAGCGCGAAGGCGCGCCTGACCGGCTCCCCGAAGGGATCAACCATGCGTCCGAAGGGCACGCCATGGGCGCGCGCCTCTCGCGCTGCGTCGGTGACGATATAGCGTTGTTTTGGGCGCGGGGCCGGCACGCCGCGCATCATCATGGGCATCACTGGACGCAGCTTCACGGTGACGCCGCTGCGGGCGATCAGGTCCAGCACCCGCTGGTGGCCGACCGCCGTGTAGGGGCTGCGCAGCGACGGGAAGTACTCCAACACGATATCGCTGGCACCAAGGCCCGAAGTGTCCGCGGGCACCGGTTCCGGTACGCGGGGCTCGCCGCCGCCGAAGCCTTCGGCCACCAAGCGCGCCTCAAGCAGCCGAATCCGGTCGATGCCCCAGAACCACTCACCCTCGAAGTGGAACATTCCGCCGAGGTAGTGGCCCAGCCGTTCACGCAACGCATCGCCTTGGCGAACGGCTTCCCGGCCCGCTCCGCCGGAATCCGCCGGCTGCAACGCACCCGACCAGAGCGCCTGGCCAGTGGCAAACGCCTGAGCCGCGAAGTCGGTGGCATCGAGATGCGGTGCCAGCCGATCATTGGCTTGATCCACGCTCAAGGGTTGCGGCAGAGCCTCGGCATCGAACGCCACACCGTAGTCGGTGGCGACGCTCAGTGCATCCCGTAACGCCCAGGCCGCAAAGTGCTCGCTGCTGCCTTGAAAGGCGGCGGCGGGCCCCGACACCAGATGGACCTTGAACGGCAGGTCGTAGGCCGCCTTCAGGGCGTCGAGTTTCTGCACCGCCAGGTGGCTGTAGGGATCGTCCACCTGATGGAAGTATTGCACCGCCCGGGCTTCGCCGGACAGCCTTCGCTTAAGCCGCGCCCGGCGCCTTGATGAGCGCAGGAACGCCTCGGAGGCCATCAGCCGCAACGCCCGGGAGCGGATGCGGGTTTTCAGGCGTTCGGGGTTCACGAATGTGGATCTCGGTGGAGTTTTGTTCGACTGCTCTGCAACGCCGATGATCAGTCGCTGCCCCTGCTGTCGCGGATCGCGCGAATCCCGCCGCGCAGCAACGCCACCAGCAATAGCCCCAGTCCAAGAATCAGGCAAACCGGGACAATCCAGCCCTTTACCAGGGTGAAAGCCGACGCCCAGGCTACCTGGATGGCGCCGATGTTGGGGTACTGGAGAAGCATGGTGGTGATCTGGGCGTTCTCCGCCAGATCCCCGAGTCCGGCGACAACCGGGATGAACGCCAGAATCCACGACCCCTCGGTCAGCCGGAAGCGGTAGATCAGGCCGGCAAGGAACGTGACGTAGAAAACGGGAAAAAGCGTGTCGAGCACGACGCTTGACCATGCGTAAGCCGCCCTGCCGTCCGGCCCGTATTCCTCCATCGACGCCATCGCCTCTTCGTGCGAGTAGCCGGGTTTCATGTCGAGCATCTCGCCGCCGATCGGAAGATTCGGGAACACCAGAATCAGGAACGCCGCCGTGGCGGCGAAGGTAACTGCCAGCGTGCGGGTCCGGCCGGCGAATTCGAAATAGGGTCGCATCCAGGCTGCTCCTGTCTCCTCTCCGTGAGATTCGACCATACGCGGCGGGAGACCTCCGGCACAAGCCACTGGACGGTACGAGTTGATAGAGGGTTCCCTCGACCGCTGCGCGTCTTCCCGCAGGTCAGGCCAGCGCTTTGAAGTTCAGTTTCTCGAACCGCTCCCCAAGGTCCGCCTTGGATCGAACTGCGCAAGCGATACGGCCGCTCTGCGTTTGTCCCCTGAACCGTTGTGGTAATCTCCGATTGCGGAGCGCCCGCCGAAGATCGTGTCTCCACCATAGGCCAGTCAGTCAAGGATAGTCATGACGTCGATTCGAATACGCTCTGGTTTGGTACTGTTTCTGCTGCCGATCCTGAATGCTCCCGCGTTGGCCGGGGAACCGTCAGAGGACACCCACACTGCCTTCCTCGAGCACATGCACAGCCACCTCGAGCAGATCAGCGAGATAAAAGACGCCGTGATCGCCGGCAATTTGCCAGACGTGCGGGAACCGGCCAGGTGGCTCGCGTCTTCCGAACCCCCGGGCCTGACACTGCCCTGGATACCGTATGTGCAGGAGATGCGTCGCTATGCGACCCGCGCAGCCGACGCCAAGGACCTGGTCGCCGCCGCCAGCGCGGTCAGCGAAATCGCTCGGACTTGTGGGGATTGTCACCGCGCCAGCGGTGTATCGATCGCCTTCGGGTTCGACGAGCGTCCCCCCGAGGAGGAGCAGAGTCTCATGACCCAGATGCAACGGCATCTATGGGCTGCGGATCGCATGTGGGAGGGCTTGATCGGGCCGTCCGATTCAGCCTGGAACCGGGGCGCCGCCATCCTCTCGGAGATTCATCTGGACATCTCCGACTTCGCCGGCTCCAGCGCGGAGGGCCCAGGTTCCGCGGAAAACGAATCGCAGATGAGTGAGCTGCTGAGCCGCGCGAGCGGAATGGGTGAGCAGGGTGGCCTGGCAGCTTCCACGGAACTGCGCAGTGGTCTGTATGGCGAATTCCTGTCCCTGTGCGCCAGTTGCCACAGTCTGACGGGGGGCGGCCCGGAAGGTCAGGGCTTCTCCATGTCAAGCGGCCGGTAGTAGTCCTTGCCCTGGCTGGCGTATTCCATCATTACCTTGCGGAAGGTCTCGCCGGCCGACCCTTCCTCCGTCAGGGTGAGATTCTGCCGAATGAAGTTGATGCTGTCGGGGTTCAGCGACCGGGCCATCTCCCAGTAGCGTTCCGCCTTGTCTTCCCGGCCGTGCGCCCGGAACAGGTTGGCGAGCCGGAACGCCGCGTCGGCCTGCAGTTGGGCGAAGCTGTGCTTGCGGATGTTCCCGGAGACGGCGGCGGCGGACTGCGCGAACCTGCTATCGGCCCCGTTCGCCACCCAATCCTTCAACGCCGGGGCGTAAACGTCGTTGCCGAAGGTGATCTTCTGTTCGCCGGCATCGATTTCGTGAATTGCCGAGTAGGTGCCTTCATCGATGCGCACGATCCTGCCGGTCTCGTCGATCCAGGCTGCGGATGGCACGTTCACGAAATTGAAGGCGCTGCTGATGATGTGATCTTCGTCCACGACCTGTATGTATGTGGGGTTCGCCGCATCGAAGATCGGGCCGGCCGCCGGCTCGCCTCCGGTGTCTTGCGCGGCGCAGATCAGAACAAAGTCCGGGTCGTTGATTTCTTCGTAGATGCGTTGCCACACGGGCACGTCGAGCATGCAGCCTCACCAGGACGACCAGGTGACGATGAGCGCCTTCCTGCCTTTCAGGTCTGCCGTGCCGATCCGGTTGCCCTGGCGGTCGGTCACTTCGAAATCCGGCGCCATGGCATTGACCATCATGCTTTCGCGCCTGGCCGGTATCTCGGCGAAGCTCCACACGCCGGCGGGCCGGTCAGCTACATGGGGCTGCCCGACCAGGTCCGCAAAGGCGGCCAGGTCGAACCAATCCGTGCCGTCCTGTCGAATCAGCACGTCCTCGTTCAGCGGAATGCACATTTCTTCCCGACAGGCGCCTTCGGGTTTCAACTCGAAGCCGTTCACGTCCGGCAGGTCATCCGGACGGATGAGCAGGCCGTCGCCAGGCCCCGTTTCGGCAAGCGTCACCGCCCGGCCCTGGTACAACACCGTGGTGCTGCCCGGCGGGTGTATCGGCGTCTCCTCGAACGGGTGACGCAGTTCCGGGTACGCCATCATGGTTTCAGCCATGCAATGCTCCTTCGGGCCGTTCGCGAAGCCGCCATGCTAGCGAAATGACGGTCGGTTTGCAGGCGCTGCGCGAACTCAGGTACCTGCATCCAGCCTTTTCACTACTCTTGCCAACCTCGCTACGTTCATTCATGAATGGGTCCGGCCAGCCGCCGGGTGCCTGACGGACAAAACCGGTCGATCGAGTAAAGTTCGCACTCGGGCACCGTTTGCTTGCCGGGCTGGGGCATCGCCCCGTCAGGACTCATGACGAAGATCAGAGGATGGATCCGGGACTGAAAGAGCAACTCCACCATGGCCGCATGTCCTTCTTCCAGGTTCGTGCGGTTGCCGTGTGCCTGTGCATCAACATCCTCGACGGCTTCGACATTCTCGTCATCGCCTTTCTCGCGCCCGAAATCGCCGGGCAATGGAATCTTTCGCCGGAATCGCTGGGCATCCTCTTCAGTGCGGGGCTTGCCGGCATGACAGCCGGATCGCTCTTCCTGTCCCCGCTGGCCGACGTGTATGGCAGGCGCCCGGCCGTCCTGGTGAGCCTGATCGTTACCAGCGCCGGAATGCTGGCAAGCGCCTTCGCCGAAGGGCTCGCTCAACTGGCTGCCGCACGGGTCGTCACCGGGCTCGGCATCGGCGCCATGATCGCGAGCCTCACCGCCATGGTGGCCGAATACTCCTCCGACCGGCGGCGGGCCGCCGCGGTCGGCATCTCCATGGCGGGTTATCCGATCGGCGCCATCTTTGGCGGCATCGTCACGGTGTACCTGCTCGAGACGTTCGACTGGCGGGCCGTGTTCCTGTTCGGCGGGCTGGTCACGGGGTTGATGATTCCACTGGCGCTGGTGTTTCTCCCCGAGTCGATCGAGTACCTGCTGACGCGCCGCGAACAGGACACGCTGAGCCGGATCAACCGGTTGCTCGGGAAGATGAAGAAGTCACCGCTCGACCGCCTGCCGGATGCTGACCTTAAGCCGGCGCCGGCTGCGAGCCGTGTCACCGAACTGTTTGCGCCGGCGCACCGCAGGCAGACGGCCCTGGTCTGGGGCGCCTTCTTCCTGACCATGTCAACGCTCTATTTCGCCCAGTCGTGGACACCGAAGCTGATGGTGGATGCCGGGTTCGATACCTCGGAAGGCGTCTCGGTCGGAGTGCTGATACAGGTGGGGGCGTTGCTCGGCATCCTGGCCATCGGAGCGCTCACGGCGAGGCTTTCAATCTACGCGACCGCCGCGCTGCTCATGGGTTTCGGGTTTTTCGCCATGGCCACGTTCAGCCTCACGCTGGCACAGATCGACTATCTCTATGCGCTGGCTGTCTGCATCGGCCTTGGTGTCAACGCCGCGATGATTGCGCTCTACGCCATCGTCGCGGACGTCTACCCCGTCGACATACGCACCACAGCCATCGGCTGGGCCATCGGCATGGGGCGCTTCAGCGCCGTCCTGTCGCCGGCAATCGCGGGATTTCTGCTCGGCATCGAGTTCGAGGCGCCGCTGCTCTTCCTGGTGTTTGCCGTGCCCATGCTGATTGCCGCTGGCCTGGTGTTGCTGACGGGGTCCGGCGGACAGCGCAAATGAACGAAGGTGCGCTGAGCCGCGCGGCCGGCACCCCGTTAGCGATGCGCTCGTTCTGACGGAGCCTCCGGCCCATCGGGTCGGCCCGCCGCTTGCAACTGTAGTCCTCCCCGGCAGCCTCATCGGCACGGAACCAAATGCCTGACCGGCCTGTCCAATAGTCGATTCCGGCTCGATCCTGAAGGAACCGGGGGGCGGAACAGTGTCGGATTTGCCATGACCCCAAGCGTTACGAGGACACATGAATTCCAGCCTTGCATTCGGTACCCGGACAGGAAAGACGATTGGCACATTGGGGCTGCTCGCCGGCTTCGCCAGCGTTGCCATTCTGCTTTTGTTCCCATCCTTGTTCGGCCAGGACCGGCAGCCCGACACTGAACCACAAAGCGCCCGGCAGCCATTGCTCGAAGCCGCGGTGGCATCCATTGCCGCGGAGAGTAGCGGCCTGCTCGCGGAACCCGTGGTGCGGGGCGCTCCACCGGCTTTGGGAGCAGGGGTCGCTTTCAATCAGGCAGACGAACAGGCGCTGCCCAAGCCTCCCGACGGCTATTCGCTTGCCGGGGACGACGGCGATATGTTCGAGGGGCCGATGAAACGCCGATTGGGCAAACCGGAAAACCGATCGAACGACGGTCTCGACTGGCTTGGTTCCACGTCGTCGATCGAAGATCTGGTGAGCCAGGCCGCCCAGGCCGGTCGCGACTGGTCTTTCGGGTGGATCCGTCTTGACGGCACCGCCCGGCCCGGCGACATCGCGCCCGGTATCGAAGAACTGGGTGGCCGTATGCTCGGTTCCGCGGGCAACCTGGCGCGCGCCAGGCTTCCCGGCGATGCGCACCGGCTGGAATCGATCGCCGCGCTGCCCGGCGTCGGAGGGTTGGGCGCCCTGCCGGTCCGGAAAAAACTGCCCGGGGCGTTCGCCGAGGAAGTACGGGCCAAACCACCGTCCGAACAGATACCCGTATTTGTCACCCTCATGACCGGCGACGCGGACGGGCGTTGGCGGCGAGCCCTGGAAGACCTCGGCGCCGTCGTGGGCCGTTTCGACCCGGACATTCGGGTGTACGCCGCCAACCTAATTCCCGAGGTGCTGAAATCCATCGCCGCGCAGGATTTCGTGCTCGCGATCGAACCCGTGGGCATCGTCCGGGCCGCGCATGATACGGCCGTACCGGCAATGGGCGCGGATGCCCTGCGTACCTACCTGGGTTCCGGAGGTCTCTTTTCGAGAACGGCCGGCGCCTCCACGCCCATCGCCGTCATGGACAGCGGCCTCAATGTCAACCACCTGGATATCGCCACGAACCGGGAGAGTATCTGCGGCGCCAATCTGGTGTATTTCGATGCTCTCGTTGACGATGAAGACCTGTGGGTGGATGAGAGGGGCCACGGTACCCACGTCACCGGGATCATTGCCGGCAACGGGTACGTCGTACCCAGCTTCGCCGGCATGGCGCCCTCGGTGAAGCACATCCGCATTGCCAAGGTGCTGGGCAGCCAGGGATTGGGATCCGATGCCTTCGTTCTGCGCGGCATGGACTTTCTCGCGCAGCCGATTGGCTGCCCCGAGGCCGGTTGGTCGGATGCGCACGTCAAACCACTCATTGTCAATATGAGTTTGAGTGCAGCCAACCTGACACATGAGGGCAGGGGCGCAGGTCCGCGCAAGCTTGATTCCCTCGTCTGGAGCCAGGGCCAGCTTTACGTGGTTTCCCAGGGGAATGTGGATATTCACGGATTCTCGCAGTACGCCGCTGCCAAGAACTCGCTCGCGGTGGGCGCGATCTTTGACGACGGAAACATTGCGGATTTCAGCAGCCGGGGCCCGACAGCCGACGGGCGGCTCGCGCCGCAGGTGGTCGGGACCGGATTCGACGTCGTTTCGGCCGCGGGAGGCGGCAGCTTGGGTGACTACCTGCAGTCCAGTGGTACAAGCATGGCCAGTCCGGCGGTTGCGGGTGTGGCGGCGCTGATCATGGATGTCAGCCGGGCTTATCGTGGCAGGCCTGCGCTGACACGGGCGCGAATCATGTCCAGCGCAATCAGGCCGGATGCCTGGCTGGAAGACGGCACCGGGTTCATGGCGAACAATTCCGATGGGCCAGGGGCGCTGCAGGCGGCCTACGGGCTCGGCAAGGCTTCCGCCCGCACCAGCATCCTGAATCGCAACCGGCCGGACGGCTGGATCAGCGGCAGTCACGTCTCCAGGATCTCAAGCGGCAAGTACGCCTATAGGGACATCTACGTGCCGGAAGGCACGAGCCGGCTCGATCTGGTAGTGACCTGGGACGAACCCCCCGCCGAGACAATTGCCGCCACGGTGCTGCACGATCTCGACCTCTGGCTCGACCGGGGCGTCGACTGCGGACTGGCGGAGTGCGGCGAATTCGCCTCCACTTCACGGATAGACAACGTGGAGTGGATCATCGTCCGGAACCCGCTGCCGGGCTTATACCGCGCCAAGATAACCGCCCCCCGGGTCTACGGCACAGCCCCTGAAGCGGCGCTCTCCTGGACGATGATCCGCGGGTCATCGACGCCCGATCTGGAGATCACCGCAAACAGGGCCGTCGTCGATGCAGGGGTCGGGAGGAGGCCGACGGTGAGGCTGACGGCAAGAGCAAACTCCTACGTCGCGGCCGGAACGGGCATTCACCTCGACTGCCGGCGGGTGCAAGGAGACGCGTGCGATAGCGTCGGGACGTTTCTGGTTACGACCAGAAGGGAGGATGGCATCGAAATCCGTTCCGAAGCCAGCCTCGATTCTCCCATTCCGGTCGGCGAACTCGCGGTCGGCGAAACCTGGCAGGCCGACTTGACGTTGTGGGATCCCGGTCTCGACGGCGGCGGAGCCTATCGCCTGTACATCAAGGCCAATGGCTGGAATGCGAATCCGGCATCGACCAGCGTTCTGGTGGGCAGGTCGGGGACCGGCAAGGTCGAGCCGCGCGAAGCCCCGGCGCCGTCGAACGACCGGTTCGCGGATGCCGACCGGCTCGATGGCGCCGAGGGTCACAGGGAAGTCGATCTGCTTCGTGCCACAACGGAATCGGGAGAACCCGCTTACAGGGGTTTTCCGCCTCGCGCCAACGGTTCGGTCTGGTACAGGTGGACCGCTCCGCAGGATGGGGCGGTCTGGTTCAGTGTGGTCGCGAATGACCGACTCTCCTCCCCCGAATTCGCCCTGGTGGACGCATTCCAGGGCGAGGCAGTCGCGGCTCTCCAACGCATTGGGGCGGGACGTCAAGGCGTGCAGTTCTTTGCCGAACAGGGGCAGGCTTACCTGATCCGCATCAGTTACGTCAGGGAGGCGCCGAGCCTGAGGCTCGACTGGGCCCAGGGGTCCCGGCCGGCCAACGATGACCTTGGCAGGGCCGGCGCCATCGCCGGAGTGGAAGGCAGTGTGAAGGGGAACAACGCGGGAGCCACACTGCAGCCCGGCGAACTGTTCGGGGTAATGGCTGCCACTGCCTGGCACCGGTGGCGGGCGCCAAGCGATGGAGCATGGGAGTTTCGCGTCGATCACAACAACTTGCGTGCGTTGGCGTTTACGGGGCGGAACTTTGCCGACCTGCGACTGGTGTCGGGTTTTCCCGCCGCCTCGGCCTCGTTCCCCGCCCGCGCCAACGAGGTGTACTACATTGCCGTCGCCGCACCGGACGCTCATACCCCGGGTGGGGCATACGAATTGAGCTGGTCGCTGACCGACCGCCAACCCGGCAACGACGATTTTGCGGGTGCAACCGAATTGCCGGGCGCTGCATCGTCGTCGCACGGCATAGGAGTCGACGTTCCGGCGACCGTCGAACCGGGGGAGCCCGAGGTAAGCGGCATTCGCACCAAGTGGTGGTCCTGGACGGCGCCGACGGACGGCGACTATACCTGGTTGCTGGACGAATTGACCGAGACAGCATTGCGCCTCAACATCCGCCTGCTGGTGTCGGTGTTCGAAGGCGACAGCCTGGACGATCTGGAGTTGGTCGCGACCAACGGCCCAAACATGTCGGTAAGTCTCCGGTTTGCCGCGGTTGCAGGCCAACGCTACTGGATTTCGGTGGGATTGCCCGCCCGTGACACCTCCGCCTACACCGAAACCTATCGAACGGGAAGCGCGACGCTGGTATGGGGCCCGACCCCTGAAAACGACGACCCGGCGGCCGCGCCTGTGCTGGCCGCTTCGGGAGGCTTTGTTTCCGGGTCGACCCGTTTCGCGACAATCGAAGCGGGAGAACGAGCCGATCTTCACGGGCATTCGACCCTCTGGTGGACCTTTGAAGCCGGGGAGTCCGGCTGGTACCGGTTCGAGGTCGCGGGAACCGGTGTCTGGACGCTGACGGCGTACCGGGACGCCGGCGACGGGTCGGGCGAATCGGAAGTCGTGGGCTCAAGCCATTGGCAAAGGGGCGAAGGTCAAGGGACGGAACTGTTGTTCCAGGCCGAGCCCGGCGTACGCTACTCCATTGCCGTCGGGCGGCGCGGCGGGGAGGGATCCGGCAGTTTCACCCTGCGCTGGTCGGAAAGCGATGCGCCGGCCTGGTTGCGGTACCTCGGCCGCCTTGGCGACGGCGATTCGGACGCCGCCGGCGCCCCGGTCGAGATTCGCGGACCGGGAAGCCTGGCCTTCCGGGGGGACGGCGCGGTCCTGTACCTCGCCTCGGCGATCGGCCTGCAAGTCTACGAACGCAATTCGTCGACGGGCGAATTGACGCTGATACAGTCGCTGGACGACTACCTGATCGATTACACGCTGATCTGGGACCAACATCGCAATCGGCTGCTCGCGTACGGGTGCGGGGCCTGGCGCGCCTACCCGCAGTCTGGTGACGGTCCGGAACTCGTGGCCGGTGGGGCTCTGGCCGTCACAGGCGAATCGGGCAGGTGTTCGGGCAACCTGTTCATGGATTCCTCGGGCGCCTTCCTCTATCGAACAGCGGAAGGCCAACTGGAACTGCTCGCGTTCGAACCATCGGGCGGCCTGCGATTCGTGCGCGGATACCAGTTCGAGGGGCAGACGCAACACGCCGTCATCGGTGCCGACGACTCGCACGTTTACGCCATTGCGGAGTCCATTCCCCGGGATCTGCTGCAGGCGTTTTCGCGGAACGACGAATCCGGTCTGCTCACGCACCTGGAAAGTTCGGGCCGCTTGAAACGAACGGCTGAAACCGTGGCAGTCAGCGACGACGGCAGATACCTGTTCGTATTCGACTTCGACGGACAGAGCACCCGCGCTTTCGGGCTGGAGGATGCTTCACGCCCGAACCCGACGGATTTCCTGGCGCCGTTCTGGAACCCGCCCGGCTCTCAATACACAAACCAGTGCCGGTTTGCCGCGATGCGCGTCGGAGAGCCCGTGGCGGATGTCGTCTGCGACAACCTGGCGTACTCCGTTCGCTTGCACCCGTCGTCGGGGTTGCTGGAGGGGACGGACACCGTTGCGGACTGGCAGGCGGATCGTTTCAGATCCCGGGTTCCGGTTTTCGGCGCTCCCGAGTCCGTGGCGGCGAGTCCGGACGGACGCCACCTGTATGTCTCCACTGCGCACCAGGGAATATTGATCTTCGAACGTGTCGGCAATCAACCTGCCGATGCGGGTTCCGGCAGCTCGGACGAGTCGTGAAGAGTTGAAAGACGCCTCGGCGGCTGTCATGCCCATGGCGTTGGCGCGGTCGTATCAACAATCGTCCTTCAGCAGATAGCGCTCCACCATTTCGATCATTGCCTGCTCAAGCCGGGGATCGTCGAGCTGATCCGGCGCCCGCAGGCCGTAGGTGTTGGCGGTGGCGCTAACCGTGTGCATGAGAAATTCGGCCAGGAACCGCAAATCCGCCTCCGGGCGCAGCATTTCGCGATGCGCTTCGAGAAAGGCGACCGAGATGCCGAGAAAGTCGTCGAAGACCTCAGCCTCCACCTCGGCGATTGCCGCACGCGGCACTTCGGTTTCCAGGGCGGCGTAGAGCACGGGATCGCGGCGCATCCAGTTGAGCCGGCCACGCACGATGTGGCGGATTGCGGCGCGCGGTTGTTGCGGACGCGGTTGGGCGATGAGTTCCCGGTAAAACTTGTGGCCTTCCCGCCTGCGCAATTCCGCAAAGATCGCTTCCTTGCCCGGAAAGTACTCATACAGCGAGCCGATACTGACGCCGGCCCGCTCGGCTATGCGATTGGTGCTCGCGGCAGCATAACCATCCTCGGTGAGAATCCGAGCGGCGGCGTCGAGGATGGCGTCAACCGTCGCGATGGCGCGGGCTTGCCTGGGGCGCTTGCGCAGCGAATAGACTGAGTTTGCGGCGATTGAGCGGTCGTCGTGTTGCATACCGAGTAATCCGAGTACGAAAACCTAGCGATCGCTCGGATAATAGCAGGGGACTCGAAAGAGGATACGGCCGATGTCCCTGGTGCCTTCCGTTCAAGTGGATTCGAACGCTCTACCCCGCAGAGCGAATTCCAACCTGAAACACCTCACCGGCCCCAAGGGCCATTGGTATTTCGGCAATCTGCGGGCGCTGCTCCCCGACCCAGCCGCCTTTCTTGTTGAAATGCGCGCCCGATACGGCGACTGCTTCACCGTCGGCGTACTGTTCAATCGCCGGGTTGTGGTGCTCGCCGGGCCGCGGGCAAACCGGATGGTGCTGCTCGACCCGGAACGCAACTTCTCAAGCCGGATGGGATGGGAAGTGATGCTCGACTTTTTCGGGGGCTTCCTCATGCTTCGCGACTTCGAGGATCACCGCTTTCACCGGCGGATACTCACGGGGCTGTTCAAACCGTCCGCACTGCAACGTCATCTCGAGTCCATGCAACCCATCATCCGGGACGCGATGGCCGGATTCGATGGCGAACCGGACGCCTATCGTCTGGCCAAACGCCTCACCCTGGATATCGGTTTGCAGGTCTTCGCCGGCTTCGCGCCTGCACCCGAAAACGAAGTGGTCTACCGGGATACGGTGCGCGTACTCGACGGTGTCATGGCGAGCCGTGTCAGGATTCCGGGAACCCGCCGCTGGCGCGCCCTACGGGCGCGGGACCGGCTTCGATCGCGACTGCTGGCCGAGTTGCCCGGGCGCCGCAAGGGGCGGGGGAAGGACATGTTTACCAAGCTCGCCCGCTTCGAGGACTCCGACGGCCGGCGCCTGTCGAACCGCGACATCGTCGACCACATGATGGGCATGCTCTTCGCCGCTCACGAAACGACGGCAAGCGCGCTGGCGATGATGATGTACTCCCTGGCGCGCCATCCCGACTGGCAGGAGGGCGTGCGCGCCGAGGTTCTGGCGGGGAACCGGGTCGAACCGCCAGGATTCGAGCAACTCGGCGAGATGCCGCTCACCGACGCGGTGTTCCGGGAAACGCTGCGGTTGTATTCACCTGTCCAGTTGTTGCCGCGACGGAATGTCCGGGCGTTCGAGTTCTTCGACAGACGCATACCGGAGAACAGTCAGATTCTGCTCTCGCCCCAACTTTGCCATCGGGATCCGACGCTGTTCGAACACTCTCGCGCTTTTCGCCCGGAGCGCTTTCTCGCACGCGGTTCCGAAGACCAGGCCGATCCGTTTTCTTTCGTCCCGTTCGGCAAGGGCAGCCACATGTGCATCGGTATGCGTTTCGCCACGCTGGCGGTCAAGGCGTTTTTCGCACTCCTTCTTCGTAGATACTACCTGCAGCTTTCCGTAGATCGGCTCCCCGTCATCCAGTACCTGCCGATGCTTCGGCCCAGGCATCGGTTGCCGCTATGTTTTGTGCCCCGTCAGGGTTGAACTGGCGCGTGACGAACCCGGCCCTGCGTCCGCCATTGCTAAGCAAGTGCGCGAACGCGCTGCTTCCCGGCGAGGCTTTGCACGGGACACTGGGATGAGTGCCGCCGACATGCGGCGATATGCACCCGCGGTAGCGTCTCCGCTATCAGTCCGCTTCGGCGGTCACCGGGTCGATCATGCGCTTGACCAGGGTGACCTTGTTTGCAGGGAAGCCGCTGCGCTCGGAATGCTCGGCGATGAGTTCGGGGTTCCCGGCGATGTAGATGCAGAAGACCTTGTCGCCCGCGACGTATGAGTGCTCCCACTGGATGTTCTTGTTCTCGGCCTTCATGGCGGCGAGAACGCCATTTGATTTCTGCGATGCCTCCCGCAGGGCGTCGCGTTCGGCGGAACCGATCTCCGGGATGTCTCTTTCGATCACGTATCTTGGCATGGCGCTCCTCCGGCGGCCTTGAACACAATCCTTGGCCGAGACTAGCCTGCGCCGGTCAGGTTGTCGAACTGCCGCGACTGTGGGATGGCGGGGCAGCGACGATTCGAACGCCGATCGGCGGGCGTGGAATCCGCAGTCTTTCCGTTAGACGACTGGCCCCGAGTCGGCTCGGTGCCGTGGGTTTAAGGGGCTCAGGCGAGGGCCTCCAGCGCTTCCCAGTGCAGCGTGCCGAACGGGGCATCGGGGTGCACCGGCTGGATGCACACATGGGTCGCTCCCGCGTCGTAGTGTGCCCGGATGCGGTCCCGGATTGCGTTTGCGTTGCCCCAGGCGAAGGTGGTGTCGACGAACCGGTCGGAGCCGCCGCCCTCGATGTCGGACTCGTCGAGGCCCATGCGCAGCCAGTTGTTGCGGTAGTTGGGCAGCGCCATGTACATCTGTGCCGTCTGACGCGCGACGGTTCGCGCCTTTTCGGGATCTTCGCAGAGAATCACCTTCTGCTCGACGCAGAGCCAGGCGTCCGGACCCATGATCTCGCGCGCCATGGCGGTGTGGTCGGGTGAAGTGAAGTACGGGTGCGCGCCATGGCAGGCATCCCGGGCGAGTTCGAGCATCTTCGGGCCGAGGGCGGCGATCACGCAGGGGGGATCGGGCTCCGGGTTCGGCCCGCTGTAGGGGGAGGCGTTCATCTTCTCCAGGTAGGAGCGCATCGTCGCCACCGGCTTGCCGTAGGTGAGCCCCCGCACCCCCTCGACCATCGGCTTGTGGGAGACGCCGAGGCCGAGCAGGAAGCGGTTGCCGGATTGTTCGGCAAGCGTCTTCTGCGCCGCCAGCGTGGCGCCAGGCTCCCGATGGTAGATCGAAGCGATCCCGGTCGCGACGATCAGTTCGCTGGTATTC
>CAZWZH010000069.1:0-7386 GCA_964638775.1 uncultured Pseudomonadales bacterium
ACCTCTTCGAACAGCATCTTCCGCCTCTCTTGTAGCAGACTTGCCCTGCCCATCCGTTCCCGCTCCGTCTACAAAACTGAGCGCCAATGAAACCGGACAGTTCATCTGTTCTTAAAGCGGACACTTTATTTGTTCTCCACATGCAATTGCTGTCTGCAATCCCGCTGTGGAAAGGGATTTCGCTGCAACTAAGCGGGGAACCATCCTTCTCGTAGAATCTGTTTTTCCGGTTCGTTCGGTTCGAACGGGCATTCTTCGGGGAAGGTGCCCATCGGGAGCCCTGTTTCGACCGCCGCGTCCCGTCTCGCGCGCCGATAAGCCTTGGGGATCTGTTTTTCGCTGATTTCGGTGCGAAGACTCGGCGATTCTTCCAACAGGTCTTCGATTTCATCTCGAGCGTTGTTGATCGAAATCTCCCAGCTTCTACTTTTCCGAACCGGTTCGAACTTGCATTTCAGAAGATGCAACAACAGAACTTGCAGATGGCTTTGCAGGGCTCGCCTTTGCTTTCTCGCCAAAGCGGACAACTCCTCAATCAATTGCTGCACGTCGAGCCTTTTCATGTGGCCCTCGCGCAGCAGGTCAACCTGGTCGCCTATCCACTCGGCGAAGTCGATGTTGTAGTCGGCAGCTATATCGACGAGATCGGGTTGGTTGCTGAGAACGCCCCGATAAACCTGCAGACCGCCGCCTATGATTAAGAACACTTCCCGGAATCGTCCGTGCAGGCACTGATCGTTTATGCCGGCGATGGCTCTAGCGTCGACGGAGAAGGGGGTTATGTTGTCGTAAACCGCCAGGTCGCATTGGCTTACGTCCCGGTACCAGCCCGCATCGTATCTGTTTACTTTCCTTTGGATGGATCGCCGAATCTCGTCTCGGGCAGAATCGGAAGAATCCGGCTGAAACGCCGTTGCTTCGGATGCGGCAGTTTTTTCCCATTGGGTCATGCGCTCTTGATGGAATTCCGAACCCGCTTCGGTCACTTCCAGTCCCCAGGTGCCGCCGGGGCTTTTGAACGTGAAATCGGGTTGTCTGGGATTACGGTCCGACGCACAGGCGGTGAACGGAAAGTCGAGCTTCTGCTGACGATTCAGGGCAACCAGTACGCGCCGCAGGACGTAGTCTTCCGTGTCGCCCTGCGTTCGTTTGGCGATTCCGGTTCGAGGCCCAACCCAGGTACCCAGGGCGCCCAGATCATCCGAAAAGCTGGCCGAAGAGGAGAACTCCCTTGTCCAGCGCATCGCTTTGCTCATGAACTGCAACTCCTCACGACGCCTTGCACTATAGCCCAATTCTTCCGGCGGGCGCCCGGTGAGACGGCGGGTTGGAAATCGTTGCTCCATGACTACCCGTATGATCCGTACCGATAGGCAATGATCAATAGGAGAATAGCCAGGATCGCGTACAGCGAACTGCCATCAATGCTGGTAGAGAGTTCGGCCAGGTAGCGCGCGGCAATGTCGCTACCACAGTTCCGCAAGTGGTATAACTACTGACGATTGATGCGGCATGGGCCGCAATCCGAAAACGCCGGGAGGGCTGAATGGACCAGAGCACCGAGTACGAACAGATCCGCTACGAAGAACCCGCCGAGAAGGTGGCGCGCATCATGCTGGCGCGGGCGGATACCCGAAACGCCCAGGACAAGCAGATGCTCTACGAGATCGACCGGGCGCTCAACCGGGCCATGCACGACGACGCGATCCAGGTGGTGATCATCGGCGCGGACGGGCCGCACTTCTCTTCCGGGCACCACATGAAGGACTACAGCCGAATCGGCGATTTCACGCCCCCGATCATGGGCGTGGGCGGCTACGACCGGCCCGGCCAGGAAGGCCACATGGCCATGGAGCAGGAGATCTTCATCGGCTTCTGCTGGCGCTGGCGCAACATGCCGAAACCCACGATAGCCCAGGTTCAGGGCAAGGCGATCGCCGGGGGCCTGATGCTGGTGTGGCCTTTCGATCTCATCGTCGCCTCCGAAGACGCCCAGTTTTCCGACCCGGTGCTGGCGTTCGGCGTTAACGGCCACGAATACTTCGTTCATGCGTGGGAACTCGGCCATCGCAAGGCCAAGGAAATGCTGTTCACCGGCGGCGCCATCAGTGCCCAGGAAGGCAAGGAACTCGGCATGGTCAACCAGGTAGTGCCCCGGGGCGAACTCGAAAGCTACACCCTGGACCTGGCCTCGAAGATCGCCCGCCAGCCGCCGTTCGGGCTGAAGCTCGCCAAGCTGGCCGTCAACCAGTCGCTCGATGCCCAGGGCATGTACAGCGCCATCCACTCCGCTTTCGGGCTGCACCACCTCGGTCATGCAAACTCGCGGATTCTCTACGAGATGGGCGTGGATCCCACGGGCCAGAAGAAGATCAGAAAGGAAGCCCGGGAGCAGATCGAGGACGGCGAAAAACGAATGGCCGAGGCGCGCAAGTAGATCGCGCCCATGAAAACCCAGCATCCGTTGCGCTCGGAATCGCCCCTGATTGTCTACATGGACTTCAAGAGCCCCTACGCCTACATGGCGCTGGAACCCACTTACCAACTCGAAGACGACTTCGGCATCGAGATCGACTGGCGGCCGCTGACTCTGGACATCCCGAGTTTTCTCGGCAGTGCCCGGGTGGACGACAAGGGCCGGGTGACGGAGAGCAGGCGCTCGGACGAGCAATGGGCCAATGTCCGGTATGCCTACCGCGACACCAAGCGCACGGCGCGTCATCGGGACATCATCCTCAGGGGTACGGTCAAGATCTGGGATTCATCGCTTGCGGCCATCGGGCTGATGTGGGCGAAGGCGCATGGCCGCGCCGAGCTCAAACGCTATTTCTTCAGTGTTTACGAGAAGTTCTGGAAGCGTGAACTGGATATCGAGGATCCCGTCGTGATCGAGGCCATGCTGGAGGCGGCCGGAACCCCCGTTGCGGGATTTCGGCGATATGCCTCCGGCGAGGGGCGGGCGTTGCACGACTCCCTTCAGGACAGCCTGCATCCCGCCGACCTGTTCGGCGTGCCGAGCTATGTGGTGGACGAACAGGTCTTCTTCGGCAGGGAGCATCTGCCCGCGGTGCGCTGGTGCCTGGACGGACGTGAAGGACCTGCCCCTGACGTAGCCTATGGTGTCTGGTAGTGGACCTCATCGTTTACGTCGACTTCGCGAGCGCGCCGGCCCGCCTTGCGTTGAAACCGACGCTCCGGCTCGCCGAGGAGACCGGTATTGCCTTGGACTGGCGCCCGCTCTCGCTCAGACCCAGGCCGCACCGCAACGCCGATCACCAATCCAAGGGGGCGAGACATAGAAGAATTCGGGCCGACTACCGGCGTCGCGAGGAGTCTTTCTATGCGGGCCAGCAGGGTCTTTCCCTGGTTTACCCGGATCCGCAACGCGAATGTTTTGCGGCGAACGCGGGTCTTGCCTGGCTGCGACGCCAACACGGGGCTCCCGGGCCTGAAGTCGATGCCTATGTCGCGGACGTGTTCGAACGGGTGTGGTGCGGCGCGATGGATCCCTTCGACCGGGAAGCGGCACTTGCGGCGGTCGCGGGCGCAGACGGCGATTCACAGGGGATCGATGCCTGGTTCGAGGAACAGGCCGAAGCGGACCTGCAAGGTTACCGGCGAGATGCGCTGGAGCAGGGCGTTGTGGATGTTCCGGGCTATGTCGCCGACGGTGAGCCGTTCGTAGGCCGCGCCAACCTGCCGATCATTCGCAGCCTGCTGGCTGGCGAACGGAACACCGTCTGATTCCGTCCGTTACCGTGCCGGGATGATCGGCAGCAGGATCCAGGACTCCGTTCCCGGACCCGTGTGCAGGGTGGTGTCGCCACCAAACACGTCTTCCGGCCGGTCTCTCGGCTCGGTGTGCAGAAACGGCCCCGACCCACGCATGGGGCTGTACTCGCCCAGCGGCTCGCCAGCGCGTTCGAAGTCCTTGCCGGCGATGTTCACGGCAATTGTGTAACCCGCCGGCAGCACCACGCACTGCGGCCAGATTTCGACATCCAGTTCGTAAATATGGCCGGGCAGCAGCGGTTGCTTGTCGTCGTGTGTGTGAAACGGGCGATGCGGCAGCGACCTTTCCGGATCGAGCTTGCGGTGAGAGGCCCGCAGCCAGCCCTGAGCCAGCGGCGTCGCGGGATCCAGAGTGCCCTGAAAGTGCACTTCGCGGCCATCGGGGGCGAATGCCTGCACGGTGACGAACAGGTCCGCGTCTACCGTCGACGCCGACACGAAGCACTTGAGCGCCATGGGGCCGGTGATCTCCGTTTCCTCCTCGAGCGGCGCCGATTGCCAGGTCACACCGTCGGACAGTGCGGCGAATGTCGCCTCGCCGTTTGCAGTCGGTACGTCCCATTGAAGGGTGCCGCAGGCAGCATCCAGATAGAGCTTCGTCCACTGCGTTTGCGGCAGTGGCCAGTCGTCTTCCTTGCGCAGTTCCACCTCCTCGGTGAAGGGACGACGGATGTTGAGCCACACTCTCGGTTCATCCGCCCAGCCGTTTTCCTCTCCCTTGAGGTAATAGTCGAAAAAGCGTTTCTGCAGCGCCATCCCGTAGTCGAGATAAAACCATTCCTCGTGGCGGCCGGGGTGCCCCTCGAGCCATTTCTCCGTACTTGCCGCCTGCGTAAACGCCTCGAAATTGCCGCGCGGGTGCAATCCGAAACCGGCCCAGCTCGCTGCGCTGAGGAACGGGATTGTGACCTTGGACCAGTCCGGCGAGCGGGCGCGATACCAGTCATCGTCCATCTCGCGAACGCGCATGTTCTCCGCCCCGTCCGCGCGATTCTCGAACCGGGCTTCGGCTGTCAATTCGGCGGGACCGGTGGCGCGCTCACCCAGCCACGGGTCGGGCGGGCCGCCGGGATTGCCGTGCTGCACGCTGAGAACCTGCCGTTCGTACCAAATCGCATAGAAATGGTTGTTGAGGATGCCGCCGTGCCGTGACCAGTCGCGGTAGCTGTCGGCCGCGCCCTCCCAGGGGATCATCGCCGTCAGGTGCTTCGGCTGCTCGGCGGCCACCTGCCATTGGTTGATGGCGTAGTAGGAGATGCCGTTGAGGCCCACCTTGCCGTTCGACCACGGCAACCGGCCCGCCCATTCGATGCAGGCTGCGTAATCGCGGGTTTCACGCGGTGAGAAGATGTCGAGATAGCCGGGCGAGCGGCCCGCGCCGCGGCTGTCGACACGGATGACGGCGTAATCCCACGACACCCAGATTTCGGGGTCGACGGTCTCCCAGGTGAGGTAGCTGCGCGTGGACCCGGGCAGGATGTCGGGATATTTGGCGGCCAGCCAGTCCCACATCATCTTGTAGTGGTCCTGGTAACGGGCGCCTTTTGCGTAAGGGCCCATCGTCATGATGATCGGCACGCTGTCATCGGTTTGCGGACGAAATACATCGGCGCGCAGTACCGTGCCGTCGTCCATCGCAACGGGCAGGTCGCGTTCCTGAATCATGTCTGCCGGCATTCTCTTCAGGCTCGAGTCTGTTTCCGGTCAGGCTGCCCGGCGGTGCGACCGAACGGGGCAGGTCGCCTGAAACTTCCCAGTCGGGATGGTAGCAGGTAAGCCCTTGCACATGTTGATTGGTTCTCCCGGTCCTGCGATTCTGTTCTGGCCGATTCGATACCCATGGGGAGGATTGCGATGAAGACGGGCTTTTCGCGGGTTGGCTGGATTATGGCGGTCATCGGCGCCGCCGGCATTCTGGCGGGATGTGAAAGCGAGGTGCAGGAGCAGGACTCGGTGGAAGCGTCCTCGGCGTCGGCCTGGGAGCGCTTCACGGATGAGTTCATCGAGCGGCATTTCGAAGCGGCGCCCACGGCAGGTGTGTGGGCGGGGCGCCACGAGTACGACGGAATGTTACCGGAGGTTACCGCCGAGGCCTTCGAGCGCCGTGGGGCGCTGCTGCGCGACTATGCCGCACGGGCACGGGAGGAGTTTCCCGCCGACTCCCTCTCCGAGAGCGAAAACCTAGAACGGGAGAACCTGATTGCGGCGATCGACGGGATGCTGTTCGGGGTGGAAGTCGCGCAGTACCACCGGCGGAACCCCGCCTGGTACGCTGGGACGATCAGCCCCAGCGTGTACGTATCGCGCGACTATGCATCCCCGGGCGTGCGGCTGGCGGCGCTCACCGCGTACCTGGGGAACCTGCCGGCCTACCTGCAGCAGATGCGCGCCACCCTGGAGCCGCCGTTCCCACGCCCGTTCGTGCGATCCGCGCTGGTCCGGTTCGGGGGCCTGGCGGCGCATCTCGGCGATGAGGTCCCCGCCCTCGTTGCCGGGGTGGAAGACGAGGCGCTGCAGGCTGAGTTTGCCGAGGCCCAGGGTCCGGCCGTTGCCGCCCTGCGAGAAGTCGTAACCTGGCTGGAGCAGCGCCTCGAGGAAAGTACCGGCGACTTTGCCCTGGGCGAGGAGCGTTACGGCGAGCTGCTCTGGCGGCGCTACCGCATCGACCTGGACTGGAGAACCCTCAAGAACGTGGCCCAGGCAGATCTGGAGCGCAACCTCGAACTGCTGCGGGAAACCTGCCACGCCTACGACCCGGAAATCTCCGTCGTCGACTGCGCCGCCAGCGTGCGGAAAGACAAGCCCCCGCAGGGCGCTGTTGCCCGGGCCAACGAGCAACTGCCGGAACTCAAGGCGTTTCTCGTGCAGGCGGACCTCGTCGGCATCCCAAGCGATGAGGTGGCTTTCGTGGCCGAGGCGCCGGCCTATCGCCGCACCAATTCGGCCTATATCGAGATTCCCGGTCCCTACGAGGAGGGGCTGCCGGCCATTTACTACATCGCCGGCCCGGACCCCGGATGGCCACTGGAAGTGCAACGCCAGTACGTTCCGGGCGAAGCGGACCTGCTGAACACTTCCGTGCACGAAGTCTGGCCGGGGCACTTCCTGCATTCGCTCTACAACAAGCGCTCGGCCAACCGGGTGGGCAAGGTGCTGCGTAACGGCATGCTGAACGAAGGCTGGGCGCACTATGCCGAAGAGTTGATGCAGGAAGCCGGGCTGGGTGAAGGCCGACCCTTGGTCCGCGTGGGCCAGATCCTCGATGCGCTGATGCGCGATGTGCGGTTCCTGTCCTCAATCGGTCTCCACGTGGAGGGAATGAGCGTCGAGACCTCGCGCCGGATGTTCGCAGAACTTGCCCATCTCGATCCGGGCAATGCCGAACAGCAGGCGATTCGCGGAACCTACGACCCGGGCTATTTCGCCTATACCGTGGGCAAGCTCATCATCAGGAAGATGCGCGAGGACTGGACTGCCGACCGCGGCGGCCGGGCGGCGTGGACGGAATTCCACGAAACCCTCCTCTCGCTCGGCAGCGCACCGCTACCCGTACTCCGCAAGGCCATGATGGGCCCCGACGACACCGGATCGCTC
>CAZWZH010000070.1:0-6847 GCA_964638775.1 uncultured Pseudomonadales bacterium
TGGGACGATCCGCGCATGCCCACCCTGGCCGGAATGCGCCGGCGGGGGGTCACCCCGGCGTCGATACGCGAGTTCTGCCGTCGGGTGGGCGTCACCAAGCAGGACAACCGGCAGAAGGTGGAGCTTCTGGAGTTCTGCATCCGTCAGGACCTGGAGAGCGTCGCGCCCCGGGGCATGAGCGTGCTCCGGCCGCTCAAGGTTCGCATCGCCAACTACCAAGGGCCGGGTGAAAACCTGGAAGGCCCCTGGCACCCGCGCCGGCCCGAACTGGGCTTGCGCACGCTGCCGTTCGGCCCAGAGCTATACATCGAGCGCGACGACTTCTCGTTCGCGCCGCCGCGCAAGTGGAAGCGCTTTTCGCCGGGCGCCCACGTGCGGCTGCGCTACGCCTATATCCTGCGTTGCGACGACGTTGTCACCGATGCCGACGGGGAAGTGGTGGAACTTGAGTGCAGCTACGTTCCCGAGTCGAAAAGCGGCAGCGATACCAGCGGCATAAAGCCGGCGGGCGTGATCCACTGGGTGGACGCGAACAATGCGGTTCCCGCGGAGATTCGGCTGTATGGCCGGCTCTGCCGCGTTCCGGCTCCGCGTGCGGCCACTTTCATGGAGGATCTCAACCCGGACTCGCTGGTCACCGTGCAGGGTTACGTGGAACCCGCCATCGCCGGCAGCGATGAGTCGCGTTTCCAGTTCGAGCGCACCGGTTATTTCTGCCGGGACAGCGCGCTGCCGGAGACTTACAATCGCATCGTGACGCTCCGGGACTCATGGAGGCCCGAATCATGACGCGAAACCAGCCGACCCTGATCATCGAGAACGGCCGCATCATCGACGGCCTGGGTAACGAGCCGGAGTTCGGCGATGTCGCGGTCGCCGGCGAGCGCATCGTCGCGGTCGGCGCTTTCGACGCCCCGGCCGGCGGCGGGGTCGAGCGTATCGATGCCACCGGCATGACGGTGATGCCGGGCCTGATCGATGCGCACTGCCACATCAGCTTCGATGAGCCGAGTTCCAACGACGAACTGTTCTTCCATCGCCGGGAGGGGCTGTCGGCCATCATCGCGGCGCGCAACCTGCAGAAGGTCTATCGCGCCGGCGTCACGGGCATTCTCGACCCGGACAGCCTGTGGGAGACCAGTATTGACCTGCGCGATGCGGTGGAGGCCGGCATCGTCCACGGCCCCCGCATGTCCGTGGGCGGAAACGCGCTCCTGACGTCCGTCGGCGGCACGGCCGGGCGCCTGCTGCCGGACCAGGGGCGGCGCGGGTACGGCAAGGTGGTTCGCACCCGCGACGAGATCGTCGCGGAGGTGCGGCGGCAGATCAAGAACGGAGTCGACTGGATCAAGGTGCATGTCACCGGGCTGACGCCGCGCCAGAAGGTCACGGGCGAACTGCAGGTGTGGAGCCTTGAGGAATTGCGGCTGGTTACCGACACCGCGCACGAACTCGATACGCCGGTGGTCGGGCATTGCCGCGGCGCCTCGAGCATCCGCGATGCCGCGCAAGCGGGTTTCGACATCATCCTGCACGCCACCTACATGGACGAAGAGGCGCTTGCAGCGGTGGTCGAGGCGCAAACGCCCATCGTACCGACGTTCACGTTTCAGGCGAATCTCGCCGACCACGGCGGCCGGGTGAACGCATCGCCCGACCTGCGGGAAGTCTTCCGACGGGAAATCGTCGACAGCGCGGCCATGCTCAAGCGCGCCCATGGCGAGGGAGTGCCGCTGCTTTGCGGCACGGAAAGCGGCTTCTCGCTGACGCCCTACGGCGAGTGGCACTATCGCGAACTGGAGATCTTCGTGAACGACCTGGATTTCACGCCATTGGCGGCGATTCAGGCCGGCACCAGCGCCTGCGCGCGGGCGTTACGGCTCGACGGCGAGACCGGAGCCATCGAGGCAGGCAGGCTGGCCGACCTGCTGATCCTGGACGGAGACCCTTCCACCGACGTTACCCTGCTGGCCGATACCGAACGCATCAAGCAGGTGCTGGTGGGCGGCAAGCGGATGCCCCTTGGCCCGTTGGAGCCGGAGCGGCGCGATCCGCCGGGCTGGCGGGTCAGCCGCCACAGCGACCGCATTCTGAACTACGACTTCGTCAACGGGCGCTGACCCCACCATTACTGACCCCACCGTTAGCCTCCATACTTCCGCTCGAATTCCTGCCAGGCCGGTAACGATTCCGGGTAGTCCGCCTCGGACCAGGTGCCTTCGAAGCACAGGCGCCGCTTTGACTTCAACGCCTCCAGGTATTTCTCGGCGGGCACGTAGTAGAGGAATCGGATGCTGCGCCGGGCGAAGAGCCAATGGCCGTCCACGCGCCGGTACTCGTCGTCGTATTTCATCGCGGCGAGGCTCGGCACCCGGTTGACGAAGGTCTCCGCGTGGCTCGCCACGACGCCGGTGGCGCGGTCGGCGTTTTCTTCGTCGAGGCGGATGACCAGATCGTGGGTCCAGTGAAAGCCCGGGCCGCGCACGCTGAAGGCCCGCACGAACATCTCCGCGATCTCGGAGCGGCCCGTTGACACCAGCACCCCGCTCGGCGAGCCGTACACCGCGTCTTCCGTAAACAGCGCCGCCAGGCGCGGAATGTCGTGCTCGTCGCAGGCTTCGCAATAGGCGCTCACCAGTTCTTCGATGGCAAAGCGCGATTCCAGGCGGTCGATGCGGCCTTCCAGTGCGGCGCTATCGCTCATGTGGGTTCTCCCGGGTCGTCAGGGTCATTCGCGGGCGCCGTCCATCATGCGGGCGACGGTCCTGTGATAGTGCTGCACGCCCGGCTCGTTGCGCCCGATCAGGAATTCGCGGTTGGCGCCGGCGGGCAGGGCGGCCTGGATGGTGGCGACGACGGCATAGTCTTCGTCGCGGACCGCCTGCAGGGTCATTTCGCTGAAGTTCTCGGCATCCGCAACCCAGCTTTCGTTCTGTTCGCCTCTCGAACAGAGCACGGTCTGGCGCGTGGTGGTGGTCTCGTGGGTCGGCCCCGGGAAGATCTGGCTGACCAGGCAGTGACCGCCGACGATGCCCGAGATGGAGAGGTTGGGAAACACCGAGTGAATGATGCGGATGTAGTTGTCCGCCTGCCACTCCGACTCGGGCAGCGATTCCAGCTCGGGCAGGTTCCTGCGGCCGAAGGTGAGGCGCTGGTGCGGGCCGAACACATCGTGCACCAGGAGGTTGCCGATGGTGTATTGGCCCACCGTCGAGCGATGCACCGAGTCGTGGTGATAGACCTCCAGGTAACCGTCCAGGGTCGGCTTCCAGCCGGGGCCGTCCAGGTCGCGCTGCGCATAGACCACCCAGTCGTCGAGGCGCAGCGAATCCAGTTTCGCCGCGAAGCCTCCCAGCCAGGCATCGATGTCGAAAGTGATCCCGGGCGTCAGGCAAGCCCAGATCAGGCCCGAGCGTTCCTCGCAATGGAGCTGTGTCAGGGGCCGTGTCTCCCGGTCTAGATCGCCGAAGGACTGCGCCCCGTAGACGCCCACCAACCTGCCCCGCAGGTCGTAGGTCCAGGCGTGATACGGGCAGGAAAAGCGCGTGCGCCGTCCTGAGCCCGGGGGGCAGACGATGGCGCCGCGATGCCGGCAGACGTTCAGGAAGGCACGGGCCTCTCCGTCCTCGTCCCGGGTGACGAGCAACGGCCGCCCCATCAGGGTCTCGGCCTTGTACGACCCCGGTTCCGGCAGTTCGATCGACAGTGCGACGGCGATCGGCAGTTCCCGGAATATGCGTTGCATCTCCCGCTGGTACCGCTCGGGGTCCGCGTAGGCGTCGACGGACAGTTCCATCTGGGCGGGCGCCCTGTCGGTGGTCTTGCGCCTGAAGTGCGCAAGGGCGCGCTTGGCGAGTTCGGTTGCGTCGTCCGTATACATGCCGCTCAACATTCTATAGCATCCGAATCATCCGTTTGGACAACTGTCAAGGGGAGGAGAGGCCCGCAGATCCGGTAACGGGTGGTGTCGGGCCGGGCATCGAAAATGATCAATCGATACTTTGCATTCGCCGCCAGGGCCGTGGCGGCAATGGGCGCGGTTGCAGCGGCAGCGCTGGCCGTTGACGTGCGGACGGCGTTTGGGGAGTCCGGTGAGGAAGCGGCGGGGCCGGTGGTCGAAGAGATCATCGTGACGGCCAGGAAACGGGAAGAGAGCCTGCTCGAGATCCCGGAATCCGTCGCCGCCCTTTCGGGAGACCAGATTGCCCGCCAATCCATCGACAATCTCAGGGATATCGGCCTGTCGGTACCCAACCTGAACCTGTCGATGCGCACCGACGGTTTTCCGAACGTCACGATCCGGGGCATCGGCGGTTTCGGCAACACCCAGGGCGTGGGGTTCTACCTTGACGACGTGCAGGTCTTCTCGGATGCCTCCTCCCGGTTCGGGGACATGGACCGGATCGAAGTGCTCAAAGGGCCCCAGGGAACGCTGTACGGCGGCAGCAACATCGGCGGCGCCATCAAGTTTGTAAGCGCCCGGCCGGACCCCTCCGATACGTTCGGACGCGTCAAGGGGCGGTTCGGGGAACAGAGCATGATCGATGTCGAAGCGGCCGTGAACACGCCCCTGGGCGACTCGGGATGGGCCATGCGGGTTTTCGGGTTCTTCTACAACGACGACGGCTTCCTGACCAACGAGAATCCGCCCCGGCTCAATGGCATCCGGGGCAACGAGAAGAAGGACGTCGGGGCTATGGAGGAATTCGGCGGGCGCGTCACGGTCTCCGGGCCCCTGGGCGATAACCTGTCGGTCTTCGCGGCGCTCCGTTACAACGAACTGGACGGTTTCAGCAACGTCTGGATGCGTGAACTGACCGATGAATTTCAGTACGTTCGCGTCGTCAACAACAGCACCAACTCGACCCACAAGCGCGACACCCTGGCCGGAACGGTCGAACTGGTGCTCGATCTCGACAACGTCTCCGTGCTCTCGCTGACCTCATACACCACAACCGATAGCACCCGGTACACCGATGCGGACATCCGGGAAGAGTTCATTTTCGATGCGTACCGGCCCGAAGAAATGGATGTGTTTACCCAGGAACTGCGTTTCACCTCGACCACCGACGGGCCCCTGAGCTGGATCGCCGGCGCCTACTACTCGCTCTACGCGGAGAAAATGCGCTCCTCCCAGATCTGGTGGGATGCGCGGGTCGATGCCGACGGCAACATCTCGGGGCCGCTCGGCTGCGCCGCCGGTATGCCGACCTGCTCCGGCGTCTGGCTGGGCCAGATCCTGACGCCGGACATGGAAATGGACGCCTTGTGGATTCCCTTCGAGATCCGCGACCGGGACAAGTCCCACCTGGCGGCTTTCGCCAATGTCAGCTATTCCTGGGAGGACTGGGAACTCGATGTGGGCATACGGGTAGACCGGTGGAAGAACAAGACCGACAACTTCGACACGGGCATCAGCAGCAGCCAGGATGCCGTCGAGGTGCTGCCGCGCGCTTCGCTGACGAGGTGGGTGACGGAGGCGTCCATGGTCTACTTTACCTATGCCAAGGGCTATGAGCCGGGCGGCTACAACCTCGCGAACCTCGCGGGCGTAAACGACCTGTTCGGTTTCGACATCGAAGAGGCCTCGAGCTTCGAACTGGGCTGGAAGTCGCGGCTCCTCGATGACCGGGTCACGTTGAGCGCCGCCGCGTTCTACATCGACTACACCGACCGCCAGGTCGAATACCAGGCCCAGGTCGGCGGGCAGGTGATCGAGGGGATCATCAATCTCGGCGACTCCGAGCAATACGGTTTCGAAGCCGAGGTGAATTTCCAGGTAACGGAAAGCTTCAGCCTGACGGCGGGGCTCGGCGTGGTCGACGCGGAGTGGAAGAGCGGCGCCCTGGTCGATCTGGGCGACTCGGTGATCGACCTCGGCGGCACCAAGGTGCCGAACACCAACGACGTGAACTGGCTGGTCGGCGCGTTCTACGACGCACCTTTGCCGGGCGCGAACGGGCTGCGCCTCATCGCCGGCCTGCAGGTCAGTCACACCGGTTCGTACCTGGGACTGCAGGCCTGGGATACGGTGGAGCACGGCTCCTACACCGTAGGCAACGCCCAGATCGGGCTGCAAGGCGATCAATGGGAACTGCTGCTGCAAATCGAGAACTTCACGGACGAGAAGTATTACACCGATGTCAACCGGTTTCCCAACCTGCATGCGCTGGATGGGGGGCCGAACATCAATATCGGAACCATGGGCCAGCCGCGGCTGTTCGCCGCCTCGCTGAGCTACAGGTTCTGATGATGGGTCATGAATTTTCCGCGGACTCCATGGCGGAACCGGGATGCACCCGGAACGATAAGGATGGACTGAGAAATGGCTGAAGCAATCAATCCGGAATACAACCCCACCGGTATCGAAGGGGGCGTCGATGTGAACGTGCTGCCCTGGATGGCGGTTCCGGGCGCGGCGGGCACGCACCTCAAGCCGCTGCGCGCGAGCACCGAGAGCGGCATGTTCAGCGTCGCGGTGAAGCTCGAGTCGGGCGCGGGGCTCAGTTCCGCAACACCGCTGGGCGGCATGGACCTGTTGGTGTTGTCGGGAGAGGTTCTCTACGACGAGGGCGGAGTGCAGAGCACGCTGGAGCCGGGCACCTGGGGCTATCTCCCGGCGAATACCCGTATCGATTCGATGGTCGGGAAGGGCGATGCGGAACTCCTGGTGAACTTCTACAGCGCCCTGGCTTTCCAGGGTGCCGACGGGTCCGTCGCTTCCGTGCTGACCAGTGCGGACGTGCGGAATCTCGCCGAACGGCACGGCATCACGCTGGTTCCGAATACATTGGCAGACTGCATGCAGGACCGGCCGGACCCGTTCACCGGCGACGGCGAGCCCCTG
>CAZWZH010000071.1:0-6704 GCA_964638775.1 uncultured Pseudomonadales bacterium
TGCACACCATGGTGGGCGCGGGCAAGGCGGAAGGGGCCATGGACGCCGGCAACATGCTCAAGCCGGCGCTCGCGCGCGGTGAACTGCACTGCGTGGGAGCCACCACCCTGGACGAATACCGTCAGTACGTCGAGAAGGACGCCGCCCTGGAGCGGCGTTTCCAGAAGGTGCTGATCGACGAACCGACGGTGGAGGACACCATCGCTATCCTGCGCGGCCTGAAGGAGCGTTACGAACTCCACCACGCCGTGGACATCACGGATCCGGCCATCGTCGCCGCCGCGCGGCTTTCGCACCGGTACATCTCTGACCGGCAGCTTCCGGACAAGGCCATCGACCTGATCGACGAGGCGGCCAGCCGCATTCGCATGGAGATCGACTCGAAACCGGAGGCGATGGACCGCCTGGAGCGCCGCCTGATCCAGCAGAAGATGGAAGTGGAAGCGCTCAAGAAGGAAAGCGACGAGGCCAGCCGCCGGCGCCTCGAGGACCTCGAGCACAGCGTCGCGCGCCTTGAGAAGGAATACGCTGACCTCGATGAGATCTGGACGGCGGAAAAGGCGAGCCTCAAGGGCACGCAGGACATCAAGGAAGACCTTGAAGCGGCGCGCACCGCCTTCGAGGCCGCCCGCCGCGGCGGCGATCTCGCCCGCATGTCGGAACTCCAGTACGGGCGCATCCCGGAACTGGAGCGACTGCTGGCCGGGGCATCCGAGCCGCAGAATCACCGGTTGCTGCGCAACAGCGTAACGGAGGAAGAGATCGGCGAGGTGGTTTCCAAGTGGACCGGAATCCCGGTCTCCAAGCTGCTCGAAGGCGAGAAGGAAAAACTGCTGCATCTCGAGGAAGCGTTGCACGAGCGCGTGGTGGCGCAGGACGAGGCGATCGAGGTGGTCGCCGATGCGGTGCGCCGATCCCGGGCGGGCTTGGCCGATCCAGACCGGCCGAACGGTTCGTTCATGTTCCTGGGCCCCACGGGGGTCGGCAAGACGGAACTGTGCAAGGCGCTCGCCGCGGTGCTGTTCGACAGCGAGGATGCGCTCATCCGCGTGGACATGTCGGAGTTCATGGAAAAGCACTCGGTGTCACGCCTCATCGGTGCGCCCCCTGGCTATGTGGGCTACGAGGAGGGCGGCTATCTCACCGAGCGGGTCCGGCGCCGGCCGTATTCGCTCATCCTGCTCGACGAGATCGAGAAAGCCCATGCCGATGTGTTCAACGTCCTGTTGCAGGTGCTGGACGACGGCCGCCTGACCGACGGACACGGCCGCACCGTCGATTTTCGCAACTGCGTCCTGGTGATGACCTCCAACCTGGGTTCGGAAGCCATTCAGAACATGGCCGACAGTACCGACCAGGAACGTCTCAAATCCATCGTGCTGGGCGTGGTGAGCCAGCACTTCCGCCCTGAGTTCATCAACCGCATCGACGACATGGTGGTGTTTCATGCTTTGGCCAGGGACCACGTGCGCCGTATTGCCGGGCTGCAGTTCGATATCCTGCGCTCGCGTCTGGCGGATAAGGACATCGGCATCGAGCTGAGCGGCGATGCGGTGGATGCGCTCGTGGAAGAAGGCTATGACCCGGTCTATGGCGCGCGGCCGCTGAAGCGGGTGATCCAGAAGCGCATCGAGAACCCGTTGGCGACCCGGCTGCTCGGCGGCGCCTTCGGGCCGGGCCAGACCTTGTCGGTGGACTGCGTGGACGGCGGCTTCACCTTCGCCGCCGCCGGGCAATCGGACGCGGGTACGCGGGCCGGCAATACGGGGTAATATCGACAGCTTCCGGCCAGGGTCCCGCAGGGGGCACTGTTCATGAAAAGACTGCTGCGCTCGTCAACCTCGCCATGTTCGTTCATGAACGGTGCCGGCCGGAACCCGTGATCAAGAAGTGCCTGTTCCCCGTCGCGGGCTATGGAACCCGGTTTCTGCCGGCTACCAAGGCCATGCCCAAGGAGATGCTGCCGGTGCTCACCAAGCCCCTGGTGCAGTACGGCGTGGAGGAAGCCGTGGAAGCGGGGCTCACCGAGATCGGCTTCGTCACGGGCCGGGGCAAGCGCGCCATCGAAGACCATTTCGACCTGAGCTACGAACTGGAGCACCAGATCCGGGGAACCGGCAAGGAGAAGCTGCTCACCGGCATTCGGGACCTGATCGGAAGCTGCACGTTCTCGTACACCCGCCAGGTGAACATGCGCGGGCTGGGCCATGCCATTCTCAGCGGCCGCACCCTCGTTGGCGATGAACCCTTCGGCGTGGTGCTGGCGGACGACCTCTGTTTCGGGAACGAACGCGGCGTGCTCGCGCAGATGGTCCGGATATTCAAGCAATTCCGGTGCAGCATCGTTGCGATTCAGGAAGTTCCGGAATCCGAGACGCACAAGTACGGCGTGATTGCCGGGCAGGGCATCAGCGACACGATCTTCCGGGTAAACGACATGGTCGAAAAGCCGGCGCCGGGGGAGGTGCCGAGCAACCTGGCCATCATCGGCCGCTATATCTTCACGCCCGACATCTTCGAGATCCTGGAAACCACGGCGCCCGGCATGAACGGCGAGATCCAGATAACCGATGCACTGCTGCACCAGGCCCGGCACGGCGCCGTCATGGCATACAAGTTCGCCGGCCGGCGGTTCGACTGCGGTTCGGTGGAAGGGTTCGTCGAGGCCACGAACCACTGTTTCCGCCAACAGGCCGGCGCCGGCTGAGGCGGGGCCGTGTGGGAGACGGTCCAATCCGGCGGCTGGCTGATGGCGCCCATCCTGTTGGGCAGCGTCGTCGCGGCGGCCATTGTCATCGAGCGCGCCTGGACGTTGCGTCGCGGTCGCGTCGCGCCGGGCGACCTCGTCCAACGGGTGGCGGCACGGCTGCGCGAGGGCGCCTCAGCACAGGCCGCAATCGATGGCGGGAGCCCGCTCGCGCAGGTGATTGCGGCGGGTGTCGAGAACGCCGCCCGCGGCCGGGAGCACATGAAGGCGGCCATGCAGGAAGCGGTGGACCGGGCCAACCACGACCTGCAACGCTACCTGACCACGCTCGGAATCATCGCTTCGGTGACGCCGCTGCTGGGGCTTTTGGGCACGGTGGTGGGCATGATCGAGGTCTTTTCCGCGCTGATGCTCGCCGGCACTGGCAACGCCCAGGCCTTGGCCGGCGGAATCGCCGAAGCCCTCATCACCACGGCGGCCGGCTTGTCGGTGGCGATTCCGGCGCTGATGTTCCATCGTTATTTCCTGCGCCGGGTGGATGACCTCGCGCTGGAACTGGAGCAGGAGGCGGCGAGATTCGCCGATTCGGTTCGCGGCGATTTCGGACGCAGGGTGGAGTGAGGCGATTGAAAGCACGTCACTCCGGCATTCCGTACCCGGTTTCCCGCAGCCCGAGCCCAAGTACAGCCTCGGCAGGTGGCGGCGCGTCGCGGCGGAAACTGCCGGGTCGCGGCGGGAGCGTCTCATGACCCGGCGTAAGGGCCTCGCGGAAGCGTCCGTCGAGTTGACTCCGCTGATCGATGTCGTTCTGCTGCTGTTGATCTTCTTCATGGTGTCCGCTTCCTTCGTGCGGGAATCCCGGCTCGGGATCGAGCTTCCGGGGGCAGCGGGCGAACCGCGGGGCATGGACCGCGCCGCGGTGGAAATCGCGGTGCGCCGGGACGGCGGCTATCGGGTGAACGGCAAGCCGGTTGCCGGCGGTTCATTCCCCGACCTCCTGGCGGCAATCGTCGAAGCCGGCGAAGGGTCTGCATCCGGCGAGGTCGGGGTGATCGCAGCGGATGCGAACAGTACGCACCGGGCGGTGGTCATGGCCCTGGACGCAGCGGGACAGGCCGGATTGCGCGAGGTCAGCCTCCTGACCCGGCAGCGGGACGGTGCGTCCGAGCAGCCCGCGGGCCGGGCAGACGATGGCGATTCGACAACGGATGACGGCGCGGAACCCGATGCAGGCTGAAGGCTGGACCACTTACCGCCGGCTGCTCGGCTATGTCTGGCCGTACTCCCTGGCCTTTGCGGGTTCCGTCATCGCCTTTCTGGTGGGGAGCGCCGCCGAAGCCGGGTTCGTCAAGCTGTTCGAGCGCCTGATCGACAACTGGGACGAGGGGCTGCCGGAAGCGGCGCTGTTCATTCCCGTGGCCATGCTGGCTGCGGTTCTGATACGGGGGTTGGGCGAACTTGTCGGCGAGATGCTGCTGAGCCGCATTTCCTTCTCGGTGGTACACAACCTGCGCGTGGAACTGTTCGAGCAGTTGCTGCACATGCCCAGTGCTTTCTTCGACGCCAGCGCCCAGGGCCACCTGGTGTCCAGGATCACCTACAACGTCTCCGGACTGCGGGATGCCGGTACGGTGGCGCTTCGCTCCCTCGTCCAGGACGGCATCAAGGTGATGGTCTTTCTCGGGTGCATGTTCTACCTGAGCTGGCAGCTCACGCTGATCTTCGTGGCGGCGGTGCCGGTGGTGGCCGGGGTGGTCCTTGCCGCCAGCCGCCGGTTCCGCCGCATCGCCCGGCGTATCCAGGGGTCGATGCGGGATGTCACCCATGTTACCGGGGAGTTGGTTGCCGGCTACCGGGTTGTGCGTATTTTCGGCGGCGAACAGTACGAACGCCGCCGCTTTGCCCGGGCCAGTCAAGCCAACCGGCGGCAGAACCTGAAAATGGTGATGACCAAGGTGGCGAGCACCCATGTGGTGCAGATCCTGGTCGTGGCCGCGGTGGCGCTGCTGATCGCGCTCCTGGCGCGCCCGGAGATCGCCAAGGGGCTGTCCATCGGCAATTTCACCGGGTTTCTGGTGTTTGCCGGGCTCCTGGTGCGGCCGGTGCGCCGGCTCACGGAAGTCAATGCCCGCCTGCAACGGGGGCTGGCGGCGGCCGAGGACGTCTTCGGCCAACTCGATGCGGATACCGAGTCGGACACCGGCACCCACACCCCGGAGCGGGTGCGGGGACGCATCGAATTTCGCGATGTGCATTTCGCCTACGCGGGCGGTGGGGGCGATGTGCTGAAGGGCATCGACCTGACGATGGAACCCGGGCAGACCGTCGCGCTGGTGGGCAGGTCGGGCAGCGGCAAGTCGACACTGGCTAGCCTGATCCCCCGCTTCTACGACGTGGAGCGGGGTGCCGTGTGCATCGACGGGAGGCCGGTCCAGGAGTATGCGAAGGACAACCTGCGCCGCCAGATCGCGCTGGTTTCACAGCAGGTGACGCTTTTCAACGATACGCTGGCCGCCAATATCGCTTACGGCGCCCTGTCGGATTCGGACCCCGGCGCGGTAAGAGATGCCGTGCGGCGGGCGCACGCAGACGGCTTCGTCGAACGGTTGCCCGAAGGGCTCGAAACGCCCGTGGGCGACGACGGGGTGCTGCTCTCCGGCGGCCAGCGGCAACGGGTGGCGATCGCCCGGGCGCTGCTCAAGGACGCGCCCATCCTGATTCTCGACGAAGCGACCTCGGCGCTGGACAGCGAATCGGAACGGCACATCCAGGCCGCCCTCGATGAAGTCATGCGGGGCCGCACCACCCTGGTGATCGCGCACCGGCTGTCCACGGTGGAAAACGCCGACGCCATCGTGGTGATGGACGAGGGCCGCATCGTCGAGACCGGCACGCACGAATCGCTCATGGCTGCCGGCAAGGTCTACGCCAGCCTGCACGATGCGCAGTTCGACGACGGTGAAAAGCTCTCCCGCCAGGGCGACGAAAGGGCCGGGCCTCGTCCGGCCATGGTGGATGTCGCGCCCGACGTCGCGCTCGACGAGCCGGCCCGGACACGGCTGGTGCGTGGCTGGTATGAGGACGCCTGGTGGCTGCGCCTCTTGGCGCCGCTTTCCTGGTTGTTCGGAATCCTGGCCAGGCGCCGGCGGATGGCTGCGTTGACGGGCAGACGTCCGCCGTGGCGGGCGCCGGTACCGGTGCTGGTGGTGGGTAACCTGACCGTAGGCGGCACCGGCAAGACCCCGTTCGTCATCTGGCTCGTCCGGCACCTCAAGGAGCGGGGCCTCAAGCCGGGGGTGGTCTCACGGGGTTACGGCGGCCGGGGAGGCCGGAACCCGGTGTCGGTACCGGCTACCGGGGCGGATCCGGCGCTGTCCGGGGATGAACCGCCGTTGATCGCGGCTCGCACGGGCGTGCCGGTGGTGGTTTGCCGCAACCGCGTCAAGGCGGTACGCCACCTGGTTCAGCGGCATGACGTGAACGTCGTCGTCAGCGACGACGGATTGCAGCACTATGCGCTGGCCCGGGATGTCGAGATCGCCGTCATCGACGGCGACCGGGGATTCGGCAACGGCCGATTGCTGCCGTCCGGGCCGCTGCGGGAACCGGCCAGCCGTCTCGCCGAAGTGGATTTGATCATCGCCAACCGCAGGCCTTCGGGTATGGCCGGAAACGAAACGGTCATGCATGTTCGGCCGCGTTTCTTCACCAACCTGAAAACCGGGGCCAGAATGGCGCCCGACCAGTTTGCGGCCCATTACCCGAACGTCAACGCGGTGGCGGGGGTGGGCAATCCGGACGGGTTCGCGGAGACGTTGCGCGCACTGGGGCTGCGCCCGGCGCTGCAGGCGCTGGACGACCACCACCGTTATTCCGGCGACGAGGTACGCTTCGCCAACGACTGGCCGGTGGTATGCACGGAAAAGGATGCCGTCAAGCTGCGCAGGCTCGACATCGCATTGGACCACTGCTGGTCGCTGGAGATCGAAATCGAGAT